>JBDGQN010000154.1:2736-12362 GCA_042219055.1 Salinibacter sp. | reverse complement strand
AGCGGGCTGCCCGATACATCGACGTCCGAACTCGTCGACCGGTAGACGCGGTAGGTATTCGCTCCCTTGGAATCATTCCACTCAAGACCGATGGCTCCATCTTGAGAAGTAGCATTCAAGTCCGTTGGCGATGAGGGGGGAGAAAGATCGCCTCCACCGTCGGAGCCGCCTCCAAATAATCCGCAGCCGACCAGGATCAAGGCCAACACCAGGATTACAGGTGTAACACGACAGAGGTGGACACCGGTTGTCGCCGTTGATCTCGCGGAGAGTATTTGCATGGGCCGTATCTGGAACTCGAAAGGGGGGCATTTACTCGGGGGACTGCTTCTGGAGCACCGCCTGTTTTGTGCGGCAGGGCTCCCAGCTATCAGCGCACCACGGTAATCTTTTGGGTGCGCGTCTGGCCGCCAGCTCTTAAGCGGCCGAAGTAGACGCCGCTGGGAAGCTTCTCTCCCTCCAACGTCACCATGTGACGCCCGGCCTGCTTGCGACCCTCGTCGAGAATGGCTACCCGGCGCCCGAGCACGTCGTAGACCGTGACCTGCACGTCAGTCGGTTCGGGAAGCGTATATTCGACGGTAGCCTGCCTCCGCAGCGGATTCGGATACGAGGTGAGCGTGACCTCGTCGGGCAGAACTTTCTTTGCCTGGTTCTGGACGTAGGCGGGGCTCCCGACGGCGAGCTTGAGCCCTGTGCTGTCTGCCTCTTCAAGCGTGATCGCCTCTTCGGTTGCCAAATCGTAGCTACGGCCCGCAGAGGGGCGGAGCAGCTTCATTTCTGAGTCCTCCGCTGCATCCAGGCCGCTGACCATGACCTGGACGGGACCATCCGTTTCGGCCTGGAGCCGGAGCTGGAACGTCTGGCCCTCCTCAGGGCCAGAGCCCAAGGGTCGCCGCTCAATCATTAACGAGCGCTGCCGCTTGGGCACCTCGCCGGGCACCTGAAGCCTCAGGCTCAGCGACGAGAACCGGCCTGGAGGGGCCGGCTCGTCGAGACGACCGAGGCCCTTAGCCGCATATTTGTCAAACCCAACCTTCACCGCGGAGGTCGGAGACTCTGCGCCTTTTGGTCTGGCCCTGATCGTAAGGAGCGGGCTCTTCTCCTTCTCTTGACTCTTCGCGGCCGGGGCTCCCGGATACGGGACGTTTAGCGAGTCGAGGCCGGTGTCGTTGAGAAAGTAAAAGGCCTCCCCGGCCGTTGCCGACCGGAAGGTGTCGACCTGCGCGAAACTCCCGTTGAAGCGCCAGAGCGCCCGCAGGGTGCCCTCATTTGCCGCCTCTACCTGGCCCCATCCAATGTCTCCGCCGAACGGATTGGCGATAATATTCCACCCGTCGTGGAGAGGGATCGAGGTCTGGTCCTCATTGCTGAGAGGGACCGTTTCGACACTTCGGCTTACCGACCAGTCATTTTTGCTCAGTGCCCAGAATCCACGGCCAGCGCGGAAGCGGAACGTATCGGACCCATCGAATTTCTGGAAGTAATCCTGGCTGGACCCATCGTCCCACCAGGCCTGCCACTCGTTTCCGGCCTCCCCGCTGAGCGTCTCCTGAAGGGGCTGATCGGCGGCGCCCGGGAGTGCGATAAGCCGATAGCCCTGCTCACTGGAGACGCTGCCAAATGGTCGCTGAATGTTTATAGAGAGAGACGAGGGGTAGGTGAAGATCGATGCCCCGTCGGTGGGGTCGCTTTCCACCCCGCCGGTTCCCACGGCAGCGACGCGGTAGTAATACACCTGACCACCCCGAACCTCACTGTCAGTGTAGGAGGTCTGCCCAGAGGGCACCGACGCGACCTGTTGAGTTGGATTCGGAATCGTGTCCCGGTAGATGCGGTACTCTTCGGTCTTTCCGGATCCTCCTGCCGACCAGCTCAGGGCCACGCCCTCCGCTCCCTCACGCTGGGCCGACAGGCCCGTGGGCGGCGGGGGCGGCTCCGGTGCCGCATCCGCCGAGTCGCCGCTGACCGTCACGCTTTCGACGGTGCGCCGCAGAACCGATTTCCCGCCCACCTTCGCTGAGAAATCGACGGCGACCTGGTGGGCACCGACGTAGGAGGGTGAAAACTCTCCTTCGTAGGTCGTCGGTCCGCTCTCGCTGAGGTCAATCGATCCGAGCGTCGTCATGCCGCCCTCCTCGGGGTCTTCCACGCGAAGTTGGGCGCTGACGTCCGTGTCCTCGTAGGTATTCTGCCCGGAGAAGGAGACCGTTACGGGCACTGTATCGCCTGTCTCAAACGACGAGTCCGGGACGCCGACCCGGAGGTCGACCGTGCTCATGACCGGCGCTGCCACCGATGCAGACACCAAGGCATTGTAGCGTACTGTCCAGCGGCCTGGCGCCGGATCTATGACAGAGTAGATGGCATAGCCGAGAGCAAGGTCCTGCGTGTATCTGAGTCCGGGCTCAGACTTCGCCTCCGACGAGTCGATCACCGTCCCGTCGGGGGCCTCCAGCCTCATGTCGTGACTGGAGAAGTCCCCGGTACTGTCCTGTGCCAGCCAGAACGACAGGGTATCCGTTTCGGCGTCCACCTGAAATTGAGCTCCGGCGGTCTGAGTCTTCTTCGGCGCGGCCGATTTCGATGACGTAGCCGACGCATTTCCGGAGGGACTGGACACGCCCACACTCGGCGTAAAGCCGCTCGCCTGTGCGACGGTCCGCTGAACATCGTTCAGCTCCAAGTGAGCCTGCGTGGTATGCAGGTACTTGGTGGGGAGCGATAGTTTCCCTACCGGTTGCCACCCTACCTCCCCGAACCAATGCTCCTGAACGGTAGCAATTCGGGGTGCCTTCGCGGGCAGCCCAAGTGCCGCCCCAAATCCTAGGGAAGGCGGGATTCCCCCGATATGAGAGAAGAATCGAGTTTGAGATGGCACTTTCTTCATTCCTTGTCCTCCACCGATACGCACGCACGTCTCTATTCCAGAGGAGCCGTCTGTGTCACAAGATGAGGTGATACCGAGGTTTTGAATAGACGTCTCCTCAGCATTGATTGTTAGGACTCCTTCTTCTGGATTTGCTGAAAGGCTGTCTGTATAGCTTGGCTCAGGATCGATCTCCCCCCCTGTTTCCCCACTCCAAAATCCCGTAATCGGACCGAGACTACCGGGAGCCGCTGGGTCGTATTCCTCCGAAAGAAAATTCGTGATGATTGTATCCGTGTCTTCATTGAGACGCGGATCGTACTCCCCGCCCCTATCGAGCGCCGAAGTGTGCGTAAAATCTCCGACCGCGAGAGGAATGCCCAAATCAAGGAGGCTTGCGCTGGAGACGGCAACAAGGCCGTCATCCTGGTCCGGGATTTCTACAAGAATTTCTGAGAGAGGATTTCTTGTCCCAGCAAATACAAGTGTCGATGCTTGCGAGTATGGATTGGGCGCTATCGTCGACCGATTGAGGTCACGCAGAAACCTGCTTCCCGGCGTCATTTGTCGATAAGCAGGCGCCCCTACGTCACGATTAAATACGATCGGACCAAAATTATTACAAATTGCTCCCTGTCCGGTACATCCCCAGGCCCGGTAACTCCCATGGTTTGGCGTTCCAAGCATCAGAAACTTGTTGACGGTACTTCCAGGCTCTCCCGGATCGAAGCTGAGCACCTGTGAATAGGTGCTACGGGAAGAGGCAATTCCCATTCTCTGAATGTAATGCCGTGAGACGAGTCCGCCCATGCTGTGACCAACCAAGTCGAATGATTGGTCGTTGCCGTACCCTATGTCGTTCTGTAGCCGATGAACCGCCTTTGCCAGCAGCGGGCCACTCTTCGTGATGTTTTGGTTCTCTGGGTAGTAGAATTGCCAGCCGTCGTAACCTTCACTGGAAAGATGCCCTACGAGTTCTCGTCGAACCTTTCCGATTTCATCCCCCCAGGCCGGGTACCGGGCGCTCAACCCATGAACGAGCACGACAGGGTCCTGCTGATTCAAGTCGACACTGTCAACCTCTCCTTTCGGCGGTACGAGCATTGAAAGTGGACGAGCCTGCGGGCACCCGTTCTCACCTGGACAATCCTCGTCGTAGTAAGCCCATTCCTCTGACCAGCGACCGAAGAGAGGCTGCAGTTGCGGCTCGTCGTGGACGTAAATGATCGCGTCTACCCCGTTCCCATTATCGAAATTCGACATCCTATACACGAATGGAAGATACCCGACAACTTGATCGCTCGAATCGACCAGTCGAACTTTGGAGAACCTCCCAGCCGGCGTCCCTGGGTCCGTGAATGTTGCAAACGTCGACGATAGAGAATCAGTCTCCCAACTATCCAGATCTCCGAGCTGAAGCTCAACTCTAGAGACATCCACTTCCGGAGACACTATCTTCAGCGTTATCGATGTTTCTTCCGGCTCGGGCCAATTCGCGAACGCGGAGGGCGTGGCCGTGGCCTCGTTGGAGGGACTGCTTTCGTTCCCCTCGTCATCGACGGCTGTCACCCGGTAGTAGTAGGTTGTGCCGTTGCTTACATCTGCGTCGGTATAGCTCGCGTCACTCAGGGGGGACGCGTTGAGTTTCGTTGCGTCAGAAGGGTCGCCAAACGAGGAGGTTGAGCGGTAGACATTGTAGCCATCCACCTCGCTGGTACTAGCCTCCCACGTCAGATCTACTTGTTGCTGCTCGGCCGCCGCGACCAAACCTGAAGGTGAAGGTGGGAAAACACCCCCGCTTCCCTGGGTAAGGGACAAATCGTCGAGGTGGATATAGTGACCGGTCCACCATCCCCACGACTGATACTCGAGTCGTACATTTATGCTATCCTGTTCTGTGATGCTTCCAACGTTGTAAGTGATAGCTGTGGTGTCAGCGACGAGATACCGAAGCTCTCCAGTTTGCGGATTATAAACCAGATCCTCGTTGAACCACTGGTCCCAGATGCCGTCAATGCCCTCGCTCACGTCATCTTGACAGCACTCGTTGTTCGGATTAGCGGCATTCCGGAAGAGGTGAATACCAAACAGTGACTCAGCTTGACCGCCGTCGTAGTCGTAGTTGGCGTAGCTCACACCAAAGGTTTGGGCTGGCTTTCCTTCGATATGGACCCGTAGATCGCCCGAAAACTTGTCATTGGCGTAGTGAACCTTAGTCTCCTGCGAGATCTGTATTGGAGTGTCCGTACCCACGCGAATCCACTTAGAATTTAGTATACCCCCATTGTCCGTCTCACGAACCTCCACTTTCATCACGCCATCTTCTTCCACCACGCGATCTCCATTGGGACCGTCACGGCCGGTGGTTTCCCACTTCCTCGAGTCAATGAATGCGTCGTTAAAGTTATCTGTAAACGGGGCTTCTAAGTAGCCTGTATTTTTATACCATGCAACTTTATTGTCAGAACTGGATGAAGAAAGAACATCTCTATCAGAGTCTCCATCCAGATCTGAAAGGTAAACTTCGTTGGAACCTTCAGCGTTTCTAGTTATTACCTTTTGGTTTGAGAATACTCCACTTCCATCGTTTTCGTACCACGCGACTTTATCGTCAATTCTCGATGCTGAAAATACGTCCGAGTCGCCGTCTCCGTCTACATCTTCAGCGTAAACAGAAGTAGCACCAACAGCATTTGTAGTTATTATTTTTTGACTAGAAAAATTTCCCGAACCAATGTTTTCATACCATGCGATTTTTCCGTCACCGTAGGACGCAGATAAAACGTCCTGGTCCCCATCGCCGTCTATATCCTCAGCATGAACCCTCTCTCCACCATCTATTTCAGACGTAATTACCTTTTGAGAAGAAAATGAACCGCTACCATCGTTCTCGTGCCAGGCTACTACGTCTTCACCTTCAGCGGTAGTGAGGATATCTCTGTCTCCATCCCCATCTAGATCCACGGCATAGACATCCTCTGCCTTCTCAAAATCATCAGCAATTAATTTCTGATCTGAAAAAAGGCCATCGCCGTCGATATTTTCATACCATGTAATCTTATCCCCTTCCCATGATGCCGCCGCCACATCCTTGTCTCCGTCCCCATCCAAGTCTGCGGCGTGGACAGAAAATGCTCCGTCAGCTTCCTCTGTAATGACACGCTGGTCGGAGAAAGAGCCAGTCCCATTATTTTCGTACCAGGCGATTTTGTCGTCCAAACCTGAAGCAGAAAGAATATCCTTATCACCATCTCCATCTAAGTCCGTGGCATATACATCAAAGGCACCGTCTGCGTTGGCGGTTACCACCTTTTGAGTAGAGAATACACCCGCCCCATTGTTCTCGTACCACGCGATTTTATCGTCACCGTAGGACGCAGAGAGGACATCCTGGTCTCCATCACCATCCAGATCTGATGCGTAGACTGCCCATGCCTCATTAGCTTCAGTCGTGATGGTTTGCTGGGCTCCAAACTGCAGGTCCTCCGCGGACGCTGCAAGTGGAGCAGTGATTTTCCCTTTCTGGGCCTGGCGGACGGAATCGCTATTCACCTCGAGATCCTGCGCTTGGACTGTTAAGGTAAAAAAAAGGACCCACAGAAGAGAGGCAATAATCAGACATGTAAGTATGGGTGTATTTATCCTCCACCACAACGGTATATTCATTCTCACTTGAATACTGGCTGAATAAATATTAATATTGTTTATGCGTTTCTTTTGCTGGGTAGACTTTTTACTCAATAAATCCGTAGCTAAAGTCACAGATTCGTCGCTCGGATCGTTTTTCGATCGAAGCATAAGAACTGGCTTTTTTGTCACCCTCATTTCTTGAACCGTTTCTCCTACCTGCTTGGCCGCGGTGATCTACCGGCCCGGACACCGGAATCAGCGTTGTCGTCATTACTAAGCTGTGAGAGCCATCCTGTGCCTCGGCCGAGCCGACCGCAAGAATGCCGCAGCAGAACAAGAGAAGCAGGTCCCTGAGACTTTTGGTGAGGTCTTCCAGGGCGACGTCAGGAACCGAGCAAACCAGACTTACAGAACCGATGCTGTGCATGGGAATCGTGCGCGGTGATCAGAATCAGAATAGTATGATCCCCCACAAAGCGATGGGGGTAAGCCCAGAAGCTTTTCCTGCAGGCGCGTCTTCCGTCACACCGTGCGCACCGAGGCTCACTTCGTGGACACTTCTCGTCGGAAGATCACCTGATCGTGTGAGATGTAGGTCGACTCTCTATCCAGCAGTCAACCGAGACAGCCAAGTTGGACCTTCGTCTTCACGTCATTGAGGGCGCAAAACTCCCATCCCTGCTCGGCCTGCTCGTTGATCATCTGCTGGAGTTGTCGGCTTATCTCTCAGCGGCCCCTGACTCCCCTTGACGTTTCCGGAGAAAGGAACGACTTGATACTCATATCGCGGCATGTGTGAACCTCTGGGTTACTTGAGAAATTAGCGGTGCGATGCCTATGCCTGATCGTACTTACCCGGGTCCCCCACGGAAAACGATGTCCAGCTGAGTATTCCTACTATGAGCAACCCCGCGGCCCCCACTGCTCCTCCCAACGTCACCAACTCGTACGGAGCGAACGGCGGCGCCCACGTCTGCTGCCGGCCGACGGCGCTCGACAGCCGCGCGATGACCCAGAGGCTCAGCATGCCGCCCAGGACGGTGCAAATGATGCCAGCGGTTTTCCGATGAGGCCGATCCATGGTTGGAGGCGCCATCGCGAGCAGGTCCCGAGGTTAGAAGGCTATTTGCCGAACTTATAGTGGAGGCCAATGCCGTAGGTAACGGAAGAGAAGCTGTCATTGTAGCCCGCCAATTCCCCATCAAGCCCTACAAACCCCAGTTCGAGGTTGCCATAAATCTGCCCCCATCCATATTCCACCCCTACGCCTCCACCGAGCCCGAGGGCGGAACTGGATGTCAGGGCTCCGCTATATCGCCACGCTCCAATCGTACCATAGCCATAGAGGCTCAAAGCCTCCTTCCGCTTGAATCGGTATAATCCGCGTGCAGCGTATGTCTGCAATCCACCGATGAAGCCGAGCACGGCCTGCCCAGTGATTCTATTTGTGAAGTCGTACGTGCCACTAACACCAAAGGCTGGCGCAGCCCACTGAAATCCAATTCCGTATTTGGGACTCTTTCGAGGTTCCTTCTGCCCCGTATTAGATTTCCCTTGATTTTTGTCTGGAGTTTCAGCCCTTGACTCAGGCCCTGCCGTTGATCTTTCATTCATAAAAACTTCCGCTCGCGGTGGATCTTTCAGCTTCCAGCCGTCGATTTGCACAAGCATGCGCCCGTACTTCATGGGCAGTGGGTGCCCCTGCTTTACTTGGGCTTCCTCGGCCTCCGAGGATGAGTTGTATTTACTGTACTGCTGGGTCGTCGCAACGAGACGCGGCGTCATTCGAACGGTGATATTTCCATCTGTACGCGACACTACAAAAACGAGCCTCCCTTTCTGTGTACCCGTAGATGTGCCCGTCATATATTCAAAAAACGCCGTAGTCTCAAATTTTTCGTCATCTGCGAGAGTCTTATCAAATACGTACGATCCTCCTCCTTCGAACTCGTCTTCGTTTACTACAGAGAACCCTTTCGGTAACAAATTTTTCTTAAGAGAGGAAACTGCTTCTTCAGGCTTCCCATCGTACGTAAAGACATACGGCCCCTTTTCGGATAGATCTTCGTTGTGAGTTCCAGCTGTTTTTGCAGCGGTGCAACCTAAAAGTGAAACCGAAAGTAGGGACAAAGTTACGAAGAATGTGCTTTTGGTTGTCCTATAATAATTCTGCATAGCAATATCCCTTTCGATGAAAGTCATTCAGTTGATGAAGCGCCAGGAACTCGGCCGCATATCCATAATGCTGCACCTGGCTCACCAAATACGCCCCTACCTTCTCCGACACGTGCGTCATGAGGAGTCTGTCGGGGAATTGTGAAGAGCCTGTTGGGGATTCCCTGTAGCCTGCACGCTGAGCACCCTCTCCAGGGGGTCTCGCCGATGGGCATTCGAGATAGGACTCCCCAGACTACTTATTTTTGAGCGCCCCGATGGCTGCCCGCCGCGATCAGGGACAGAGCGCCTTCATTCTCTTCGGGAACGACGAGACCGCCGTTCACCTGAGACACCGGCGAACGGCACTGCGCCGGGACAGGCTGGAAGTGGAAGATTGAGCCGAGGAACGGGGAGTGACGACGAGCATCCCACTGGGCACGTTGCCGTTTCGGATGCGACTCGATTATTCTTCCCCCGGATACTCAGACGGAAAGACGCCGACGTGCTCGCGAAAAAGACGGGCGAAGTGGTCTGGGCTCTCGTATCCGACGGCGTCGGCCACCTCGTACACCCGCAGGTCCGCATCCTCCCGCAGCAACTGGGCCGCGCGCTCCAGGCGGAGATGGCGGACGAACGCGGCGGGGGTCTGGCCCGTGACGTCTTTCAACCGGCGGCGGAGGGTGCTCCGGCTCATTGACAGTTCTCCCGCAAACTGCTCGACGGTGAATCCGGACTCGTCGATGTGAGCCTCCACCACGGTCCGGGCCTCTTGGTAAAATTCCTTCTCTTCCGGTGTCACCGAGACGCCGCTCGGCTCCACGACCACCTCGTCGCTGTACCGGTCGCGGAGGGCCGCTCGGGACTCCAGGAGATTCTGGATGCGCGCCCGGAGGGTCTCCATCGAGAACGGCTTTTCGACGTACGCGTCGGCCCCGGCCTCCAAGCCCGCCACCACGTCCTCCTCGGCGGC
>JBDGQN010000154.1:0-2726 GCA_042219055.1 Salinibacter sp. | reverse complement strand
GAGTACGTCTACTGAACTGTCGGATACACGTCCCTGAAGAACGTCGCCCCGCCGTAGACGACCGAGCCCGTGGTCAACACCAGACTCAACCACCGGAAGGCCGTGAACAGACCGGCGTCGGCCCCGGCGTCGAGCCCCTTGACTTCGGCCTCCTCCCCGGCCTTGGCGGTGAGCAGCAGGACGGGCACGTCGCGCAGCGCGTCGTCATTCCTTATGCGGCGGCATAGCTCCACCCCGTCCATCTCGGGCATCATCACGTCACTGAGGATCAGGTCCGGGGGCTCGGCACGGGCGGTCTCGAGGGCATCGGTGCCGTCCTGCGCTTCCTGGATGCGATAGGTGTCGGAGAGTTGATTCCGCAGATACGTGCGCATGTCGGGGTTGTCTTCGACGACGAGAATCGTTGCCCGATCGTCTTCAGATGACCCGGCCGGTGTCTCGTTGGGGGAGGACTCCCCCTCGGGGTCGTTCTCTTTCGGGTCGCGCCCCCTATTGCGGCGGAACGAAACAGTCGCTGTTTCTGCCCGCCCCTCCTCGCTCGGCCGTTCGTCCGAGGAAGCCCCTTGCTTGCCCTCCGGCTCTTGGATGGGGAGGCGCAGGGTGAAGGTGCTGACGAGTCCCGGTTCGCTCTCGACCTCGATGGTCCCCCCGTGCAGTTCCGCCAGCTCCTTCGCCAGTGAGAGCCCTAGGCTGGAGACGTGCGAGCGATGCTGATCAGAGGCTTCCCTGCGTTGAAATCGATCGAACAGGTCTGAGATCTCGTCGTCAGGAATGCCTGGCCCGGTGTCGGAAACGTGCAGCGTGACGGTTTCTGTATCTGGACGTTCCCCCCGAACCAGCACCTTGCCCCCCTCGGGGGTGCGCTGGAGTGCGTTCTCGATCAGATTGCCCAGCACGGAGCGTAGCTTTTCGGGATCGAAGTTGCTGGGAATCTGCTCTGGGTCGGCACGGAAACGAAGCTGGACATTATTTTGCTCGGCCATCGGTTCGAACGAGCGCACGGTCTCACGTGCAAATGCCACGAGGTCGCCGGGGCGCGTCTCCAACGACAGGTCTCCTGTCTCTAGGCGGGAGAGTTCCAATACCTGATCGACCAGTTCCTCCAGCTTCTTCGAATTGCGATGGGCCGCTTCGAGTAGCTCAAGGGCGTCCTCAGGAAGGGCATCGTCGATATCGGTCAGCACGGTGTGGAGGGGGGTGCTAATCATCGTGAGCGGAGTCCGCAGCTCGTGGGACAGGTCCTCGAACAGGTGACGCCGGGCTTCGTCGAGGGCTTTGAGGCGCTCGGCCTGCTCTTCGGTCTTTTGCTTTTCCCTGCGCAGCGCCTCGGTGCGCTCGCGGACCTTCCGCTCCAGCGCTCGCTCCCGTACCCTCTTGAGCCGAAACCAGTGAAGCCCCAGCCCGGCCACGACAATTATTCCCACAACGCCCAGATAGAACCAGGTGGTTTGGTAGAAGGGCTGCGTCGTCACGGTGAAAAACGTCGGCGGCGACGCCCCCCCGCCCGGTGGGGGCGTGTGCACCGTGATCGCGTTTTCGCCGGGTCCTTCGACCATGTCAGGCGACACCGTGGCCTCCAGGCCAATGGTAACCGCGTTTGGGTCTTGGCTGGATTTGATGGGCGTCGTGGGCAGATTTTCTCCGTTCCACCGCACGGTTGAGTAGGAGGTCAGTGTAGGTCCCTGCACGGTCACTTTGAAGGCCTGCCCATCCTGCGACCGGCGGAGCGGCCGTACGACCTCGATTTGGGGAGCAGGTGCTTCAATGCTGAACGGGTAGGCATTAGACCTGGCGCTGTCCGGGTGAATGATCTGTACTGCCCACTCACTGGCTTCATTGCCGAAGACGGCCCGCACCCTCACCGTCTGGGGATCGACGTACGTCAGCCGGTCCGGCGCCTCTACGACGGTGTCTACGACGCCCTCTGCGTGCAGCCGAACGGCGAAGCCCTCCTCGAAGCCCCGCCCCTGAATGGTGAGCTGCTTCCAGTCGAGACTCCCAACGAGCGGGTCAGGCTGGACCGAGGCAATCCGAGGCGCAGACTGGGCCTGTGCACTCAACGAGAGGAGGCAAACAATCCAAAACAAAACTCCCCCCATTAGGACAGCCCCCCATCGGGAATGCGAAAATTCGGGTCGATGCATCGGAGCGTTGGGGAGTAGCGGAATTGAGATCAGCCCCAAGGGGGAGGTGTAGCCCGGTCCTCTTGCCCCATTAGGCTTCGGCTCTGGCTCCGGGTAAGATCATGCATGCTTGTGGCGCAGCACAGCAGTTCAGGAAGTTCTCTTTTTCCGCGAAAGAAAGCCGCCGACAGGCTTCTTGATAGCACCGCGATCAGACAGCACGCGATCAGACAGCACGCGATCAGAGAGTGACGTAGGACCGGTGACATCGGCTGCGTGAACGTATTATAAAAGCCCCGGCGTGCATTGTAAAGCCTGAATACAGAGATGACAGATGGTAGCCACGGGCAGACTTCCGATGATACGAGTGAAGTAAGAGCTTCTGGCGAACAGCTGTGTAGCTCGGAATGACTCTACCCCAAATAGATTGCCGGATCCTGCAGACACCCGGTCCAGCCCACTCAGATCGCCCCCGGCTCGGCGCATTCCGCGGGGGCCTCTCGCTACTGAAGGTTCGAGGCCACCGAGCGGGCGATGGAGGCCTCCGCAAGAAGTGAATCCAATTCCAGCATGGTCACGGCCCCGTCCAGCAACGCATCGAGG
>JBDGQN010000153.1:0-16035 GCA_042219055.1 Salinibacter sp. | reverse complement strand
ATATAGGAGCGACATCCTCGACGGTCTGACTCGCTAAATGTCCGCGAATAACGCATTAACAGTCTAATGTTATGCCTTAGCTGCTGGATGACAGGCTAAAGTTAAATTACACTCAGTTGCGTAAACTGCAACAGACACTAAGCTAGCAAAGCTAACCCAATAAGCTGTCGATGAGAGCCTTGATCAACAATCAAATGAAGCCACCTAACCCCGTAATAATTATCTGATCTCACGCTTTTTCATGTACCGAGCAAACCTTACTCACATGGAAAGACACTGGCTCTTGCTAAGGTGCATCGGTAAAACCCTATTAATCCCCTCTTACCAGAAGATCGTTGATAGAAAGGGCCGATACATTACGAAGGTCGTTCACGACGGCATCAGCTTCCGACAGTTCTTGATCATTATGAAATAAGCCGTTGAACCCTATACAAGCCATTCCGGCTTGCTTGGCCGCCGTAACTCCGTTGGTTGAGTCCTCAATAACGACACAACGAGCTGCGGGAAATCCTAGTCGTTCAGCTGCGAGCCGAAAGATTGCTGGATCAGGTTTCCCCGTCTCGACCTCATCCCCGCCCACTTGTACTCGAAATGCCGGTTGGAGATCGAGTCGGTCTAGAACAGCTCGAATCTGTCGCCGAGAGGACGAAGACGCCAATGCGATAGGAACATCGTCTTTACGAAGACGTTGAACGAGCTCATTGGCGCCCAGAATAGCCTTGATGTCGGCATCGCTCTCAATGGCAGCAATGTATCGATCTCGATCCTCTTCAAGTAGCTCATCCACGGAGAGTTCGAGGTCGTATTCGGCCACAACGTAGGACCAGAACGTCCACCCGTCGACACCACGAAACTGCTTGAAGAAGTCAGGAGACAATTCAATGCCCAATTCCCGGGCAAATTGGCGCTGAACTTGATCATGCAGCGGTTCGCTGTTGATCAAGACGCCATCCATATCGAAAATCACGGCATACGAAGTTCCTTGCTCTTGCTGAGCCATGGTACAACTCACTTGTGAGGCACAATGGACGGGGTATAGATTAGCAATAGCTGGAGAAGGGTGGCAAGGACTCCTCGTCGGGTAAATGACTCATCGGAGGGATTATTCTGATCTTTATCGACGCGGCAACCGACGAAGCGTTCGACATGGTCAACCACCATGCCTTCGTCGCCGGGATCACGACCAACCCCACCCTGCTGCGCCGTGATTGTCCGCACACCGGCATGGTCGACATGGTTCAACGCTTGCAACAGCTCGACGGCCTACACTTTGTGCAGGGCTCGCTGCGTGACACCCGATGGATCGCGGACATCAATCGACTCGCTCAAAACGGCGACGTCGATCGCGCCAAGTTCGTCATCAAGCTGCCATGGGCTCCACTCGAGGCGTCGACCATTGCCCGTGATCTCCGATCGAGCGGATGGACCATCTGTGCCACAGCTGTGTATTCGCTTGCCCAATACGTCGCCGCCACGGAGACCGATGTCGAATACGCGGCGATGTATTTCGACCGACAACGCCAGGCGAACGAGGACGCCGCCAACGCCTTAGCGTCGCTTTCAGCGTACCGGCGCCGTTGGGATGGACCCCAGATCCTGGTGGCCAGCCTCAAGTCGTCCGATGACGTCAATTTGGCGTTCCAGGCAGGTGCAGATCACATAACGCTTCCGGAGCGGGTATTCCACGAGTTCTTTGCCACATCGTTCCCCCACGACGACATGAGCCGATTTGAAACAGACTTCACGCGCTGATGCCAAGGAGGTCCAACGTGGCAACGCCTATCCTGTGTGGCGGGGAGATCTTGCTCGACTTCATTTCAAGGGACCGCGGATCGGGCTTGGGCGAGAGCGTTCGGTTCGACAAGCGTCCCGGCGGGTCGATTTTCAATGTCGTCGTCGGCCTGTCTCGGCTCGGGGTCTCGGCTTCGTTTCTCACGAAACTCGGGAACGACGAGTTCGGCCAGGGCCTACGACGAACCCTCGAGGTTGAGGGCGCCAAAACCGACTGGGTTCTGGAGGGAGCTGATCTCAAGACGACGCTCGCATTCGTGGCTGTCAACGAGGAAGGGAAACCAGAGTTTCGGTTCTATCGTGATCGAGTGGCAGACACTCGGCTGACGACAGCCGATGTGGCCCGACTCAACCTCGACAACTACGCCATCTATCACTTCGGCTCCATTGCCATGCTGGAAGCGCCATCTGCCGAGACCTATCTCGAGCTCCATCGCCAGGCTCAACACAGCGCCACGCTCACGTCCTTTGATCCGAACGTGCGTGCGTCGATGATCGAGGACCGCGAAGCATTCCTCGCCATGGTTCAGGACATTGCTCGATCCGTGGACATCCTCAAACTGAGCGACGAAGATCTGCAGTTCCTCGTCGGCGATGGAACCCTAGAAGCGGCGTTGGATCAGTTGCCTCTTTCCCGGGATGCTTTGACCGTCATCACATCTGGATCGGAGGGTGCAACCGGCCATTTCAACGGACACGTCATCCATGTGCCCGGCCTTGACGTTGCGGTTGCCGAGACGACCGGCTGTGGCGACGCCTTCACGGCTGCCCTGCTCTTCCAGGTGTGGAACCGCGGCGGCCTCGACGCGCTAAACGAGCCTGTGCTGATGGAAATTCTTGGGTTCGCCAATGCGGCGGCCGGGCTTGTGGCCACACGCTACGGCGGAGCGGACTCGATGCCGAGCCTCGATCGCGTCCAGGCGTTCCGGCGCTCACGTTGAACCTTCGCTCGACATTTCCTGCGATCGACGGACAACCGGCATTGCATCTGCCCGACCGGGGGAGGGGGGTTGACGGAGCCAGGGGAGTTGCACTATGCTAAAGTCAATTTGAAAATGTAAAAAGAGGCACGGGCTATGAGCGATCCATTGCATCCTCCCAGTCCAAGTCTGACCCACGACAAGCATTCAGCACCAGCACGATATACGAACACCTCCCTCGAAAAGGCCTTCCAAGTCTTGGACCTGTTTGATCCTCAACAGACTAAGCTCCGGGTGTCGGACCTGGGCCGCGAACTCGATCTCTCGCCGAGTTCACTCTACCCGATCCTCGGCACGTTGGAACGTCATGGCTACCTTGAACGGGACGCTGATCGAAAATTTCGCCTGGGATGGAAACTCCTGGAGCGGAGTCGCATTGCCTCGGAAAGCCTCGACGTTCGGACTCTAGCCAAGCCGTATCTGCGCCGCATCGCGAACGACTATCGCGTCAACGCACATTTAGCGGTCCTACGCGATTGGCAAGTTCTCTACCTTGATCGCGAGGTGGCTGGCACCGAGGTCGTCTTTCCGTCCATCGTCGGGAACCGTGTGCCGGCTCACTGCACGGCCTTGGGCAAGGTATTGTTGGCCAACCTGGATACGAATCGACGAGATCGATTCCTGGAAACGGCGGTCTTGGAGTCCTTTACATCGAATACGATCACGGATCCGTCGGAGATGAGCGTCGAACTCGATGACGTCGCCCAGCGTGGCTGGGCCGCCGATTATGAAGAGTTCAAATACGGCACGGTTTGCGTTGCTGCACCTATCCGCGACCACGAAGGGCGGGTTATCGCGGCCATGAGCGTCTCGCTTTCCCCGAACGTCGCTTCGGAAAAGTCGATGCATGACTTCACAAATCGCCTAACACAAGAGGCGAATCACGTCTCAGGAGAACTCGGCTTTGATGCGGCCGAGACCAGGGCATTGAACTAACGAAAGGAGGTGGAAACCGTCGATACATCCAGGTCGCCAAGTCACAATTCCCAAAAGCTAATATAGGAGGGAGTATTCAATGAGCGATGTCAAGCGGCGAACAGGAACGTTCACGCGACGAGATTTCCTCAAAACGACGGCCGGTAGCGCAGCGGCTCTAGGAATAATGGGAACGTTCGGCCCAGTTGTCAAGGGCCAAGACTTCAGCGGTGTAACGGTTAACGTGATCACCCAGACGCCGCCGTTCGTTGCCAAACCAGTCCAGATGTTCGCTCCCGAATGGGAGGAGATGACTGGTGGCAAGATCAACCTGATTACCGCACCGTTCGGCGACCTGTTTAATCGGATACTTAGTTCACTGACGCTGGGCGGTGGCCAATTCGACCTAATGTTGCACCCGGCCGGCTGGCTCGGAGATCTGTCCCCCCATCTCGCTCCCCTTGACGGCAGCCAATTCTCGGACCTCGACGTCCGGGCGAGCGATCGGCTGGCTTGGGACGACATCCTCTCCACGTATCGTGAGCGCATCGCCAACTTCGGCGGCAACACCTTCTCCGTGCCTTTGGATGGCGATCTGCACATTGCCTACTATCGCAAGGACGCCATCGAGAACGAGGAGTTTCAGAAGCAATTCCAAGATCAGTTCGGCTATGAACTGAGGCCGCCGCAGACGTGGCAGGAGTACCGTGATATAGCGGAGTTCTTCCACAACAAGGACTTCGATGGCGACGGGAATAAGGAAGCTGGTCTTGTGGAAGCCCGTCGGAAGGACGGCCAGTCCACCTGGACGTACTTCTCCCGGACAGCGGCCTTTGCGAGTCCGCCCGATCAGCCAGATGGCCTGTTTTTCGACCCCATCGATATGCGGCCTTTGATCAACAATCCGGGTCACATCGAAGGACTTAAGAACTTCCGCGACGTCAATCAGTTCGGCCTCGCTGGCATCAAAGGCTTTGACTCAGGTGCCATCCGACAGCAGTTCTCCGCAGGTAAGGCCGCGCTCGTCATCGACTGGGGTGACATCGGCATCCTGGCTGCCCGAAGTGAGGACTCCCAAGTCAAGGGCAAGGTCGGCTACATCCCGTTGCCTGGCAGTGACCAGTACTGGGACTATCGCGAAGGCACCTGGGTGGAGCAGAGCAATCGGCCCTCGTACCTCGCCTTCGGTGGCTGGATGGGCTCTGTGGCCGCCAACAGGCCAGAGAAGAACATACGCGCGGCCTATGACTTCCTGACGTTCATCGGTAGCAAGGAAAAAAGCTTCACGGCGGTTACGACGCCGGAGACCGGATGGAACCCGTATCGGGCATCCCACTTCGAGGACGTCGAACGCTGGCAGGAGTTCGGCCTGGAGAATGCCGAGGGCTACCTCAATGCGCTTCGCAATGCAATCAACAATGAGAACGCCCAAGTCGACTTGCGCATACCCGGTACCCAGGACTACTTTGAGGCACTCGACGTCCAACTTTCCCAAGTCACGGCTGGCTCAAAGGAGCCAGCCGAGGCGTTGGATGCGGTCCAAGACGAATGGGAGCGCATCACCAATGAACAGGGTCGAGAGGAGCAGCTCAAGCGCTATCGCGCGTCATTAGGGCTAGACACGAGCTCCTGATCCATAAACGTGGAACGGACTCCCTGCGGGCTCTTTCTACAGTAGGAGCCCGCAGGGAGCTTTACGTTTGATATCGTCGAGAGATCCTCATGCTTCCCCGCGTCACCGGATGGTTCACAGGGGCCAACGCCGGACGATCCTTCCTCGCACCGGCTATCATCATTCTGCTGGTGCTGACCATCTTTCCGTTCCTGTTTACCGTCGCATTGACGTTCAGCGAGGTCACGGTCCTAGGCGAGTTCGACATGTCGTTTACGGGACTGGACAACTGGTCGCAGCTATTCCAGAACGAGCGCTTCTGGAACGCACTGCGCGTCACCGCGCAAATGGTCGTGATCGCCGTGTTCTTCGAATACGTCTTCGGCCTTGGACTGGCGTTGCTTTTGGATCAACAACTGCCCGGAACGACGTTTTTCCGCGTGCTGTTCTTGATCCCAATGATGATTTCCAAGCTTGCGGTCGGCTACATGTGGCGCATGATGTTCGGGGCCGACTTCGGCCCGATCACCGGCATCCTGCAGGCACTGGGGTTCTCCGGGCAAGAATGGCTCACACAGACGGATACAGCAATTTACATTGTCATCCTTGCCGACATTTGGGAATGGACCCCTTTCATGTTGCTGATCCTCTTTGCCGGTCTTCAAGGGATTCCGAAAGACTACAAAGAAGCGGCCCGGATCGACGGTGCCAACGCGTGGCAGACGTTCAGACACGTGATCTTTCCCATGCTGGCACCGGCCTCCATTGCCGCGCTGTTGATTCGCACGATTGAGGCCTCAAAGATTGTCGACAAAGCCTATATCATGACGGGCGGCGGACCGGGGGTCAGTACCGAAACCCTCACCCTATTCGGGTACGTCGTCGGTTTGCGCAACTTCAATCTCGCTGAAGGTGCCAGCATTGCCCTGAGCCTTTTCTTGATGGTCCTGATCATATCCGCCGTGTTTATCATCATGATGCGCCGATATTAGGAGCAGTGAGCCACATGGATCTCAGGACTCGACGCCTCCTCAAGCGCACCGGAATGCTCGTGTTGCTGCTCATTTGGACAGTTTTCGTCATCTTCCCGATCTATTGGGTGGCGACGACCTCATTGAAGACGTCAGGTTCCGTCTATCAGGGGCCAAAATGGATTCCTTTTGTGGATTATCAGCCGAGTTTGGAAACCTGGCAACGCTTCCTTGGGAGCGAGTTCTGGGAGACACTGGCGGACCCGCTGCTCAACAGCCTCGTTGTCTCGTCGGTCAGCACGGTATTCGCGGTATTGTTTGGCACGATGGCCGCCTATGCCCTGACGCGTTATCGTTTCCGGGTCGGTTTCCTTCAGAACCGAGATATCCTGATCTTCATTCTTTCACAGCGCATGATGCCGCCGATCGTCGTCGGCCTGGCGTTCTACATTATGTACCGCATCACGGGATTGCTCGATACGCATCTCGGCCTGATTTTGGTCTATATCGCGTTCAATCTTCCCTTGGCGACGTGGATCATGCGTAACTTCTTATCGCAGATGCCCGAGAATGTCGAAGAGGCGGCTCAAATCGACGGCGCAACGCCATGGCAGGTGTTCCGCTACGTCGTCATCCCAATGTCATTGCCCAGTTTGGCTTCGACCTTTCTGATCTGCTTCGTGTTTGCCTGGAACGAATTCCTGTTTGCGCTCATTCTGACGTTCCAGAAGGCGCGAACGATCCCCATCTTGATTTCGGCACAACATTTCCAGCGAGGTCCCCAATGGTGGGCGATTTCCGTACTCGTCATCATTGCTGTCGTTCCGGCTGTGATCATCGCCATTAGCATGCAACGCTATTTAATTCAGGGCCTCGTCCCTGGAGGGAAGTGATCAAGCCATGCCGTCGTCGCACATCCTCGCGCATGATTTGGGCACAACGGGGGATAAAGCGACCCTCTACGCGTCCGATGGTACACTCGTTGACAGCTGCTTTTCTCCCTATGAGACCGACTATCCTGAGGTCAATTGGGTGGAACAGCGCCCCAGCGATTGGTGGGCGGCTGTCTGCCAGGCCACACAGGCGCTGATTCATACCACGGGGTTAAATCCCGACGAGATCGGCGTCGTCAGCTTCAGCGGCCAGATGCTGGGATGTTTGCCCGTTGACGAGGACGGCCAACCGCTGCGCAACGCCATCATCTGGGCCGATCACCGGGCCGTTGACGAAGCTCAACAACTCGCGGACGTCGTAGGTCTCGAGACGTTTTATCGCATTACTGGACACCGAGCGAGCGCGAGCTATTCTGCACCCAAGCTGATGTGGGTGCGTGATAACGAACCGCGTGTTTTCGAGAAAACTCACCGAATGCTGCAGGCCAAGGACTACATCGTCCATAGGCTGACCGGTCAATTCGCGACCGATCACACCGACGCCTCTAGCACGAACGTCTATGACCTCAATAAGCGGGATTGGTCCGATACGCTGTTGGATGCCACCGGACTGCCGAAGGATGTCTTGCCACCCATTTACGCCTCGACAGACGTAGTGGGCGAGGTAACCGCCGATGCAGCTGATCAGTCCGGCCTCGCGCCCGGAACCCGGGTCGTCATTGGAGGTGGTGACGGGCTCTGTGCCGCAGCTGGTGCTGGGTCGGTTCGAGAAGGAATCGGTTACAGTTATCTCGGCTCATCCGGCTGGATTGCGATGTCGGCCCAGAACCCGTTGTTCGATCCCGACATGCGAACGTTCACATGGGCCCATCTGGATCCGGAGCTTGTGTCGCCGAACGGGACGATGCAGTCTGCCGGCGGGGCGTTGCAGTGGGCCCGAGACGCGTTTTGCCAAAGCGAGGTTCAAGCTGCCGAACAGGTCGGCCTCGATTCATACCAGCTCATCGATCAACACGTCGAGAACTGCCCAGCAGGCGCGCGCGGGTTAATCTTTCTACCGTACCTGCTGGGCGAACGGAGTCCTCGCTGGCATCCTGACGCGCGCGGCGCGTTTGTCGGCCTCGCCCGCCATCACACCAAACGTGAGATGGTTCGGGCCGTCATGGAAGGCGTCTGTTGCAACCTACGGATCGTGCTCGACGCGTTGACGGCACAAGGTCCGTCGGTGGACGAGATTCGCGTCATTGGGGGGGGCGCGCGCAGCAGCGTCTGGCGCCAAATCATGGCCGATATCTATCAGACGCCAATTCTGCAGA
The DNA here is from genome assembly GCA_042219055.1 of Salinibacter sp. Classification (GTDB taxonomy): domain Bacteria; phylum Bacteroidota; class Rhodothermia; order Rhodothermales; family Salinibacteraceae; genus Salinibacter. The sequence continues at coordinate 7,557 of JBDGQN010000153.1, read as the reverse complement.
CCGAGTATCCCCACGAGGCCACCTCACTTGGGGCGGCCATTGCGGGCGGTGTCGGGATCGACGTTTTCGACGACATGGCCGATGCCGAAGAATTGGTTCGGACGACGGATCAAACCGATCCCGATCCGTGGCGGTCGCGACGATACGAGCGCTTGTTTGAGATCTTCGATGCCAGTTACCGCCACCTGACGGAGGTTTTTGACGAGATCAGTGAGTTCCAGTCAAACGACGGGAGGGCAGGCTCATGAAATACGCGATCAGCAACTGGATCTACGGTGGTGAGTCACTGGAGCAAACTTTCCAACGCCTGCAACGATACAGCTATGACGGCGTCGAGCTCAAGGGTGAACCCAAAGAGTACGACCCGGCGCGTGTACGTAGACTCTGCGATGACTATGACCTTGAGGTGCTCTCCATTGCCGGGATATATCCGTGGGAACGCTCGGGTCGAGACCTCAGCAATCCGGATGAAGAACGCCGTCAACAGGCGATTGACTACGTCCGTCGGTGTTGCGACTTCGCGGCGGAACTCGGGGCCCCTGTCTTGATAGTCGTTCCGTCGGCCGTAGGCAAGACGGTACCCGTCATCAATCCGCATGACGAACCAGCTTGGGAGAAGGCCGTTCAAGAAGAATGGGCAAACGCGCAATCGTCACTATCGGCGATCGCACCGCATGCCGAGGAGACTGGCGTCACATTGGCCGTGGAACCCATCAATCGCTACGAGACGTTCCTCGTCAACTCGGCGGCTCAAGCCCGAGAGCTCACGAACGCCATCGACTCGGATGCGGTTGGCGTCCACCTGGACAGCTTCCACATGAACATCGAAGAAGCCGATCCCCCTCAAGCCGTTCGTGACACAGCTGACTCGCTGGCCAACGTCCACGTGGCCGATAGCAATCGGGAAGCGGTTGGACGTGGGCATTTCGACTTTCGGAGCTTCATCCACGCACTGTTGGAGATCAACTACGCTGGCTCGATCGCTATGGAACCGCTTCCGCCTGTTCCTGATCCCTATATGGCAACGCAGTTCGACAAGTTCGCTGAGCTTCGCGATCAGTACGCACAAGAGTGCATCGAGCGACTTACGGCATTTGAACAAGATTTCCAAGACCATAAATGATCGAACAATTCCGCTCCATAAGCCCAAGGTGATGGAAAAGCAAAGTGTGGTCTTCTGAACGAGATGCAACGGCTATTTGAACAAAGAGATCAACGCGTGGCGGAAGCGAAGGGCTGAACATGGATCCATCGCTGGATATCGTTACCCTTGGTGAAGCTCTTATCAGATACTCGCCCAACATGGGCGAGAGGCTCGAAACGTCGAGCGAACTCCATACATGGATTGGCGGGGCTGAGGTCAACGTGGCAACGAACTGTGCTTCAGTCGGGTTAAACACAGCTTGGCTCGGCAAACTTCCCGAGAATCCGCTCGGTCGCCAGGTCTGTCGGCATCTCCGGCAGTACGGCATCCGCACCAGCGGCGTCGTCAGTGACCCGTCATATCGGATGGGGATCTACTACGTTGAGCTTGGGCAAGCGCCTCGCTCGACGCAAGTCATGTACGATCGGGAGCGCTCGGCTGCTAGCACTATGATGCCGGGCGACGTTGACCAAGACCTGCTCGCTCGTGCCAAGGTTTTCCATACGACAGGCATCACGCCGGCCCTCAGTGACGGTTGCCGAGAGACGACAATAAGTGCCTTACAGCAGGCGCGATCCGCCGGCGTACGGACAGCCTTTGATCTCAACTATCGTGCCAAGCTCTGGTCGCCGAATGAGGCACGGCCCACGCTAGAGCGATGCCTTGAACACGTCGACATCGCGATCGTTGCGGAATCCGAAGTCCAGCAAATCTGGGCAATTGACGGCGAGGACACAATCCTTGATTGGCTTTCGGAGACATTTAATCCAGCCCACGCCGTTGTGACGCTGGGTGATCAAGGGGCTCTTGCACAACACGATGGACAGACCTATCGCGTCCAGGCGTTTCCCGGGGAGACGGTTGATCCGATCGGGACGGGAGACGCATTCACGGCTGGCTATCTCTATGGCTTGCTTCGTGAGGCGGACGTTGAGACAGCCCTCGAATACGCCGCTCTCTTGGCTGCGTTTAAACGAACGCTGCTCGGCGACAGCGTGTGCATCACTGAGAACGAACTCGAAGACCTTTGGAAGAATCAGAACGTGGAGATTCGCCGATAAAAGGCAGCCCCAAATCATAACGAATCCAATTGCCTGAACTTGAGGAAGGAGGAAAGATCGCGTATGGACTATCGCTTCTTCGGTCGATCGGGCATGAAAGTATCTGAACTCTGCTTCGGCACTCAGACTTTTGGCTGGGTGACCGACGAAGAGGATGCCCATCGAATGCTCGATCGCTTCACCGACGTGGGCGGAAACTTCTTCGACACGGCCAACAAGTACAACGAGGGCACGGCTGAAGAGATCTTTGGGAAGTGGATCAAGGCACGCGGTCGACGCTCGGACTACGTCATTGGGTCTAAGGTGTACTTTCCGATCGGCGATGGGCCGAACGAGACCGGTCTCTCCCGCAAGCACATCATGGAAGCTGTGGAGGGAAGTCTCCGACGTCTTCAGACCGACTACATCGACTTGTATCAAATGCACTGCTGGGATGCGGCAACGCCGATCGAAGAAACACTCCATGCCATGGATGATCTCATCCGGCAAGGCAAGGTGCGCTACATCGGCGCATCCAACTTCACGCCCTCCCAACTGGACCGGGCCGTCATGACGAGTCGCATGCACGATTGGAACGAGATAAGTTGTCTACAAGCGGAATACAGCCTGCAGATTCGAAGCACCGAATGGGAGCTTCTACCGCTGTGTCGTTCAGAAGGCATCGCTTTGACGGCCTGGTCGCCGTTGGCCGGAGGATGGCTAAGCGGCAAGTACCAGCGGAACCAGCCTCCGCCGGAGGACAGTCGTGTTGGCCGCGGTGACCGCTGGGACGATCAGCCAGAGCAACGAGGCAGTGAGCGGACTTATCGAATTATCGACACACTCCTCGAGATCAGCGACGAGATCGACAAGACGCCGGCCCAAATCGCGCTCAACTGGCTGCTGCAGCAGCCGGGCGTGACCGCACCCATTTTTGGTGCCCGGACGCCAGACCATCTTGAGGACAATCTGGGGGCAGTCGGCTGGCAGCTTTCGGATCAACACGTGGACCAACTGAACGAGGCGAGCACGTTGCCGTTGCCGTCGCCACACAGCTTTCTGGCCAACTACACGCGGCAGAGGCCTAATCAAGAGATCCAGGCGCCGTAGACATTACGGGGTCGGCCGCGTGCTTTCCGCGAACCGCTCTGGAGTGCTTCGATGAGCAGGAAAGGAGGATCTGACTGCATGACCGAGCAGAGCCGATGGCTGATCAATGGGAAATGGACGACCGAGGGGGGAAGCGGGACGTTCGAGGTGCGCGACCCGGCCAATGGAGACGTCGTCGGCACGGGCGTCAACGCCGATCCGGAAGACGCCGAGCGCGCCATTGAGGCCGCCCACGCGGCGTTCAAGACGTGGTCGCGGACGCCGCCGCCCGAACGCGGCGAGGTGCTCAAGGCGGCCGCCCGGATGGCGCGCGAGCGCCAGGACGAGCTGGGCGAACTCCTCTCGCGCGAGCAGGGCAAGCCGCTCAGCGAGGCCAAGGGCGAGGTCGACGGCGCCGCGGGCGCGCTGGAGTTCTTCGGGGAAGAGTCATGGCGCATCCAGGGCGAGACGATGCCGACCGGGAAACCGAATCGCCACAGTCATGTCGTCAAGCAGCCCTACGGCGTCGTCACCGCCATCAGCCCATGGAACTATCCGTTGCTCCTGATGTCGTGGAAGCTCGGGCCGGCGTTGGTGACCGGGAACACGGTCGTGGCCAAGCCGCCCACGGAGACGCCGCTGGCGCTGACCAAGTTCATCGGTCTCTTGGCCGAAGCCGGCGCACCGAACGGCGTCGTCAACATCGTCACGGGCGGCGGCAAGGCGCTCGGGCCGGCCCTCGCCCAGCACCCGAACGTCGCCAAGATCGCCATCACGGGCCAGACCGAGACGGGCAAGAAGGTCATGGAGATGGCGGCGTCCGGGCTGAAGCGGGTCTCGCTGGAGCTGGGCAACCACACGCCGCTGCTCGTCTTCGACGATGCCGACGTCGAGGCGGCTGCGAAGGGCGCGGCCAAGCGGGCGTTCCGCAATGCCGGCCAGGTCTGCAACAGCATCAATCGGATCTACGTCCACAACTCGATCAAGGATTCGTTCGTCGAGAAGGCCGTCGACGCCATCAACGGGATGACGATCGACCGCGGCCTGAACGACCCCGACGTGGGCGCGATGTGCACGGCCTCGGCGCTCGAGAAGCCGAAAGCCCACGTCCAGGACGCCCTCTCCAAGGGGGCCCAAGCGCTGACCGGCGGCGGTCCGCCCGAGGGCGATCAATACGCCAACGGGAACTTCTTCGCGCCAACGCTGCTGGACGACGTCAACCACGACATGCTCGTCATGCAGGAGGAGACGTTCGGTCCGGTCGCCGGCGTCATGGGGTTCGACTCCGTCGACGAGGCGATCGACCTCGCCAACGACACGCCCTACGGCCTCGTCGCCTACGTCTACACCCAGGACCTCGCGACGACGTATCGCGCGAGCCAGGAGCTGGAGTACGGCACGATCGGGGTCAACAACGTCTCCGGCGGCAACTTCCCGTTCCCGTACGCGGGCTGGAAGCAAAGCGGCATCGGCGTGGAGAACTCCCACTACGCGACCGAACAATATCTGCAGCTCAAGCACGTGCGCATCGACCTCTAAGCCCAGTCCGCTCCCGAATGGAGGTGTCGACCCGATGGCGATGACGCCCTTCGGCACACAAGTCGATCCGACCAGCGGCGTCCTGGAGCCGGCCGAGGAGGTCGGGCAGCGTTACCTCAGTGACATGGCCGGGATGTACGCCGACCCGGACGCCGTCGAACGGATCCTCAACGACGACGGCGATCGGCTCATCTACGAGGTCTACGCGGCCTCGGTGCCCGAGGGGGAAGGGCAAGTGAAGCATTCGACAACCGTCATTCACCCCGGCACCGTCGGCGACGAGTTCCACATGACGAAGGGCCACTTCCACACCAAGCGCGACCGCGGTGAGGTCTACTTCGGCCTATCGGGCGAAGGGTATCTGCTGATGCAGACCGACGACGGCAAGGCCGACCACGTCTACATGAAGCCCGGGACAGCTGCCTACGTGCCGCCCTATTGGGCACACCGGACGGTCAACACGGGCGAAGAGCCGTTCACGTTCTTCGCCGCGTGGCCGGGAGACGCGGGCCACGACTACGGCACCATCGAGGAACTCGGCTTCGCCAAGCTGATCCTCGACCGTGATGGGGAGGTCGCCATCGTGGATAACACTATGCATCGATGAGGGATCTCATGGGTCATCGGACGTACGAACGGTAAGCTGAGACGGAGCGATGGAGCTCAATCGGGACGGGAGCCGCTCTGTCGAAGGCAGCGGGAATCGTCATGACTGAAACCATCCTTGTCACAGCGCGATCCTTTCGTGCCATTGAGGGACCCCATCAACGGGCTCTTGAGGACGCCGGCTTCGGCGTCCGCTATAGCCCGCATGATCGCCCGTTGCACGCCGACGAGCTGAGCGAACTCATTCGCGACGTCGCAGGGGCGATCTTGGGCGTGGACGCGGTTTCCGCAGACGTGATCCAGGCGTCTGCGCGCTTGAAAGTGATCTCCCGATATGGAATTGGCGTGGACAACGTCGACCTGGATGCGGCAACGGAGCGTGGCATCGTCGTCACCAACACGCCGGGTACGAACAGCACGTCCGTGGCGGAACTCACCATGGCGTTGATGTTGGCGTTGGCCCGCAACTTCCCGCGCCTTGATCGAGACGTCAAAGCTGGCCGGTGGACGCGCGTCTACGGCAAGGAGCTGTCCGGCGCGACGCTCGGGGTCGTTGGGCTCGGTCGCATCGGCCGTCGGGTGGCCGAGCTGGGGTCTGCGTTCGGGATGCGGTGCATCTACTACGACGTTGTCGATCCGCCGGCTGAGGTTCTCGAGCGACTTGAGATCGACTACGCTCCGTGGGACGAGCTGCTTGCCCAAAGCGATGTCGTGACGCTCCATCTGCCCTATACCGACGATACCCATCACGTCATGGACGAGGCGGCGCTGGCCAAGATGAAGTCGTCCGCCTTCCTGATCAACACCTCTCGAGGGGGGCTCGTCGACGAGTTTGCCCTGTACAACATGCTCCAAGACGGAGGTCTCGGTGGCGCCGCGTTCGACGCCTTCGCGGAGGAGCCGCCGGAAGATCATCCGCTGCTGGCATTGGACAACGTCGTGGCGACGCCACACATTGGGGCCGCCACCCGACAGTCAACCGTTCGGACGGGCCAACTTGCTGTGGACAACGCGTTGGCGGTGTTGCACGGCGATAGGCCGCATTACGTGGTCAATTCCGAGGTGTATGAGCAACACGCAAAGGAGCGTTACGACAAGTAGGGTGAAGCGCATATGGCCGAAGGGACTTTGTCGCATGTGATCAAGACGGGAGCAGTTGCCGTCTTTCGAGCGGGCGACAGTGATCAGCTGCTCCGGATCACCGAAGCGCTCCAAAAGGGTGGGGTCAACAGTCTAGAGATTACCATGACGACCCCCGGTGCCCTTGAGCGCATTCGTGAAACCCAGCAACGGTTCTCACCCGATGTGGTCGTCGGCGCTGGAAGTGTCCTCGATCCGGAAACAGCCCATGCAGCCGCCGCTCAGGGAGCAGCGTTCGTCGTCAGTCCGTGCCTGAACCTGGCAATGATTGATCAGTGCCATTACGACGGCGTGGTAGCAATTCCGGGAACGCTGACGCCGACCGAGATGTGGACTGCCTGGGAGGCCGGCGCGGACCTCGTCAAAGTGTTTCCCGCGCGCGGTGGCGGACCGCGCTACATCAAGGACGTGCTTGCCCCGCTGCCGCAACTGCAGCTCCTGCCGACCGGCGGCGTCACGCTCGAGAACGCCGCCGATTTCATTCGCGCCGGTGCCGTGGCCGTCGGCGTAGGGAGCGATCTTGTTGATCCCCATCTGGTCGCCAACGAGGACTTTGAAAGCTTGACAGATCGTGCCTCGGAACTGCTGAATACAATCAACGAGGCGCGCGCGGAGAATTGACTTCCCCGCAACGAAACGCCAATGCCTCATATCATACGTGGAAGTTACCTCTCTGGTCTTCGATGCTTAATATGGAACGGTTGCACGTTGATCCAAAACGCTCAGAGGAGCCCGTCCAGGCCCTGTTCATCGCGCTGTAGCTTGGCGACGAGCGCCCGGAGGACCTCGCTCCGGTTGGTGGTGCATGGGTGGGTCGGGTTGTAATTGGCGATCGCCGTTCCCAACCATTCTAACAGCGGGCCTGCACCCATAGATCTGTACCAATTGAAAGTAGAGAGTCGGCAAGTGTGAGAAGGAGGCGACGTTTTCCGCATCAGCTGGCCTATTTCTCGGAATCTACAGACCGTAGGATACGGGAAGTCCGCCACCGGCCCCTTA
>JBDGQN010000152.1:0-4069 GCA_042219055.1 Salinibacter sp. | reverse complement strand
GGGGCGCAGCCCGAAGACTACTTCCTCACTTCGCTCGGGGCGCAGCGGCGCGTCATGGCCGAGCGCATCGCCCCCCAACGGGGGGCAGAACCATCACTCGTTCATGAAATGATCTGCAGGACGATCTTCCCGGCGTTCTCGTTGTTTTCCATGCGGCGGTGGGCGTCGGCCACGTCGGTCCAGTCGAACGTCGAGTCGATGACGGGTCGAAGGTGTCCGTCCACGAACTCCGGCAACACGTCGCTCGCAAACTCCTGGGTGAGCTGAATTTTGTAGTCGAGGCTTCGGTTCCGGAGGGTCGTGGTGAGGAGTTGGGCCCGTGTGGCCATCAGGTCGCGCAGGCTCACCTCCTCCACCGTGCTGCCGCCCAGGGTGGCAAGCTGAATGATGCGCCCGTCCATGGCCAGGGAGGCGACGTTGTCGTGAAAGTACGGCGCGCCGATGAAGTCGAGGATGATGTCCGCCCCCTCCCCGTCCGTGAGGACACCGATTCGCTCGGCAAAGTCCTCCGACTCGTAGTCGATGGTGGCCTCCGCCCCGAGGTCGCGACACAGGTCGTGCTTCGGCGCCGAGGCGGTGATGTAGGGATGGGCTTCGGCGTCTTTTGTGAGCTGAATCGCGGCGGTTCCCACCCCGCTGGCCCCGGCGTGGATGAGCACTTCGTGGCCACGTTGCAGCCCCCCCAGCCAGTGCAGGGCCTGGTAGGCCGTCAAGAACACCTCCGGGAGCGCCGCCGCCTCGCGCAGGGAGAGGCCGGGCGGCACCGCCATGAGAAGGTCCTTGTGGACGACCACCTGCTCGGCGTAGCCGCCCCCGGCGAGCAGCGAAAAGACGCGATCCCCCTCGTGCCAGTCGATGACGCGGTCGCCAACCGCATCGACGACGCCCGCCATTTCGAGCCCGAGAATGTTGGACGCGCCCTCCGGCGGCGGATAGTGGCCGCGGCGCTGGAACGTATCGGCGCGGTTGAGGGCGGTGGCGTGGACCCGCACTCGCACCTCCTCGGGACCGGGCTCGGGGGTGGGCACCTCGCCGATCGTCATGTGCTCGGGATCGCCGGGCTCGGGGACGAGGACGGCTTGCATCGAATCTGGGGACTGAGTGTGTAATGTATCGCAACGGTCGACGGCGCCCCGCTCCCCCTCCTGCACCGCCTCTCTGTACGCAAACCATCGGTGCTTGTGTTCGGGGCGACGCGAGCCCCTGCACTCCCCCACAGAGACCCCTCTTCTCAAAGACTGCCGGCGTCTCCTCCCCTTCGTCAGGGAAATTGCCCCCGCCCGTGGACGACGGACTACTGATCGACTGATCGCTTGAAGAACGACTAAGCAAGCCGGGCTCCTTCCACGTCGTGGTTTTGGCGGCCCTGCAGCCGATGTTCAATCGAGGGCATGACGTGTCCGCCGCCTTCCACTCGGCAAAATCGCACCGGGGCACTGCGGCTTGTGGCGGGCGGATCCCTCTCACAAACCAAAACGCTGCCATCGTCCGGGTCCCGATCGGGCACTTGATTCACCGAGCGTTGCGTAGTGTCAGCCCGGTTTATTTCGACCCAGTAATCCCGGGTTGCTTCCGCCGAGGCTACGGTGCCCAATCCACCCAGGCTGGGCGCAATGCTCCCGCCTTCGTAGGGCATCAACGGGTCTTCGGTCCCGTTTACAATCAGCATTGGAACCGGGTCGGAGGCCTTTGAACACTCCGAGGGCTGAGGCCGATTGGCAATGAACGCGGCCACAGCGGCAACCCGACCGGGCCGTTCGGTGGCTAGGCGGTAGGCCATCATGCCCCCATTCGACGCCACGGTAACGAGCGTACGCTCCGTATCGAGCGCGATTTGCGCGTTAGCAAACCGACCGGCGGCCCAGTCCAGCAGGGCTGCGATGAAGCCGACGTCGTCGGCATCCCGGCGCGCACGCTCCTCCGGCCGGCAGTCATTCCAGCTCTGCTTGTCTCCGCTGGGAGCTCCGGTGTCGAGGTTGGTACCGTTCGGCACGAGGAGCAACACCCCCTTTTCCTCGTCGATCTGCGCCCATTCCTGCGTCCCCCCCGCCCCGGAACCAAAGATCGCGTCCATGCTCTGGGACCCACCGTGGAGTACGACGACGATCGGCACGGCATCGGACGGATCCTCCGGCACGAAGAACCGGAATTCGCGAGCAAGGTCGTTGTGCTGAAGCGTGTCCTCGTGCCATCCGGGATCCGGGGGATCCGCCGGGTAGGGAACGCTACAGGCATGTCGGAGCAGCCGGGAAGAAAAGCGGCGAGAAGTAGCAGCAACGACAGCGGCAACGAGACACAACGGAACCCAATGGCGGGCCGGACAGGGTAGAAGGGCACCATACAGAAGTGCGTCATAACGTGGACATTCAGCCGCGACGGGCTCGAAACGTACGTAAAAGGACAGGAGACACCAAATTTCGAAAACGGCAACAGCCGTCGTCGGCTGCAATGAGGTGTTATGTCCATCTCATCGGTGCTAACGGCGAACAGCGTAAGCATGCAGTCTATGCTGGCTGGCTCACCGAACGATACAATCGATACCATAGAGGTTTACATCGCCGGTCTCTGCCACTACCCAAGTCAACCCAACAGGTCCGATTGTTCAAATGCGACCTCGTATAGATTTGCCCCATTCTCGAAACGCTCGGTGAGCGTTTTGAGGCGAACGTGACTTTGGAGGAGACTCTCACGTACAGGCGTGCCGTCCACATTTTACGGATGCACTACGCGCTGAAGGAGAGCTTTCGACACGTGTCCAGCCATCGCAGCGTAGTATTCCATGGCGACGCTTCCGTAGTGGCCGTAATGCACTACCTTGTTGCGATAGCGGTAAATCTGATCGACCAGCTTTCGAACACGAGCCGCCTCGTCCTCGAGAAAAGACTTCGCGGCGTCGGGCTCGTTGAACAGTTTCTCCACGAAGCAGGCTTGCTCCAAGACGAGAGCAGATTCGATGTAGCCTTTCAAATCATCAAGGTGATCTATCATCGGCTGAAGCTCTATCGGCTCGTAGAGTTCGACATTCAGACCGGCCTCATCGTGAAGACTTTCGGGAATGTTGCTCATCCCGAGCGGTGACGATAGCGCGTGATGAAGCGAATGAGCTGAGCTCATGAGGGCGTTACGCATCATAACTGCCGGTGCCAGTTGACGGAGGAAGTAATCCTTCCCAACCCCTTCCTTCTCGTTTTCCGAAAGCAGGGCTGCTTCGTCACGGCCCATGTCCGCTACGAGGTTCTCCATAGCAACCCAGTAGCCGAGCAGTTGGTCTTCCGTCTGGCTGGCGGCCCCTGCCTTCCGGTGCCACGTCAACGAATACGCAATCGTGCGCTCTTCGCTGGAATATTCCCCTGGACCTTTATAGATGTACTCTTGGGCTCCTCTTATGGAGTCTTCCCAATCAATCACCTCAAACACCTCAATGTCTCGTCCGAGGTGGTGAGCATGGGTTTCGTCACCTTCTGGGGTTCCCGTGTAGCTGCCGCGATAGCACCCCTCCGAATCTGTTATCAACGCCTCGTGAGAGCGGATGTAGAGCGCCTCGGACGGCTCGACCAAGAGACTGAGAAAGTCGAGCATACGCTCTGCCTTCCGAGCTGCCTTGAGCCGCGAGCCTTTTTGGTCGTCCAAGCAATCGACTTCTACAGCGACATTGACGTAGTTCTCGATGTTTTCTTCCTGGCGGCGGAAGTGTTCGTCAGTGGCTCCTGGGATGGGTTCCTTAATCAGGTGGACGTGCTCTGGGGAGTAAATGCGCACGTCTCCATACTCTTGGTCTTCCTTCTTCCCCTTGTATCCAACCACGGGAAAGATGTAAATGAGCTTCTCAGTGGCCAGGTGGTAGTAGTGCCCCAGCTTCATAAGCCGATCGCGGACTGAAAGGCTTTCGACTTCAGAGGCGAGGGCTTGGTTGTACCTCTCCCACTCCACCTCCCCTTCTTCATCTTTGTAGTCAGATATCTCCGTATCCTGCGGGTAGAGCGTGCGAGCTTTCCCGTCGTGCTCTTGCACGGTAGTGGGCCGATTATGTGTTGGTAGTCGGCACGGTTCGGAGCAGCTTCTCGGTCGA
>JBDGQN010000151.1:0-8615 GCA_042219055.1 Salinibacter sp. | reverse complement strand
TCTTCCGTCAGATCCGGAGAACTTTTTCCCAAAAGAGACCGGTTGAGGCTGCATTCGTCCCCGGCGTCGTGGTTCCGCAGGCGATGGCAATAAGAATTACAACTCGGTCCCTCATCTCCCCAATCTCGAGTCCGTCCGTTCAAGTTTTGGACGGGTCTTGCCGTCCCTCTATGCTCCGAGCGAAGCGTATCTGCATCGCTTCTTCGTATTTCCGGAGTGGGTACTGACGGAGAGGCGTGTTCTGGATAGGCGCGAGGTAGGGATGGGGAGGAAGAGGGCCTCCGCCTGGTAGCGAGGAATGGAGGCTCCCGGCGGGCCCGGTTTAATTGTTCCATGATCTTCTCACTCGACCTCCTCCGCGCCATGACCGATCAGCAAGACGTTTCTCGCCGCGACTTTCTTCGACGCCTGGGGGCGCTCGGCGTCGTCGGCATTGGGACGCCCTCGCTCATCGTCGCCTGCGACTCCAGCGGCGGCAACGAACGAAAGATTGCCCAGACCTTCCAGGTCACGGTCGGAAAGATTGACCCCAGCTACCCGTGGAGCGACCAGAACGACTTCGGGACCGCCTATGCGATGGACGGAGACGTGGGGAGCGTACTCACACTTCAGCGGGGGAAGCGGTACGAGTTTGCCCTTCAGGACAGTGTGGCGGAGGGGCCGAACGGGGGCGTCCATCCCTTCTACATCGGGACCACGGCGGAGGGGCAAGGGGGCGACGAGTTCAGTCAAGGGGTCGAGAATGCGAAGTCCACCTCCGGCTCGGTCTTCTTCGAGGTTCCGGACAGCGCCCCCAACACCCTCTACTACCAGTGCTCCAATCACGTCTACATGGGCGGCGAGATCGAGGTGATTGATGGGCAAGGCGGCGGAAATTCCGACGACGGCTCATACTGACGCTCATTTCCTCCTCCTGGAGGGCTCCAGTGAAGGGATCAGATGTTCGTTCATTGACCGCCCAGTGTCCATGACTCGACTCATCTCCGTCTCGCTCGTTTTCGTCGTAGTGGGCCTGTTTACACTTGGCGGGACGAGTGCGGCCCACGCGCAGCGGGTCGTAGCCACGGTCGATTCCGCGCAGAGCGTGATCGACTACACCGGCTCGGCCCCGCTGCACGACTGGACCGGCACGAGCCGGGATGTGTCGGGCCGGTTCGTCCTCGATCCCGATCAGCCGGACAGCAGTCGCGCCGTGATCCGGGTGCTGGTCGCCAGCTTCGACAGCGGCAACGACCGCCGCGACCGCAAGATGCGCGAGGTGACGGAGGCGAAGCAGTACCCCCTCGTCGAGTTTCGGACCACTGCCCTGCAACCGGTACAGTGGGGGCGCTCCACCGACGGCCACGCCGGAAAGTGGAAGGTGAGGGGCGAGTTGACCTTCCACGGACGCACCCACCTGGTGGAGACCACCGCCGATGTGCGGGTGACCGACGGACAGGTGCGGGTGCGGGCCAAGTTCGCGATCTCGCTGACGCGCTTCAAGGTCGAGCGCCCCTCTCTCCTGTGGGCCTCCATCGATGACAAAATCCGCCTCGACGCGCGCATCGTGGGCACCGTGGAGGAACCGTCGAGTGCGGACCGCCGATCCCGTAACGCCCAGCCGTCAAAATCCCCGTAGTCGGAGGAGCGAGCGCACTTCCAGGTAAACTTCCTTCTTCCCTATGCTTCGTGCTCGATGTTTCGGCCTCTTGGTGTTGCTGGTTGCGGTGTGGGGGGCTGCGCCTCATGGAGCCCCCGCCCAGGGAGCGGCCGCTCCGGAGGGGCCGCCTGAAGCGTCCAAGGCCGCCGCGCCCGATTCCTCCGACGACGCGGCGCCCTCGGGGCACCGGTCCAACAATGAGGTGATGCCGTTTAGCGGCTGGAAGGTCATCAACCTGCCCACCGGTCGCACCCTGGAGAGCGGCAACTGGCTCTTCCTGATCAGTCACCGCTTCCGTCAGCCGGTGAACGCGGGCTACTCGGGCTTCTACGGCCTCGACAGCGGGGCCACCGTGTACCTGAGTCTGGGCTACGCGGTGACCGACCGCCTGCTCGTCAACCTGGCCCGCTCCGATCGCCAGGACAACGTGGAATTGGAGACGCGCTACGGGCTCGTGGACGAGCAGAATGCGGACTGGCCCGTGGGAATTTCCGCACAGGGAGCAGTGAACTGGATCACTCGCGACGTGCAGGATGGGGGGCGGTGGCGGTCGGAGGCACTCAAGTACACGGCGTAGGTCAGCCTCACCCGCGCCATTGCGGACCGGGTGGGGCTCGCGCTGGTGCCCGGCCTCACGTTTAACCCGGACGCGGGCGTCGACGGCGAGGCCCCCCTCGTCACCCTTGGGCTGGGCGCACGCTGGAAGGTGCAGGACAAGGTGGCGTTGGTGGGGGAGTGGACGCCCATCCTCTCGCGCCCCGACGCCATTGTCACCCAGTCGACGGCGTACCACACGTGGGCCGCCGGGGTGGAGGTGTCGACGGCGGGGCACGTCTTTCAGATCGTGATGAGCAACGGGGAGGGCCTCACCGCCGATCAGTACCTGCGGGGGAGCGACCTGAACGGCAACGTTCTCGACGGCAACGTGCGCCTGGGCTTCAACATCTTCCGTATCCTCGACTTCTCGAAGTTCTGAACGTCTGCGCTGGTACGTTGGGAGGTTGAGCGCTGGAGAGGAGAGAAGCGATCGCTGGCTTCCAGTTCGGACTGCCAAGCTGCTGTGGGGACGGTTGAACGACTGACGAATGCCGGATGGCTCGGGACAGGGACCGGTCGGGCGAGGGCGAGCGTGTGGGGACGGGCGTGGTCTGTGCTGGGGATCCCCGTCGTGCTCTTTTTGGGGCTGAGCGTGGTGCTGCGTCTACCTGACGTGCTGGCGGGGCACGTGCCCACCGATCCGGTGCGGTACCTCGACCATCCGTTCCGGCTATACTATCTCTTCAGCCTCGATCTCTTCGTACTCGTCTCGCTCCTGGCGCTCGTTCCGTATTCGGGCGGACGGTCCCGCGTTCGGGCCGTGGTGGTGGGGGGTCTCCTGTTCCTGCTGGCCTACCGCACCTACGACGCGGCAGTTCTTAGGCTGCTCCACCGGAGCCCTCTCTTCTACGCCGACGCCTCGCACGTCGTGGGGGCCGTCTACCTTCTCCTCAACGCGGACGTGTCCTGGACGGTCGCCGGGAGCATCGGGGGGGGGACTCGTCGGGGTGGGGCTGCTCGCCTGGCTCCTTCCGGCAGCGGTGCGGCGGCTGCACCGTGGCGTGGCAACGCCTTTGGGGCGCCGGGCTGTGCTTGTGGCCAACGTGGTAGTCTGGCCCCTCATCGCCTTTGCGGTGACGACGCATCGGGGGACCTTCCTGCACCGGTCGACCTATCAGAGTGTCTGCCTCTCCACCACCGAGTGCCTCGTGCGGAACGTGGGGGCGTCGCTGACCCTACGGCGGGAGGTGGGAGCGCGGAACGAGACGGTCCCCGATTCCACCTACGCCGGATACTGGGAGCAGGACTGGACGACGCCCCCGTCGCTGTACCTCGTCATGATCGAGCCCTACGGGTCGATTCTGGCGGCGCCCGATAGCCCGGTGCCGTACGACCGGTTCATGAGCCGTACGGCCGATGCGCTCCGGGCGGACGGCTGGCACCTGGCGACCACCCAGAGCGAGGCGCCCGTGTTCGGCGGCCTTTCGTGGCTCAGCGTGGCCACGCTGTTTCTGGGAACGCCGGTGGAGCACCAGCCGGTATTCGAGACGCTCCGGCCTACGCTCCCCCGGTATCCCCACCTCGTGCGGCTGCTCCGCCGTCAGGGCTACGAGACGGCCACCCTGCAGCCCCCGGTGCGCCCCCGGCCCGGCTTGCCAGCGCGCAACCCGTACGGGTTCGACCACACGTTTTACCTCCGCGACCTCAACTATGACGGGCCGGAGGTGGGGTGGGGCATCGTGCCGGACCAGTACAGCCTGTCGGTGGCGCACGAGCGGTTTGTGGAGACGGCGACGGCGCCCTTCTTCCTGTTCTTCGAGACGGCCACACCGCACGGCCCCTGGACCGCTCCACCCCCGCCGCTCCGGAACGACTCTCCCGATGGGCGTCGCTCCGCCCGGCGGCCCTCGGCCGCGCCTGCATCCATGGTCCCTGCAGATGGAGCCGACCGTCCGTCGTGGGCGGGATTGTCACAGACCGAGCGTCTCTTCCGCTACATCCAGTACGATTGGCGTGTCCTGACGACCTACCTGCGCGAGAAGGCGCCCCCCAACAGCCTCGTCGTGGTCGTGGGAGACCATCAGCCGTACTTTGCGGACACCGAAAGCCGGTCCACGCCCATCCACGTGCTGAGCCGAGACCCGGGCCTGATCCGCCGGTTCCGCCCGTACGGCTTTTCCCCCGGCCTTCAGCCGTCTCCCGAGGCCGAGCCTCTCCACCACGCCGGCCTCTACTCGCTGCTCGTGCGGGTCCTGACGTCCTCCGACCGCGCCGCAACCGGAGACGACGCGTCGACCCCCCGGCCCCCGTACCGGCCCCGCGGCGTAGAGCGCGCCGCCCTCCTGCCCGATCGTCCGTAGCATCGGTCCCGTGCCGCATCCATGCTGTCGTTCCCCACGCCCGTGCCCGTCGCCACGAAGGCGGACGTTCGGGCCTTCTTCGACGAACTGGCCCAGGATCACGCCGAGCAGCACGGCCCCGCCGAGGCGCTGCTCCGGCATCGGATCCGGGTGCTGGGTCGGCATGCTCAGTTCGAGCCCTCGGACGTGGTGCTGGACATCGGGTGTGGGGACGGCACCCACCTGCGGGCCCTCGCCGACCGCATCGATCGGGGGCTGGGGATTGACCTCTCGCCCCGGATGGTACAGACGGCCCGGCGCCGGACACAGGACGCGTCGCTCACCTTTCGGGTCGGCGACGCCGAGCGCCTCGCCTCCGTCCCCGACGCGTCGGTCGACGTGGTGCTGTGCGTCGGGGTGCTGGAGCATTTGCTGCGTCCGGCCCGCGCCCTCCGGCAGTTCGCCCGCGTGCTGGCGCCGTCGGGGCGCGTGGTGGTCCTTACCCTGAACGGACGCCACTGGTGGTACCGCCTCGCCGACCGCCTCGGCGTGCCCACGCGCCATCTCGACACGGACTGCCGCCTCTCGCCCCCTCGGGCCCGTCGGCTGCTGGAAGAAAATGGGCTGCGCCCGGACGTGGGCTTCTGGCGCTTCGTGCCGAGCGGCGACCTGCCGCGCCCCCTCGCGACCCTCTGCCGCGCCCTGGACCGGGTCGGGCAGCGCGTGGCCCCGGTGTCGCTCCAGGGTGGGCTCCGGCTGGTAGGGCAGCCCGTGTGATCTGCTCCCGCTCAGCTCCGGGTGCCATATCGAGTCGTTGAGATGGCATCGTCGGGGACGTCCATCTTGGGAGCGACGGCCGAGGGCGGACCGCCGTTGAGGGCGCAAACCCGCCGTCTGCCGTCCGCCGACCGCTGTCTGTGCATTTCAGGCCGGCGATGTCCGCGTCCACTCCGCGATTCGACGACGGCGCGACGAACGAGGGACGCATCGAACACTTCTGGGCCGAAGGGAGTGACACGGGGTAGTTTCTGAGTTGTCTTTCCGGGTGGCGCTGCCCACCACGATGCCCGACGCGGACGCCCGCTACGCCCCCATCGAGGACTACGCCGTCATCGGCGACTGTGCGAGTGCGGCACTCGTGGGCAAGAACGGATCAATCGACTGGCTCTGCTGGCCCCGATTCGACAGCCCGTCGGTCTTTGCCGCGCTCCTCGACGCCGACGACGGCGGATACTTTCAGGTCCGGCCGGTTGGGGACTACACCGTGGAGCGGCGGTACGTGGGCGACACGAACGTGCTGGAGACGACCTTCACGACGGACACCGGTGTGCTCCGGCTCACGGACGTGATGCCGGTGGCGGGCCGCGCAGCGTACCGGCGCGAGCTGTGGCCGACGCACGAGATTCTGCGGCGGGTCGAGTGCGTGGAGGGGCACGTGGAGGTGAGTGTTGTCTGCGACCCGCGCCTCGAATACGGGCAGATCGATCCGCCGCTCGAAGATCGCGGGCCGCACGGCTTCTTCTACAACCACGAGGGCGCCGTCTTCATCGTCCGGAGTGAGTTGCCCCTCACCCGGTCCCGGGGACGAGGGGCACTCTACGGACAGAAAACACTTCACGAGGGCGAGCACCACTTTCTCTCGCTCACGTTCGACGAGGGCGAGCCGGCCGTCCTCCCTCTCCTCGGCGACCACGCCGAGCGCAAGCTGGCCCGCTCCATCAACTACTGGCGCGACTGGGCCGCGCAGTGCACCTACGATGGGCCGTACCGCGACGCGGTGGTGCGGAGCGCCCTCACGCTCAAGCTGATGACGTTCGCCCCCTCGGGCGCCATCGTGGCGGCCCCCACCACGTCCCTCCCTGAGGCCATCGGCGGCGAGCGTAACTGGGACTATCGCTACTGCTGGCTGCGCGACGCCGCCCTCACGCTGCGGGCGCTCTACGAGTTGGGCTACGACGACGAAGGGCGCGCCTTCTTCTCATGGCTCCTGCACGCCACCCGCCTCACGGCGCCGCGGCTCTCGGTGCTCTACGACGTGCACGGCAACGCGAACGTCGAGGAGCGGACGCTGGATCACCTGGAGGGCTACCGGCAGTCCCCGCCGGTCCGCATCGGCAACGGGGCGCACGACCAGCTGCAGCTCGACACGTACGGGGAGCTCATTAGCGCGGCCTACGAGTTCGTGCGACGGGAGCAGGCGCTCGACGGCTGGCACAAACGCCTCCTCCGGAGCCTCGGCGACGAGGTGTGCGAGGGGTGGGAGGAGCCGGACGAGGGCATCTGGGAGGTTCGCTCCGGGCGGCACCACCACACGTTCTCGAAGGCCATGTGCTGGGTCGCGCTCGATCGCCTCATCGAGCTCCACGAGGAGGGCTACCTGACCGTCCCGGTCGGGCGCTATCGCGAGGAGGCGGCAGCCATCCGCGATGCGGTGGAGGCGCACGGCTACAACGCGGAGATGGAGAGCTACGTCGCCACGTTCGGCGGCGATCGCGTCGACGCGAGTCTGCTGTTGCTCCCGTTCTACGGCTACACCGAGGCCACTGCCCCCCGCATGCAGTCGACGTTTGCCCGCCACCACGAGGAGTTGGCGCAGGACGGGCTCCTCTACCGCTACCCGCCCGGCACGGACGACGGTCTCTCGTCCGAAGAGGGGGCCTTCGGCATCTGCAGCTTCTGGGACGAGGAGATGTTTGCCCGCCTCGGGCGGCTCGATGAGGCGCGCGAGAATCTCGACCGGACGCTCGCCTACGCCAATGACCTGGGACTCTTTTCCGAAGAGATCGACGTGGAGACCGGGGCCTTCCTGGGCAACTTCCCGCAGGCGTTTACGCACGTCGGTCTCATCAATGCGGTGGTTACCCTCAAAAAGGCATCCGAGGCGTCGTCCGCCCTCTCGCCGTCCCTCCACTGATCGGGATTTTGTGATGAGTATTCTGTATCGCGGATTTCGTTTTCGGGCCCCCCTGCGCGCTACGCAATACGGAATACGCAACCCCCTCTCCAATCATCTAATCGCCGCGGAATTCCAAGCTCCATGTTTCCCGTTCTCGGTCTTCACCTCGGCAAAGCTCTGCTCTGGGGCCTCTTCGCTACGGGCGTCCTCACGCTCCTGATGGCGACAGGGCAGGGGCTGGGCTGGTCGCGCATGAGCTTCCCCTTCATGATCGGGAGCATGGTGACCTCGCATCGAGGGCGAGCCATGGCGCTCGGATTTGCGCTTCACCTCGGGCTCGGCATCGCCTTCGCGTTCCTCTACGCGCTCGTCTTCGAGCAGTGGCAGTGGGCCATGTGGTGGCTCGGGGGGCTGCTCGGCGTCTTCCACGGCCTGTTCATGCTCGTCGTCGTCATGCCCATGCTGCCGGACCTCCATCCGCGCATGGCGAGCAAACACCACGGCCCCACCCCCACACGCCAACTGGAGCCGCCCGGATTCATGGGCCTCAACTACGGGCAGAGTACCCCCGCCCTCACGCTCGCGGCACACGTCGTGTACGGCGTCCTGCTCGGAATCTTTTACTGACCGGGGCAACCCTCCTTCTGCCAACGGCCGAGGACCTTGCGGTGCCTCAAGTCGTTTCCGCGTCCACGGTTCAGTAGACAGGGGCACCGGCGAGTCGGTTGCATTTCGGTTCGAAAACGCTGGCACATTGATCAAAAAGCCGGGATCCATCCCCTCACGCCCGATATATCCACCGCGGTTCCTCCACACTCTCCACTCCCACACCCCCACGCTCCAATGCCCGACACGCTCCCGCAACCGCCCGAGGTGGACCGCGACCTCGCCCGCGACCACGGCCTCACCGACGACGAGTACGACGAGATCCTCGATCGGCTCGGGCGGACGCCCTCGTTCGTCGAACTCGGCATCTACTCGGTGATGTGGAGCGAGCACTGCTCCTACAAGAACTCGACCGCCCTGCTCAAGACGCTCCCCACCGAGGGAGACCAGTTGCTGGCCGAGGTGGGCGAAGAGAACGCGGGCCTCGTGGACGTAGGCGACGGCAAGGCGGTGGCCTTCAAGATCGAGTCGCACAACCATCCCTCCGCCGTGGAGCCGTACGAGGGCGCCGCCACCGGCGTGGGCGGCATCCACCGCG
>JBDGQN010000150.1:0-6094 GCA_042219055.1 Salinibacter sp. | reverse complement strand
TAACGATCAAGCTCAGCTGCAAGGGGCTCTTCCCCAATAAACAGAAGCTGCCACGATAAACGCCTCTGCCAGACGAAGTATCCATTCGCTGGCGCAAACATTTCCGATCGGCGGAGCTGAATCCGCTTAGCCTACTTTGCTCGAAAACGGCACCCGCCCCTTGTCAGCTGTAGCGGGCGTGTTATGCGGCCCCACCTGCTCCGCTCCGGCTCCCTCCAATCCAATCTGCGAGCCGCCTTCGAATCCGTTGCATCCGATCAGAGTTGATACGTCCAATTCTTCCCTCAAGGACATCTTCCTCCACAACCGCCAATCGACTGATTCGCACAACGCTTGTCTTCTTCAGCCCGGATTGCTGAAAATCAGTGTCCCCTTCCTCGATTAGCTCATCGAATCCCTCGATCTGCTGGTGCAGTTGTGAGGAAATCATACAGATCAGCCAATCGTCGTAGGGACCCGGAGCTTCACTAATCAACAGAGCTGGACGAAGCTTGCCCTCTGCCAAATCCGTGCGAGGAAACCGAAACAAGACAATCTGACCGGGCGCCTTCACGACGACGAAAATCGCTCTTCGAGATCTGCTTCCGTGTACTCAGGCTCGGAATCTTTCTCTATTCCCCGCATTGCAGAAGCGAGCGACAACCGGGTCCAATCCTGCTCTTCTTTCTGAGCCGACTTCTGCTCGGTTTTCGTGAGCAGATACTCTACGAAGTTGAGCACCTCGGCCTGCGTTTGCTCCGGGAGACGCTGGACCTGCTTGGTGATCTTCTCAGCAACGTTCATGGCTCGGGCAAAGGATGCGGGAGTATTTGCACTTCAACAGTACTTACGCTGACGCGAGCAATTCGGTTCAAATCACTCCAAACGGGCTGCATAACGTGGACATTCAGCCGCGACGGGCTTCAAAACATACAGAGAGAGCACAGGAGGTGCCAACGTCTCACAACGGCAACGGCCCGTCGTCGGCTGCAATATGGGTTATGCTGACGGTGAAGACTGAGTCCGACCGCTACACCAACGGGGACGAGACATACGTCCCTTGGCGCATGAATCGACGCTCAGTGTGACGGCTCAGCTTCATCAGATGTATCCACCCTCCGCAGGAGTCCGGAGGCGATGTCTTCTCCTCTGGTTTTGGTAAACAGGTTAACAGTAGCTGTTGAATCTCCGGGGATCTGTAGCCCTGGCAGAATCCTGACGATCCCGAAGAAATCGTCCGTATCGTAGAAGTCACCCGTGTTTACGTGCGGGACGTGAGAGCAAGATCGGGATATCATCTCCTGCGTAAAATCGAACCTCCGCTTGTGAGAAAGCCGACTCCGGCAGGTGTCTCCTTTCATCCCTTCCCAAACGTACATCAGGCGGAAGTCCGACTTGCGAGGATTGGCTTTGAGCGTAAGGCGGTAGTGAATGCTTTTCCCATGGACTTGAATGCGCCCCTTCCACGTTCCCGCCAGCCGGGCAACTCCTTTGGTTGAGTCGGCGTGTGGGCGACGATCCCCCTGCACTTGTGCACGCGTTTCTCCCGTAGCGAAGACACTGCCCCCGAGAAGAAATAAAATTAGAACCGTATATCGAAGAGTCAGCATAACAGCAAAACTCAGCTGCGAGCAATTTCTCGTTTAGACTACAACTACACCTGAAACTCATGGATCTAAGCTGGAACCCTTACACTGATGATAGAAGCTCGTCAACTGAAGTGAAAAGTTGTGCGGCGAGCCCGCCAGTAGACGAACTTGAGGGGCGCGTATATATCGCGCGACTACCGGAAGGGTACTACAAAATCGGGTCAAGCCACCTTCCAATGAAACGTATGCATGATATAGCATGGCACCAAGGAGAGCCAGAGGTCGAGTACCCAAAAGATATTCAGCCGCCATGTAGACCCGCGCTCGTTCACTGCTTTCCTGCCAATGGAAACCGGAAGGCCGCCGAGGATAGTCTGCACAAGATAGGCACCTATAACGGCTGGCATATTGTTGGAGAATGGTTTGACCTGCCCAGAAAAGCGGTTGAAGCGTTTGTTTCAATCAACGCCTATGATGAGCCGTACTTTAAGGGAACGCGTGGTCAGTTGGCCGACTTGGTTCCCGAAGGCGGACTGAACGCGATAGAATGATGTGCTCGCCGCACAACATATCTTCTGCTGATCCATTCCGTCATATTCCATTATGCCGATCGGCATAATGTGATTTCCTGGATCGGATAAGTCACTGAAAGGCAGGACGTTGCAGGAATGGCGTGAGTATTATGCCGAACCGTTCCACATAACAACGTTATGCTGACCGGCTGTCACGTGTCTACAGCATATAGGTTTCGAATGCACACATCAAGCCAAACAATTTGCGGGTCCCGTGTTTTTTGACTCATGCCGAATTCGTCTTCAGCCTCGGGAGACTCGTCTCCGTTTTTGAATCGCGTCCGGGCCGCCTGCCGCCGAAAGGGCTATACCTACCGGACCGAAAAGACCTACCTCTGCTGGATCGTCCGCTACGTCAAGTATCACGGCACCCAGCATCCGCGGGCGGTCGGGAAACCCGACGTTCGGGACTACCTGTCGCACCTGGCCACGGAGCGAAACGTCGCCGCCTCCACGTAAAACCAGGCCCTGGATGCCTTGCTGTTCCTCCCCCGCAACGTGCTCGGTGCTGAATGGGACGAAGCGACCGACGTCGATCGGGCCCAGGAGCCGGAGCAGCAGTACGTATTCCCCTCCGTTCGCCGAAGCGAGGACCTGAGAAGCGGAGCCATCAAGCGTCATCACCGTTCCCCGTCCGCCGTGCAGAAGGCGGTAACGCGGGCGGTGGAACGAACGGACATTACCAAGTCCGCCAGTTGTCACACGCTCCGCCCTGAGCGGAGCGAGGAAGTAGTTTCAGACGGAGACACTCGTTTGCGACGCATCTCCTGGAACAGGGCACGGACATCCGCACCGTGCAGGAGCTCCTCGGCCATCAAGACCCTCCGCACGACGCAGGTGTACACGCACGTGCTGCAGGATGGGCAGGTGGGGACGCGGAGTCCGCTGGAGGGGCTGGGATCGGACGGGGCGTGAGGGTTAGGGGTGGGGAGGGGCGATCCGGGCTGTCCCGTGGAGCCGAGGCCCGCTGCACAGTGACGCCCAGGGCACTGCGCCATCGCTCGGGCGTAACGAACCGTCCCCCCGAGCGACACAGCAGTCGTCGCAGTTCTTTGAACGCGTTCTTTTTTCCCTCCATGACGACCGACTACGACGTCATTGTGATCGGCGGCGGCGCCGGCGGCCTCTCGGCGGCGGGCATTGCCACCAACCTCGGCGCCAAGACCACCATGATTGAGCGCGACGCCCTCGGGGGCGACTGCACGTGGACCGGCTGCGTGCCGAGCAAAACCCTTCTGAAGGCCGCGACGGTGGTCCACCAGGCCCGGACCGCCAGCGAATACGGCCTCACCGACCAGTCGGTCGATGTCGACTTTGCGGGCGTCATGGAGCACGTCCGCGACGTGCGGCAGGAGGTGTATGAGGAGGCCGACGCGCCGGAGATCTTCGAGGACCTGGACATCGACGTCCGACACGGAGACGCCCACTTCATCGATTCGCACACCGTGGCGGTGGAGCAGGAGGACGGCTCGACCGAGCAGGTAACGGGTCGATACGTCATCGTGGCGGCGGGGGCGAGCCCGCTCGTCCCGCCCATCGACGGCCTCCAGGACGTCGATTACCTCACCAACGAGACGCTCTTTGACTTGGAGACCCAGCCGGGGCGGCTCGCGATCGTCGGCGCGGGGCCCATTGGCACGGAGATGGCACAGGCCTTCGCGCGGCTGGGGACGGACGTCGTCGTGCTCGACATGGCGGACCGTATCCTGTCGACCGACGACGCGGAGCTGGCCGCCACACTGCGCGCGACGCTGGAGGCGGAGGGCGTGGAGTACGTGCTCGGTGCGCAGGTAGAAGAGGTGGCGCAGTCCGACGGCACCATCACAATTTCGGCGGGGCAGCAGGGACCGGTCGAGGCCGATGCGCTCCTCCTCGCCACGGGCCGCACGGCCAACGTCGACGGCCTCAATCTCGACGCCGCGGGCATCGACTACACGCGGACCGGCGTGACGGTCGACGACCGGTGCCGCACGAGCCAGAGCCACGTCTACGCCGTGGGCGACGTCACGGGCCGCTACCAGTTCACCCACATGAGCAACCATATGGCGAAGGTGGCGGTCACGAATGCGCTCCTGAAGGTACCCTCCACCATCGACGCGGATCACGTGCCGTGGGTCACCTACACCGAGCCCGAGCTAGCGCACGTAGGGGCGCACGCGTCCGACCTCGACGAGGACGGCGTCTCGTACGAGACCTATCACTTCCCCTACGATCAACTCGACCGCGCCATCACGGAGGGGGAGACGACCGGACAAATCAAGGTTCATGCGACATCGCTCACCGGCAAAATTCTGGGCGCGAGCGTGCTCGGCGAGCGGGCCGGGGAGCTGATCACGGCGTTCACCATCGCCATGCGCAACGGCGTTACCCTCCGCAACATCGGCGACACCATTCACCCGTATCCGGCCTATGGGGAGGGCGTGCGGCGCGTGGCCGACCAATGGTACGTGCAGAAGCAGTCGGCCACGGTCACGACGGTGCTGCAGACGGTCTTCGGCTACCGCGGGCCGGTACTGGAGTATGGGCCGGACGAGATCGTGTGATGTGTGGTGCGTTGAGGGTTTTGCGTTGAGGGTTTTGCGTTGAGGGTTTTGCGTTGAGGGGCATGTAAGGGGGGAGAGGCGCGAGGGGGAAGAGGAAACCTGGCGGGGGCGGACCTGCGGAATCGGACTGGAAACAGACCCGTCACACGAACCCCGCAAGCTTCGTTCGGGTATGGAAGTCTGGAAGTATGGACGGATGGACGTACATTGCTTCCATACCTCCACACCTCCTTCCGTTCATACCCGAATTCTGCTAACGGATTCGGTATACCCCTGCACTGTTTGTCATCGCTTCCCTGCTCGCTGATGCCTACCCGTTCTGCCATCGCGACGGTGCTCGTCGTCGTTGCGTCTGTCCTGTTTGCCGCTGCGCCCGCCGCGGCCCAATCGCTGGAGATTGAACCCGCCAATCCCACCCTCCAGGTCGGCGAGAGTCAACAGTTGAGGGCGTTTTACGTCGACGCGGAGGGAGAGCGCCGACGCGACACCACGGTCGTCTTCATCTCCCGGAGCGATGCTGTGCCCGCGACCCGCACCGGCAAGGTCACGGCCCAGGCGCCCGGCACGCACGAGGTCATCGCCCTGCGGCCCGGCACCGAGAATCAGGACCGCATCATCAAGCGCCTCTCCGTCACGGTGCCGCAGCCCGCTGTCGCCGAGGTCGTCTTCGACGCGCCGCCGGCGCAGGTGTATGCGGGCACGAAGGTGCCGCTGTCCGTGAAGGCCCTGTCGGCCAACGACCGCGAGCGAGAAGATGTGCGCGTGCGGGTCGAGAGTAGCGATTCCGACATCGCCACGGTCGACCGCCTGCACCGCATTCAAGCAAAGACACCGGGCCGCGTCACACTTACGGCTCAGGCCAAAGGCCACGAGGCCACGACGACCATTGAGGTCGTGGAGAACCCGGTTGCGTCGCTCACGCTGAGCGGCGGAGCCGACTCGGCCCGCACCGGTGACGTGCTCGACTTTGAGGCCACGGCCCGAACGGAGGCCGGCACCGCTGTGGGCGACGCCCCCATTCGGTACGCCGTCCGCACCGACCACACCGGGCCGCGGGCGCCGGGGGCCACCGCCGAGATTGGGAGCGACGGACGCTTCGTGGCGGAGGACGCCGGGCAGTACACCGTCGTGGCCACGAGCGGGTCGCACACCGCGACGCACACCGTGTCGGTGACGCCGCGCGACCTGCAGGGCTCGATTGAGGTCGTGGGGCACGCCCGCATCTCGAACGTGCACACGTCCGACCTCTGGGTGTGGGAGGCGCCCGACGGCCGCGACTACGCCATCACCGGCACGTGGGGCGGCAACGGCGAGGCCTACTTCTGGGACGTGACCGATCCCTCCAACATCACCCCGGTCGACACGATCACCGTCGACGCCCGCACCGTGAACGACGTGAAGGTGAGCGACG
>JBDGQN010000015.1:14198-17868 GCA_042219055.1 Salinibacter sp. | reverse complement strand
ACGAGAGCTGACGCCAATCGGCATCCTAGCCATGGTGGACCGAGTGATCATGCCTAGGGGCGAAATCAAAGTGCGAAGGTCTTGTGACATAAGCTGAGTGCGACACCGTCTCCACCAACTGACCTAAATCTTGTTCGATGGCTGAAGCGGGCTTCAAATGGAACTTGAGCGTCGGTTTCATTCATGTTACAGAGAGTCGGAATCCAATTGAAAGCGAGCATACCATGGATCTCATCCAGATTACTATCGCCTTTGTCGCCGGATTCATCCTTGGAGTCGGTGCCGTTATCGGATGGCGGTACCTCAATGGAAAGGCGTCTTCGCAAGTCACTGAGCAACTGCGCCAACCGGTCGGTGAAATGGAGCAGAAGCTCGATAAAGTGGATAAGCTCGTCAGGGACCTTGAAAAGGATCGTGAGAATAAGTTCGGCCAAGTAACCAATCAGCTTCAGACAACCAGTCAGGAGATTCAGAATCTTCACAAGGTCGCGAACTCCCTCTCAGAAGTGCTTGCCAGTCCAAAGAAACGGGGTGAATGGGGCGAGCGTCAGGCTGAAGACGTGCTTCGGATCGCCGGCTTCCAAGAGGGCATCAACTACTTCAAGCAGGAAACGCAAGACTCTGGATCACGGCCTGACTTCACATTCCCGCTTCCCAATGGGCTCAAGCTTCACATGGACGTCAAATTCCCCCATGAGAACTATCGTGATTACGTAAACGCAGAGTCCGACCAAGAGGCCGAACAACACCGGAAGACATTCCTCCGCAACGTGCGAAACAAGTTGAAGCAAGTTACCGACCGTGAATACGTCAACCCTGAAGGTGAAACTGTAGATTGCGTTCTACTATTCGTCCCCAACGAGCAGATCTACGCGTTCATTGAAGAACAGGATCCCTCAATACTCGAAGAAGCACTCCGCCAGAAGGTCATCGTGTGTTCCCCGGTGACCTTGTTTGCGGTATTGGCGGTCATCCGACAAGCTGCGGACAATTTCACTCTCGAACGGACTTCCGACGAGATTCTCAAGTACCTAGGCCAATTCAAGAAGCAGTGGGTCAAATTCACCGAAAAGGTCGACAAGCTCGGGAAGTCGCTTCAGACAGTCCAAAACCATTATGACGATCTATCCGAAACGCGAAGTAATCAGCTTGAACAGCCGCTCAACAAGCTCGAAGAGCTAAGAAACCAACGCGGTCTTGAGCTCGATTCCGATGACGGGGACAACTACTGAGACTTACGCGTCATCCCTTATCACGTATACTCAGATATAGAAGCCGCAACCACCGGCGCTATGACAAGATGTTCTTATACGCTGTTGGGATACCCCAATTGTCGTGATGCCGATAGCCAGTGACAAACCGTGCTGAGTTCAGAGTCATGATTGCTATCACCGAAAGTTAATCTAATGACGGAGCCACATATTTTCTCAGATACGGCCGCATCGCTCCCTCAAGGCGAATCATTGCCTGGATCATGGATTCGTGAATCTGGGCCCAATCCCCCTCGTCATCGCGATATCCGCCGGATATGGCCTTCTTGATGCGACACGCTCGCTTACCCTCCAGTTTCTCCCAATCCAACGATTCGCCAAATCTCTCTTCAATCTCATCTTTGTGAGAATAGAGTTGATCAAAAACCTGACGACTCTCTTCATCGGCTCCCTTGCCACGATCGATGTATAACTCCGCCGCCGCTGCCCGCTGACGTACGGAATAGTTGAACCCCAGACCGCGAATGCCCGAGCTGGTCCCCAGCCAGTTGTAGTTCGTTGCCGAAATGTTCGCATGGAGCTGTGTGTATTCCCGAGAGCGCTCCAAGAGCTGAGACCAGAATCGATAACGGAGCTGGTCGCGCTCCGCCCACTCTCGTTTCGTGTCACCGACCTCCTGGCTTTCCTCACTCGGCCCCACGATAAGCGTAAGAAGAGGCGCTGGTGCGGATCCATCAATCTGCACCGCCTCCAGCTTCAAGAGGTAGAAGCTCGTTGAGAACGACTCGTTCAACCACGAAACGGCTTTCACATGTTCTGGTCGTGGATCAGCGGCAATCCAAATCGCAACATTGGCATCAAAGGAGACCATGTATGTGATCAGTTTGCCCAGATGATCATGGTCGCTCTTCTCCAGTTGATTCTCAATCACAATCGGCTTACCCGTATCATCCTCCGCCAACAGGTCAACATTGAAGGCCCCGGCTGACTGTTCACGTTCGACGTTATTGAGCGGTAATTCAATGGCCTCAGCCAGAACATCTATGTTCTCTTCCAGCCATGTCGTAAAATCACGAGCTTCATTTTTCCATACATGACGGAGTTCGATACGATTAAGTTTACTAACCATAAAGTATTATTTCCTAATCTATAGGCCGCCACCCATGGACGTTAGGGTCAAATTGCTCACGCATGCCACTCTCGGCAATCCCAAGCAGTTCATTGCCAATGGCAATTGCCATGTCTTTCTTGGGCGGCTCAAATCCCGAAGGTATCCTCGGCGGCACCAGGCAACTCGGACATCCCCGCCGACACTCGCAACGCTCGGTGATCCCTTGGCCTTCTCGGATAATCGAATCCCAGACCTCAAGGACCTTCTCCGCAACGCCGATTCCTCCAGGCACAGTTTCGTACAAATAGACGCTGGGGTACGGATTACGATGCGTATAATTTCCAAGATCGTGCCGATCGCATGGCACAACAAAGGGGACTCCAATGCGGAGAAGCTGTTCAAGGCCGAATAGATCTCTCGGATCACGTGTGCACTGAAGCATCGATGGGTCTTCCAGTCCTAGCCAAAAGCCTCGAACTTTGAAGGATCGGGCACTTTCGCTTTTGACTTCGTCAAGGATCTCGTCGGTTCGCGTATCAATCAGACGATATCCACCGAAGTTTTCAATGACGGTGAGTTGGCCGTAGCCCGCTTCCAAGTTCTCCGCGTAGCGAAAGCCTGCCAGAACCTCGTCTACGTTGACGACTGTGTAGAACATTCCCTCGGTCTGAAGGTGGGGCTCCACCGATTCCAACTCGACTTCCTCAGCTCCGTGGGACACAACCCGATAAGATCGACCGAAGTGGTTGTAGACAGCTCCAATGTAAGCTTCTCGGAACAGATGGACATCGGAAATCGTCCCGATCTCCTGACCATTGGCGACCAACGTGTAAATCCGATTTGACCCACCCCGAATGCTCAGTTTTTGATAGCCCGGTCCCTTGCCGTGAACCGGCTTCGTATTAGCGGTTTGCTCCTTGACGAAGTCGCGGAACTCATCACCGAGTTCGCTGCCGGCTTCACCGTCAAGCTCCCTGCCAATCTCGTGCATCAAATAGGGCACATGCCGCTCCATCAGTTCTTCGTTGTCCACACCAATGAGGATTTGATCCAGCGGCTTATCAAGAAACGTATCGACGTTTGTGGCATAAAACCGATCGAACGGATTATTGAGCGCGTAAAAAAGGACATAAGCCGTCTTTTTCCAACTTCGGCCGACCCGTCCGATACGCTGCCAGGCTGAAAACGCGTTATCCGGGAAACCGGCGAGAATGCAGGCATCGAGACGCCCAATATCAATGCCGATCTCCAAAGCATTTGTGCTGAATACCGCCTGATAATCGCCCTCTCTCAGCCCCTGCTCGATCTCACTGCGAAGTTCGGTCTCGTAGCCGCTTCGATACGGAGC
>JBDGQN010000015.1:3512-14188 GCA_042219055.1 Salinibacter sp. | reverse complement strand
GAAATCCGGGGCATCCCGCTGGGCCTCCTTCGCCGCTTGCTCCGCGAACTTCCGAGATTGACAGAAGACGAGCGTGCTCATCCCCTTAGCCACACAGGCCAAAGTGGCCCGCACGATCCGGAGCCGATAAATCTGATGAAAGCGGAAGTCGGGAATATCCGGATTGATGAATGCAAAGTGTCGCTCCGGTCTCATTGCGCTTTCCGCCCTGACAACTTCGCAATCTCGACCGGTAAGCCGATTTGCGTGCTCACGGGCGTTCCCGCAGGTTGCGGTTGCCAATACCACTTGGGGATTAGCGCCGAGTTGCTTCAATTTGGCGAGGAATCGTCGGAAAAGCAGGGCAACGTTCGTTCCGAAGAAGCCCCGATATTCATGGATTTCGTCGATGATGAGGAAGCGGAGCTTCCGCAGATAGTCTTCCCACTGATCGCTCCAACCGAGGAAGCTATAGTGCACCATCTCGGGATTGGTGAGCAACAACGAGGGCGGAAACTTCTTCATCAGATCCCGATGCTCCTTGTCCGTGTCGCCATCGAAGATCCATGAGGTAATGGCATTACCGGCCGAATCCGTCATGGCTGAGGCCATGGCCTCGAATTGTCGCCGTTGATCCTTGGAGAGCGCCTTCATCGGGTGAATCATCATCGCATGCGAGTGCGGGTTCTCCATAAGGCGATGAATCAGCGGAATATTGAAGCACAATGTCTTGCCACTGGCGGTCGGTGCCTCCAGGACCACGTCCTTGCCAGTCCGGATGCGATCGATCGCCTCGGCCTGGTGGGCATACAGTCGCTCAATCCCCTCGTCAGCGAGTGCATTGCGCAGAGGTTCAGGAAATTGTTCCAAATACGCTCTATCCTCATACTCGGGAGGTGCGTGGGGCAACGTCCGAATCTTGACCTCATCCTGCTGCTCGTGGTCTTGGCCATCGCGCAGTGCGTCGAAGCCTCGCAGTTCCTCAAGGAGATCATTCATCTCTGATGTCATACAACTCACCGTTTACATGGGCTCTGGCCTTGGATTGCTCGACCCGTTATTCATCAAGGCTCTTGAACACCGCATCCGCCGCGTCCCGATAAAACTCAATCTTGAGCTTGGTCCAGAGATCGTCCGGCAAGTCCATCAAGGCACGCCGGGCGGCCACCGGCATCAACAGGGTCGTCGCCTGCTTGTCCACCGCCAGTTCGGCAATGGCCACCGGGTTGTGGAGCGGTTCGACGGATCCCCCCAAGTTGAGCGGGCCGACCACGATCGTCCCGCCTCGGGTGTGGCGTTCGAGGAGGGCCCCCACTAAGGCGACGAGCACGGGCAACCCGAGGCCCGTGCCGGACTTATCCGCATCCAGCGCCCGGAGCTGGACCGAGAACTCGTGCTGGCGCGGCTCGCGATCGCCCATCAGGTCAGTGGCCTGGGTATAGAGGTTCTGTTCTCCGACCTTGACGCTTTCGCGGAACGGCGGCGGGGTCGGCTGATTGAGGATCTTGACGCCACTGCCGGGGCCAACGGTCGCCTCGAGGCGACAGAGGCCCGGCCCTGCTTCCACGCCCGTGCTGATGCCCCAGACCTGTCCTGGGGGAAGCGGATCCTCGCCGATCGCCTCGTCGCTGTGGAGCTCCGGCGTGGCGACGAACTGCTCCACGCCGTCGACACCGAGCGTGAAACTGAAGTGCGTGTTGCGGAACTCGCTCTTGAGGCAGCGCTTCTGTTGTTCCTTGATTCGCCGACGGGACTCGAGCGCCAACCGAACGATCCACTCCAAATCCTCATCGGGAACCGGGATCTCGGGATTCGGGAAGACAAGCTTGATCAAGCCATCCACGGTCTTCTGCACCGCTTCCGTATCTCGACCGCTTAGCGCGCCGCCCCAGAAGACCCGATTCTGCAACGTGGGCAATCGGCTCCCCTCCCGCAGCTGACTCCACCATTCGCTAAGGAAATCGGTGACGAACCCGAAATGATCCGTCAAATGCTCGCTCGGATTCAGTTTCGGGAAATCCCACCCGGGAACGAACGCATGAATCCGATCATGAAATGCCGTATCGTCGCGCATCTCTTTGGGAAGCGGGCTGAGCAGATGGCCAATCCGCTGTTGCTGTTCCACGTCGACGTCGAAGTTGCCCACCATGACGATTCCGCCGTCCGCGCGAATGCTCTCTTTTCCCCGACTGAATTCGCCCGAGGCCATGTAACCCTTCATGATGTCGACGCCATCCTTCTGGTCGAACGAAATCCCCGATATCTCGTCGAAGCAGACCACATCGTGCTGACAGACCAGCCCTCGCTGGCCATTCGCCATGTTGACGAACATCTTGGCCACGGTCGCCTTTCCGCCGGACAGCAGATGGGCATACGGCGAGACCTGTTGATACAGGTGACTCTTCCCCGTGCCTCGCGGGCCGAGCTCCACCATGTTGTAGTTGCGCTCCACGAAGGGAACCATCCGCAACAGGGTGACCTGTTTGGCCCGTTCGTCGAGCGCCGCCGGCTCGAGCCCAATGGAGCGGATCAGGAAGTCGCGCCAATCGTCGGTGGCGAACGCCGTCCGAGCCTCGGCGACCACGTCCAGGACCCGCGGATTGGACATCTGGATGGGGCGAAGCGCCGCGATCCGGAAGGGCCGCCCGGCCTTCTCCTGTGCCGCGATCGGGTCATATTCCAGCGTCACCTCCGCGTAGAACCCGTCCGTGAGCATGCGCTCGTGCTCGCGGACCAGCCCATCCGGAATCTGGACGTCCTTGAGCGCCAGGCTGGGCAGCTCGGCCACATAACAGTCGTTCTTCGCATCGAGTCGCGCCTTGACGTTGTCGATCAGCTTGACGGAGCCCTCGTTGCGCGCCTGCGCCTTGAACAGCTCTTCGTCGCCCGTGCGAACGGTTCGCCCCTCCAGCTGTTTCTCGACGATCTCCAAGCCTTCCGCAATCTCCTCGTCGTCCGTCGTGGCACAGTAGCGCCCCAGGAGGAACTCCACGACGTAAGTGGGCACGGGATACTGTCGGGCATACTTGCGGACCAGGTCCTTGCGGACCAGGTAGCCCTCAAACGCGGAGGCCGCCAGCTCGTCGATCGCGTCCATCTCAATGGCAGAACTCATTCGGCATCGCCTACCCGGGTGTCTCGCTGCGCCAGAACCGTCCCATCCTCTGCCAATATCACCAATGTCGCCGCCGAGCCTTCATGCTCGTCGTCCGTGACGACCAGTCGGGTCGGGCCCGCCTCATCAACCGACTTCACCGAGGCGACGATCGAGGGTCCGGCCGCCTTGCCCAACCGAAGGTCCGCGCTGGCCGTCCCGCCCGTCACGTCGGCCTCCACGAAGCATTGCATCCCTCGCCAGCTCACCTCCGTGATCGTCGCCTGTGCTGGACGCTCGCCTCCCCCTTCGACCCGCAGATCCGGCACGAGGCATTCCTGAACGCTGAGGCCGCCGTGGGCGTACGAGGGCGAGTGGTTGAAGCAGGCGATGCCCGGCGCCGTGGCAAAGCGCTCTTCGGGGTTCCAGTGCCAGGGCGCCGTCGGCGCCGAGACCCGCGACTGACCGGCCACCGTCGCGCAGCGGGCCCAGCGGCTTTCCGTCAGGTGCTTGGGCAGATCGATCTTGGGCAATCCGCCCGGCAGAAGCAGCCAACCGTGATCGGTCACGACGCGGACCGACGACCACCCGGCATCCAGCAGCGTCTGGATCCGGTGGGCAAGCCGGCCCAGTTGGTCGTCCAGATGCTTGGGGAGTTGAACATCGAGTTGGTGGCCCCGATGATCAATCCGGCCCTCCTCGGCCCAACCGCGCGCCTCGTCGTTGGCCGGCCAATCGCCGAGCTCGCCCCCCAAGACCTGATAGCCCGTCTCTTCCAGGACGCGACGGATGCGGCCGGCGTCCACCGTCCGCTCATCGGCAGCGAAAACTGGGGCGAAGTCCTCGGGAAGCGCCGTGCCCGTGATGCGGTCGGCAATCGGCGTCACGGCCGGCTTGGCGGTCGCCGTCACGCTGGGGAGGCCGCTCCACCGATGCCCCATCCGGATCCGGCACCCGCGATCCTCCAACTGCGTCGCGAGCTCCTGGGCCAGGTCGTAACGGAGGCCGTCGACGAAGAGCAGGCATTCTCCCGCCGCCACGTCGATGCCGTCGGCTTCCGTGGCCGTCGGCAGGGGATGCTGTTGCACCACGTCCTGGAAGGCCCGGGCGCTGTCCTCCAGCCAGGGCTGCCACAGGGCGCGCACCGCGTCGTGGATCAGCCCTTCCTCCTCCGAAGGCGCAAGCGCCAGAGCCCGAAGGGCTGCGGCATCCGCCCGCCACTTCTCGTCGGTGTACGATGCCGCGATCTCGTCCGGCGTGCCGCCCCCCAACGCCGTTCGTACCCCATCCGCCAGCGACGCCAGCGGGCGCAGCACCTTGGCCAACGGGGCCTCTCCGAGCCGGGCCCAGACCCAGCTCCGTCGCTCACCGTGCTGCTCCTCAAGCTCGGCCACCCGGTCACAGGCCTCGCGATGCGGCAGGCGGGGAAGCTCCGCCAAGGCATCCCGCAACGCTCGCTCGGCCTTGTCGTTCTCATCCGGCCAACGCGAGGACTCGACGAACAGCTCCGCGGGCTTGCTGCGCTTCAACAGATCGGGGATTCCGGGATAGGAACGGGCTGCTTCGTCAAACCGTGCCCAGGCCTCGGCCCACGCCCCTTCGGCCATGCCCAAGCGCTTGCCCGCCTCGGTCTCGCCCTCGGCCTCCGGATCGAAGTCGAGCCGTTCGCGACACTGGCTCCGGAACGCCTCCCAGCTCTCCTCGCTCATGCGCTGCCGATACCCCTCCGGCTCGTTCATCCACCTCAGCAGGTCGCGGTAGAGATCCGGCGTCAGGAGCCGATCGAAGTCCTCCGATTCCAGGTGACGTCCGGCCAAGTCGGCCAGCGGCGTCTCAGCCAGCTCCGGGAGCGCTCGGGCGAGGGCGTCGAGCGTCGCCTGATCGCGGGCGATCTCGAGTCCCAGCCCCTTCGGGGACGTCAGAAACGCCGTCAAGGTCCACTCGTAGCCGTTCTTCTGCAGCCAGAGCGTCCCGCGATACATGAGCTCCACCAACGGCTGCAGCGACCGCGGGCACTCCTCGCCGGCCCGCAACTGCTGGCGGCTGACGCCGGGCAGATAGACGATCGGAATCCGGTCCGCTCCGAGATCCGCCACGTCGATCGTCCGGTCCACGACGCACCGGATCCAGATGGCCGGCCCCGCCCGTTGCTCGGGGGCATAGTCGCCGAGGATGAGAAACTCCGGAAGCCGCGTGCGCAGGGCATCGGTCAGAGGCCGCCAATCCCCG
Organism: Salinibacter sp.; assembly: GCA_042219055.1. GTDB lineage: Bacteria > Bacteroidota > Rhodothermia > Rhodothermales > Salinibacteraceae > Salinibacter. The sequence goes on along the minus strand of JBDGQN010000015.1, from coordinate 8,886 downwards.
TTCGGGTCTGGCCAGAGGATCGCCGCCGGCGTTGCGACGCCGTCCGGCGCCCCACCGCAACCGCGCAGGCGCGCCGTAAGCGCCTCCAGCAACGTCTGTTCGGCCGGGGCATGCTCGGGGCTCATGGCGACTCGTCCCGCTCCGTGCGGGCTCTCGCGGCCTCCTTGGCCGCCCGCGTGTAGTGGAGCTCGTTCCAACGCTTCCCGTCGAACTCCTGGCCGGCCCGGACGCCATCGGCCGTCCCGGCGCCGAAGTCCGTCCGATGTTCGGGGTGTTCGCGCGGATCGCACCCCCAGAACCAGGGATAGTCGTCGCGGGGGCGCAGATCCTGCGGCTCCTTCCCACGGTCCTTGGACCACTTCACGTTCGGCTTCCAGCGCAGCACACCGGCATGTTTCCGACCGACGTCCTCAGCGAGCATGAAGGGTCGAATGTTGAGCCGAACGCCGTCGTTGATGTCGGGCTCCCACCCCATCGGCTGCTCATGCAGCGGCTTCCACCGCACGAAGATGTCGTAAGGCGATTCACCTTCGAGAATCGCCTGCAGCTCCTCCTGGAGCCGGAGGGCGGCGGCCAGCTTGGCGTCGGCGCCCTCCTGGTCCTCCTGTTGCGCCTCACGCTGCCGTTCGATCCAGGCCCCCAGATACGTGTAGGTGAGCGTCTCCAACGTCCGTCGCCCGGCGCCGTCGGGCCCGGCCAGCTTGTGGTAATTGACCAAGGCGTGGAAGCCGTCCTTGTGGCCGTCCCAGATGTGCCAGACGAACGGGCGGTGATGGAAGAGCTTGCAGTGCTGCTCAAAGAACTTGGTCCGCAGCCACTGATCCAACGTCTTCCCGGCCTGATCGACGGATTGGAGCAGTGCGTCAAGGACCTCGTTGCTCCATTCTTCGCCATAGGCCGCCCTCAGCAGGTCTAGCAGACGGTCGGCGGCCGCGGGTTCGCCGCGAAGCGCGGGAATGGGGACGATGCCGTCCTGATCCGCATAGGCCAGCAGGTCCTCGCAGGCGTCGACCCACGCACGCTGCTGCTCAGCCAGTTCCATCGACTCGTCGCGTTCCGCCGGCCAGCGGTAGCCGAGCAGTCGGGCCACCGCGACCTGAAGCACGGTCTCATCCGTGCGTAATCGTCCATGCGCCGTCCATTTCGTCTCCTCGTCCCAGACGACGCTGCCGCAGGGATGGCCGTGGAAGATCCATTGGGTGGGGTTATCGGAATAGGGCTCTGGCAGGCCATGGGGGTATTTTTCTCGGGCTACTTTCTTCCAGTGTTCTAAGTCAAAGGGTATTTTGTTGATAGTAGCATTTGTAACATCTAGTTTCTGATCAATAGATCGAACATCCCTGGCGAACGTTTCGGCAGACATATATGTCCATATTGGTAGAAGGAGACTCGAGTCATGAGGAACAAACGCATGTGAATTTCCATCATAAGGTTTTTTGCTGTATACTGACACCGGCAATCGATTCATCTTTGAAACAGAAACGCCAGGTTTTCCAAAAGCTTTTAGACCTTGGTATCGACCACCAATAAAACGATACATTCTCTTGAATAGCTCATATGCGAAAATTTGCGTCCAGCCATTACAGTGTTTGGTTTTGTCACATGAACCTTGGAAGAACTCCCAAATATCTTTGTTGTCATCAACTTCCCAAAAAGCACGGACTAACCGTCCTCGGTCAGCTGGTAATATTCCCTGTATACAATTTCCAAACTCCCCAAGTGTTTTGAGTGCTGAATTGTTTCTAAAACTAACGTATGCATCCGGATTCTCCAACTGCTGCACTTGTTCCACTTTCTTGACTTCATCTTTTTGCAACAAAGCAGCCTTCTCGGCCGGCTGACGCGGCTCGCTGGCGTCCAAGCCGGCGAGCACACCGCCGGAGTTGTGACTCACCTCACCCCGGCTGATTGTGAGCAGTTGGATGTTGAAGTCCCACATTGGCGTCTGAAACGCTTGTGGACCCAGCCGTGCGACGGCGTGCCACGTCTCAGCCTTCAGAAGCTTCTCGCGCAGCTTCTTGTAGCTGGTCAGGAAGAGCCAGTTTTGTGGGAGGACCAGTGACGACGTTCCTCCGTGCGAGCAGAATGACAGACACCGCTCCAAGAACATTGTCGCCAGATCATTCTTCGCCACACGATAGTGCGTTTCAGCCCACTCCTTGAACCAATCAGGTTGAGCCCCGCGGCCCAGATAAGGCACATTCGTCACGACGAGCGTGTATCCGCCATCGGGCCCCAGCAGAATCCGTGCGGCTTCCGCCATCCCTCGAGCTGCGACGGCCCGTTCCAGCGTCTCCTCATCGGCCTCTTCGCGCTCGAGAACCGCCTCGAACAGAGGTGCCAGCGTCGTAACGTTCGCGGACAGGTCGGCAAAGAGCGTGCCATCGTCATCTGAACCAACAGACCTCGGATCGATCAACGAGCCGAGCTCCGGGGCCATCTCGAAGAGCTCGTACAGGCCCTCCAAACCTCGGCGGACGCTGGACGAAAGCAACGAATCATCGCTTTCGAACAGATCTCGGTTGCCCGGCATGTGGCCGGCACGGGCCGCCTCCTCGGCCAGCTCGAGCCACTTCGCTTTCGAGGTCTGTGGCCCAAGGCCCGAGCAGGCGATGCGCATCGACGGCAACTCAATGGGGGAACCGACGAGCTTCCACGCCGCCAGCGCCAGGTTGAACGCGGCGATCTGCGTGCATCTCGGATCGAGCTCAAGGCCGAAGAGGTTCTCCCCGATCACGGCCCGAACGGCGTCCTCCAACGCGAGCCCTTCCTCCTGGATGCGGAGCCGCACCAGCAACTGGAAGGCCTCGACGAGGAAGTGGCCGCTGCCGCAACACGGATCGAGGACGGTCAGCTCGCGCGCGGTACGCGGCCAGTCATCGTAGCTGCCGGCTGCCGGTCGCCACGGCCCCGTCGGCTCCTCCTCCGCATCCCCATCTTGAGGCTCTCGGACGTAGCGGAGGTAGGGGAAGTCATAGCCGCCTTCCCGCGTCAAACGGACCGCGTCGCGCAGCTCCTGCTCCGATGAGGCCTCGTTGCGTGATGACGCCGAGAGCGTCTTGGCGGCATGCCAAGCGCCAATGGTGTTGTGGAGCAGGAACTGGACCATGTAGGGCTCGGTGAAGAGCTGGGTCACGGCGGGCAGCGTCTCGCCGGTGATCTTCTCGCCCGACTGCACTCGCGCGTTGACCGCGTCCTTCTCGGCGGACTGCCAGAACTGATACGTCCAGCCGAGCGCGTCATCCGCCGTGAAGACCCGTCGTGGGAGATCCGCGAGCGACCGATGGAGCGCTTGGCGCGTCTCCGGCGGGAGCGCCACCTCCAGGGCCGGCTCGTCCGCGCGGAAGATCTGGGGCAGCATCGCTTGGGCAAACGAGGCTGCCAGCGCCCAGGGGTCTTTGCCTTGCTCGCGGGCGAGTTCCTCGCACTCTTCCATGGTGACAGCCACGCCGCTGTTGGGCTCAATGAGGAGGTGGTTCTCGGCCAAGAACCGGGCGAAGATCATGCGATGCCAGTGCTGATAGGCGACTTCGCGGACGAGATGATCGATCTCCTGGGCATCCGAAGGGGCTTTTTCATCGCCCAGTTGCCGCCCGTGCGCCCGCAGCCGGTTCCGCAGCGCCCGTTGTTCAGGGGTCATCGAGTCGTAGGGGCGAGCGCGATCGACCGCCAGAGCTTGGAGCGACTGGCGAGCCCCTTCTTCGGCACCCGTCCGGGCTTGCTGAATCGCCCGCTCAAGCGCGTTGCGCAGCTCAGTCGGCAGTGACGTCATCGACAGACGGCGCCTCCTTGGTCATTGTGCGTCTCAGTTGATCACGATCGGGCCGTTCTCCAATTCCTTCAGGAGTCGATCGCGGGTCTGCTGGACCCACTCGTCGACGTCCTCCTCGGAGTTCAGGATGTGACTTTGCAGCTTGACCGTATGCGTCGAAGGTTCCTGCGCCCGGGCCATCTTCTCCCGTGCCTGGGCGAACCGGGTGGGCAGGGCCTCGGCCAACTCCCGCCATCCCTGGATACCACGATGGGCCAGGGCTGCCATTAAGCTCTCCTCATCGCTGACGTCGATCTCGTCAATGCCCTCGATGCGATGGGCCCGGAGGATCTCCCGCTGGCTTTCCTCGTCCAACCGTTGCCATGCTTCCGTGTTATGGAGCGAGCTCAACTCCTGTTGGAACACCTGCTCGCAGTCGTCGTGCGCCTCCTTCAGCGCCCTGCGCAGGCCGTCCTCGAGCGTCTGGCGCAGGCTCGTCAGATAGTCCGTCTCGTCCAGGAGCGAGAGCCCGTCGCGAATGGCCTCGACGTCGGGGCGGACCTCCTCCGCCACGGGGAGGCCCTCCGCGTGCTCCAACATCTTCTGCAGTCGGTCCCATTGCGGAAGCCGCTCCTCTCGGCGCTCCTTCAGCTCTTGCCATTCCTCGACGCAGCTCTCGAGTTCATCCTTGGCCTCGTGGATAGCCGCCAATTGATCGTTCCCGGAGAGTTGCCGCAGCTCGTCGATCTTGGCCGTCGATGGCGGTTCTGGCAGCGGCGGATCTCCGCCGGCGTCTTGGGCCAGCTGCCGCACCGCGCCGAGAAACTCGCCGGCCTTGAGGGCTTCCTCGCCGCTGCGCGCGCGGACACCAACTCGCTCGTACAGTCCCCGAATGGCCAGTTTCTCCGACGTGCCCAAGCGGACCCGTTCGCGCTGGAAGACCGCCGAGGAGATCTTGTTCTGATCGAGGCCCCCGACAGCAATCGGCTCGCCGTTCTGTTCAGCCCGAACGACCCCCGACGAATGGAGCGAAATGAGGGCCGCATCGATGGCGTCCTGCGGCCAGCCGAAGGGCGGCGCCCGGAGCGTCTTCCGAATCTCGTTGCCCTTGGTGTGATCCCCGATCTGCGAAAGCACCTGCCGGACGACGGGATGCTCCTCCGTGTCCCGGTCCCAATCGACGGCGGTCAGCGGATGATCCGAGCCGTCGCGGGCCCGTTTCAGCGCCGTCTCCCAGGACCGATGATCGCCCTCTTCAAACTGCGGGAAGAGCCGGGACAGCGAGTCCTCAGCGGCTTCCTGAATCTTCGTCTCCAACAAGTCCCCATGGATCTCGTGCCCGCCGCCCTGATAGACCCGAGCCGACCGGATCACGTCTCGGATGAGCTCGTCGCGCTCGGCCTCCAGTCGCTGGAGGCGGCTCTCCATGCTTCGGCGCGCCTCCTTGCCCTCGTCCCCCGCGGGATGCCCTTTGATGTCCAGGGCCCGACGGGCCGCCTCGGCCTCCCGGATTCGGCTGCTCAGGTCCTGAGCGCCCGCCTTCGGCACGAAGACGTGGATCACCGGGTCGTCGAGCAGGTCGGTCGCCGTCGTCTTGCCGGTACCGGGGGTCCCGGTGACGGC
>JBDGQN010000015.1:0-3502 GCA_042219055.1 Salinibacter sp. | reverse complement strand
CGTCGAGCCCTCGGCGCCGGGCTTCCTCTTCAACGTCCGTCCGCGGCACCGACCAGCCGTCCTGGAGCCACACGACGACCTGGTCGGTATCCGTCGGCGGATCCCCCGTCCCGGCATGGAGATAGAGTTTCCGGCGCAGCTTGGAGTCCCCATGCTTGAGGTCGACCTCATCGATGGCCGCCTGGACCTCCTTGGCCAAGAGCTGTTGGCGCTTCCTCTCGATCTCGGCGTCGCCCGAGGACAGGGCCGCCAGGCGCTCGCGGAACGCCCGGTCCCATTCGGCGCCCTCCGTGGTCTGGAGGCGATACTCCTCGTCGACCTTCATCAGTTCGCCGTCGGCCTGGAGGGCCTCCAACTGCTCTTCCACTTGCCGGCGCAGCGGCCCCGAGTCCGAGCTCAGATCGGCGACCAGCAGATCGGCGATCATCCTCGGCGTCGCTCGCAGGCCGACATCGACCCCTTCCTCGCGCGGGAGCTTGTTGATCAGGAAGACGAGACTGACGATGCGCTTGCGCAGACGCCCCTCCTCCGTGCCGTCATCCAGCTCCTCAATCCGGGTGGAGATCTCGTTGAGAAGGACCCCCGTGTTGACAAGATCGGGCGCGATCGCCTCGAACAGCGCATCGCCCGGAATCAGCGCCCCGACGTCCTCTTCGGCAACTTTGTGGAGCGCGTCGTAGATGATGCGCAGCTGCGAGCGAAGCTGGCTGTGGGTCCCCGCTGCGTCGACGGCGCGGAACGTCTCCTCCCAGAAGCGACGGCGCGTCGGCAACAGTGGATAATCCGGAACCAAGACGCCCTGATCTTCCGGCTGCTCGGCAAGCTTCGTGCCCTGCAGGTGCTTGGAGATCTCGCCGGCGTTGCGCTCCAATTCGTTGCGAATCGGCTCGACAGCCTTCGGCTTCTTCCGGAGCAACACCTTGCGCGTAACGGCCTCCACGTCCGCATCGGAGAGCTGCACCTGAATCCGGAATCGATCCTGCATCTTCTGCAACAGCTGCGTGCCGGAGAGCGCCGATTGGCCTGACATCACGACCATGACGCGACTGTCCAGCTGCGTCTGGATGGCCTCGACAAGCTCGGTGATCGCGACCACGCGGTCCCGGGAATCGCCGATGTACTCCTGCACTTCGTCGAGGAGGAGAACGGTGACGGGCATCTCTCCCTGCGGCGCTAAGGCTTGGCGTGTGGCCTCAATGAACTCCGCAGTGGTGATGTCGCCCGGTCGGTCCGGGAAACGGCTTCTCAGAACCTGACGAGCCTCTCGCTCGTCGGCGGCGAAGTTGGGGTCGCACTCGAGCACGGCCTGGGCGATGATCGGACTGACGTAGAGGTTGTTGAGCTCGTGGAACCAGTCGCGGCCCTCGCGCTTCACGGCATCGCGAACGTGGTCGAGATAGCCCTCCTCGCGCAGCCAGAAACAGAACTGGGCCTGCGGATATTGCGTGGGCAACCCGCAGGCATGAAGAATGACACCCAGAACAGTTCTACGGACTTGATCGCCGACGCCCGAGGGCAACGTATTGGCCGCCGCGATCTGCGCCAGCCCGGTTCGCGTGGCCGCCATATCCAGTTCCCGGAGTTGCGCCTTCACCTCGTCCGGAAGCTCGGGGACAAGCGTTCGCGCGGCGGCTCCGTCCGAAAACGGCGTATTGACCCAGAGGTGCCCAAGCATCTTGAGCAGATGCGACTTGCCGCTTCCGTAGAATCCGCCGATCCAGGCGGCGTTCTGGCGGGGTCGATCGAGCTGGGTCAGGTAGCTGTCCAGGATCTTCTGGATCGCATCGCCGTATTGGCCGTCGCAGACGAAGGTCTCCAACTCCGCGCGAAGCTCCTGCTCCGAGCGCTCATCAGCGTGGGCGACGATACGGGCCTGCCCGTTGTTGGCCAGCGAGCTCTGCAGCGGGTCTCGTTCGAGCGTCTCGTGAATCTTCATGCCGTCCCTCCTGCGTCATGGACCGTGATACAGTGCGCTTGGTAGTTCCAACCGTCGCGCGCATCGAGCAGGCGATAGACGTTGTCGTCCTTGGTGCCTGGGAAAAAGACGACAAGGCGACCGGCGATGTCGGGCTCGACGGAGCGAATGACGTCCGACACTCGAGCGAACCCGTAGAGCGATGCGACACCCGTCATGGCCACGACGGTGTCCGCGTCGGCCGCGAGCAGTTGCTCTCGGAGCGGCTCCGCCACGTAATCGAGGAACTCGTCCCTGAGCTTCATGTCCAGATCATCGGGGGATTCAAAGTACGCCTCCCGATAGTCCGCCGCGGCCATCCACTCGGCAAACAGCGTCGTGCAGTCATAGTTGATCCACGGATGGCCGTGCCGGGTGGTCCGTTGTTCGAATTCGCCAAGCCGCGCTCGCAGCGTCCGTTCCAGATGCTTTTCATAGACCACCATCACCACGCGCTGAGCTCCCGTAATGGTGCGCTGCCAGGGCACACAGATGTGGCGTTCGTACTCGGCGGCTAGGTCCTCAATCCGTCCCATGCGTAATCTGCTCCCTGAGGTTCTCCCCGGCCGGATCCACGCCCCAGGCATCGATCTCCACGACGCCGCCGCCTTTGCGGGCCTGCAGCAATCCCAGCTGTTTGGCTCGCAGCGTGTGGTCGAGGAGGTCTGTCGGCGTGGCGTCAAGCATCCGCGCCCAAGGAGAGGTCAGGAGCTGATCGCCGGCCAGCCCTTGGACGGCCCCCAGCCACATCGCGAATGCCGTCGCCCCTGCCGTGGCTCGGATCGATTGTCGAACTTTGCGGACACGACCCTGAAGATGGCCAGACTGCGTCCAGGAACTGCCGGCGTTCCGGGCGACTTTGTCCGTGATCGACTCGTTCAGACGGCCTTGCGTCGCTCGGGTCAGCGCCTCCGCCAGCGAGGACCGTTGCAGCTCCTCGCCGACATTCAAGGCCAGGATAACGCCTGCTGTCGACCGCAGGAGCGGATCTCGGGCAAGCGCGCAGAGGAGCGCAAGCTGCGGCCGCCCAGACTCGTCGATATCCCACAGGCGCCGAAGGACGCGAAAGATGGGAATGGTCCGGTCCAAGCCATACAACTCGCCCAGTCGCTGGTTGGTCAGTCGTCGATTGGACGCCGTCTGCTTCCCCAAGACGTTGTCGTCGACGATGGCCGTGGCGTAATCGTCCCGAGAGGCAGTGGGCGGGACAGCAGCCAGAAGCTCGGTGAGCTCGGCCAACATCATCGTGCGACTGGTATGCGTCCCCTTGTCGCCGAAGCGCAGCCCGGCCTTCTCCTGAAACTCCGCATCACCAGCGGATGTCCATTCGAGGTGCGGCATTTGCGAAGGCATTTTCTAAATGACAACTCCCGCCGGCAACTTTGCCGGCAAAGCTTACAACAGAAGAGCTTTAGAAGCAAGAGCCTACTCGAAGGGTTCGCCTCAGATGCCGAGGATCATCGCCGGTCTTGAATCAACCCCTCCGAGAACCGATACCGCACCTTCGTCCTCCGCGTCGACGAGGACCTGTGGGGCAACCCGTGCGTC
>JBDGQN010000149.1:0-11493 GCA_042219055.1 Salinibacter sp. | reverse complement strand
CACAGCACTCAAACCGGAAATATGAAAAACCGTCCGAGTTTTGTCATGTACTGAGCTTCCTCTGTCAGATCTGGAGAACTTTTGTCCCAAAAGAGCCCGTTGAGGCTGCGCTGGGTGACGCGTCCGATGCTTCTAACTCCCTGGAAGATACGGCACTCAGGGGAGTTTTCTACCTCCATCCCGGATTCCGGGGATGGAGAAGCACATCCCGGATTCCGGGGATGGAGAAGCACTTGAAGGGGCCGCTCGGGAAATGAGTATGAGGTTGAACCATGGGACCGGGGGTGCCAGTAGCATCTTGCTCAGTACCGATACGGCACATTGCTTCTGGCTCGTACGACAGCACTTCTCGCCCCATGCCCGATTTCGAGGTCGATCTTGAGCCTGGCACGTTTCTCATCTCGGCGCCGATGATGCAGGACCCGAACTTCCGCCGGTCCGTGGTGCTGCTCTGCGAGCACAACGACCGGGAGGGCACCTTCGGCCTCATCCTCAATCGCGAACTCGACGTGAGTCTCGGGGACGTGCTCGACGAGTACGTGGCTTACGATCCGCCCCTGTACATGGGCGGTCCTGTACAGCGCGAGACGCTCCACGTCCTCCACACGCGTGCCGACGAGATTCCGGGCGGGATCTCTCTGGGCAACGACGTGACGTGGGGCGGCGACTTCGAGGTCGTGCAGCAGCTCGCGAAAGGAGGCAACGCCGCGCCCGACAATCTGCGCTTCTTCCTCGGCTACGCCGGATGGGGGCCCGGTCAGCTCGATGCGGAGCTCGGCGAAGAAGCCTGGATCCCAGCCCCCAGCGCCGCCGAACTCGTGTTCGACACCGATCCCGATCAGCTCTGGCGCACCATCCTGCGGCGCATGGGCGGGGAGTACGCCGTCCTCGCCAACTTTCCCGATGACCCGCGGATGAACTGATCGTTCTGCGTTGGGGGCTGAGGGTGGGGGATGGAATGAATTGGCTCTTGACGATGACGATGAGCATCGGGCGGAATCCTTCCTTCTGTAGCGCGTATACCGCGTGTGCCTCCTGACTCCAAACCTTACCCCTCAACCCTTACCTTCTACGCCCATGCCTGGCACACCCGAAAACACAAAGAAGGAAGATGAGCGTGAGCTCAACTTTTGGGAGAATCTCTATCTCCCGGAGCTGTTCAAGGGGCTCGGCTACTCGTTCGACCGCATGGCCAACGAGCCCACCTACACGTTCGAGTACCCCGAAGAACAGTGGTACCCCCCCGATAGCTACCGCGGGCGCCCTGTGCTCGTAGAGGAGGAGGGGCGTCCCCGGTGCGTCTCGTGCAACCTGTGCGCCCGCGCTTGCCCCCCGCTCGCCATCTCCATGCAGTCGAAGGAGGTGGACAACGTGAAGGAGCGGGAGCCGGAGTGGTTCGAGATCAACATGCTCCGCTGCATCTACTGCGGCTTCTGCGAGGAGGTGTGCCCCGAGGAGGCGATCGTGATGTCGAAAGAATACGACCTCACGTTCCAGAGCCGCGACGAGGCGGTATTCGACCTCCAAGAGCTGCTGAAGCCGACCGAGCAGCTGCAGGACCGGCTCGAGTACCTCGACCAGTACAAAAACAAGCAGTTCGGGCAGCAGTGGGACTTTAAAGAGGAGAACAACCTCCACAGCGTGAAGGACCAGCACTTCCTGGACTGGCTCGCCGAGGAGGGCATGGACGAACTGGATTCCACCCACGAGCGTGACGAGCCCATGGCCACGCCCGGCAATCAGGACTGGGGCGCCGAGCGACAGGGTCCCCCGAAGACCGAGCACGCCGCGGAGTGAGTTTGTGCGTATGGGGGAGATGCTTTGCGAGGGGGACGTCACAGTCCCCGATGGTCGTCGCACGTCCCCACGCAACCACGTACACGCAACTACGCCCACACGCAGATGGACGCGATTAACCTTGACGAGGCGCGGAGCGAGGATCCGGAGGCTCTCCGGGACGCGCTGGTGGACCAGTTTGGGCATCTCGTGGATGAGGTGACGGCGTTGAGCACGGTCGTGGATAGCCTCCCCGCCGAGATTCTCGGCGGGCGGCCCGAGCCCGGAGCCCTCACGATGAAGGAGTTCTACGGGGCCATTATCACGCTTGACGCAGACGTTCGGCGGACGTGGGTCGAGCGAGTCGTAGAGGAAAATACCCCCACGCTGAAGTCCATCGACATCGAGGAGGAAATCCGCGACTCCGGCTGGAACGAACGTGAGATCGAGACCATCCTCAGTCAACTGAAAGAGGTCCGGCGCACGCTAACGGAACGTCTGGAATCTCTCCCCCTCGATGCCTGGCACCGCACCGGGACGCTCGACGGCGAGACGCTTACTCTCTTCGCCCTCGTTTACCGCATGACCCAGGACGACATCCAGCGCCTCCGCGACCTCGGCTACCGACTCCACGGCGCCCACCTCTCCGACCGCGACGAACCCCTACCCACCTAAATGCGGAGTGTGGAGTTCGGAATGTGGAATAGGTCATCGCTCATTCCACACTCCACATTCCACACTCCACATTCCACACTCCACATTCCACACTCCACATTCCACAATCCAAACTCGCCAATGGCCAAAGACACGGGCCCGTCCTACGACGATCTAGCCACGGCCTTTCGGCACCAGAACTTCGACCCCCTCTATTTTTTCTTCGGGGAAGAGACGTTCTTGATCGACGAGTTGCAGGAGCTCCTCATCGAGAACGCGCTGGCGCCGAACCAGCACGACTTCAACCTCGACGTGGTGTACGGGTCGGAAACGGAGGCGTCGGAGGTCATCGGGCTGTGCCAGGGCTTTCCGGCGGGAGCGCCGAAGCGCGTCGTGATCGTGCGCGAGTTTGAGAAGCTCGAAAACAACCGTCAGTTCAAGGACTACGCCGAGCAGCCCAATCCGCAGTCCATCGTTCTGCTGGCCTGCACCGAGAAGCCCAATCTGTCGGCCCACCCCTACCGCGCCCTCAAAGAGCACGCCGCGTGGTCGGAGTTCCAGTCCCCGTACGACAACGAGATGCCGGGCTGGATTCAGAGCTACGTGCAGGGGCAGGGCTACGAGATGGAGCCGAAGGCCGTGCAGATGTTGGCCGACTACGTGGGCACCGATCTGCAGCGGGCCGCCAGTGAGATCGAGAAGCTCATGACCTTCTCCGGGGAACGCACGCGCCTGACGGCCGACGACGTGCTTGCCGCTAGCGGCCAGACCCGCGAGTTTAACGTCTTCGAACTGCAGAACGCTCTCGGCGAAGGACGCCACGCCGACGCCCAGCGCATCGCCGACCGCATCCTGCAGCAGGCCTCCAACCCACGCAGCGAAGCTATCATGATGGTGGCCGTGCTCAACGGCTACTTCGACAAGCTCTGGAAACTGCAAAAGCCCGGCACGCTCCGCGAGAACAAATACGACCTGGCCGGCTACATCGGGGTGAGTCCCTACTTCGTGGAGGAGTACAAGCACGCCGCCCAGCGCTACGACCGCGCCGCCATCGCCGACGCGTACTCGGCCCTCGTCGCGGCGGACTTTGAGCTGAAGGGAGGAGCGTCCCGCGACGCCTCTGTCGTGATGACGCTCCTGCTCCGTCGCCTCCTGCCGCCGGAGGCCCGGCCCGTGGTCGCGTAGGGGCCACAGGGCGCGCGTCGCCCGCTGCCGCGTGGCCCTCTTCCGGAACGGGTGGAATTCACAGAAACAAGCCCCGCGCAATCGAATACGTATCGGCGACGATTCATCCCGAATGCACTCGGGATTGTCGGCGCAGTGCGACGGAGGCGACCTGCCTTCGACGTGTCGTGTGGCCCGGAGGGGCTGGGATGCTGTTCGGCGGTACGGCCGCCCACCAAGCTGACGACGTAGACCGTGCACTCGGCTTCCTCTTTGTACTATGCAGATCCCTGAACGACCCTTCGACGGAGAGGCGCCCGGCGACGGGGCTCCGTCCTACGAGTGGCTCGACGAGTGGCTCTGCGAGTACGTCGACGGCACGATGGACCCCTCGCTCGAAGCCGTCTTTGAGCAATACGTGGAGGCCAATCCCGAGCTCAAGGCCCACGTGAAGCGCCTTCGCCAGACGCGAGAGCTCCTCTGCGGCTGCGAGGTTCCGGACGAGGCCCTGACGGATCCGACGGCTGAAGCCGCTGAGGAGGTCGAGGGGGAGGTGCTCCAGTCGCTGCCTACGCTCTCAGAATCGGTCCACGAGCGGCCCGCAGTGGCGCTGAGCGTCGTCTCGTCTATCGCCGTGGCACTCATCGTCGGGTTCCTGGCCGGATCGATGCTGGTGGACCCGGATTCGTTCTCCTCTGCGCCCCCTGTCTCGACGGTCGAGCGCCAGGCCCCGTCCCAGACCGTGCGGAACGAGGCGCCTCCCCAGCCCGGACGCGCGGTCTCGGCCGGTCGAACGCAGGGCGCATCGTTCTCGACGGGCGAGTCGTTTGTGCCCCGTCCCGCCTCGGCGCCCCTGTCGAGTCCCGATACGGTAGGCACCTCCACGGCGCTTGGGCGCATGGGGGAGCGCTGACTCGTCCCGACTCCTTTCGCATCGTTTTGACGCTCGGGCCGAACATGGTCCGCCTGCCCCCGTACGAGAGTTCACATTCAGTGTGGGCTCTTAGCTCAGCGGTTTAGAGCGCTCGCCTCACACGCGAGAGGTCCCTGGTTCAAATCCAGGAGGGCCCACTATTCCGATTGAGCCTCCGGGAAACCCGGGGGCTCAATGTATTGGAAGGGGAAATGCTTTCGATCCGCACAGATCGACACACTTCGGAATCTATCCGGGCTATTCGGAGCCACTTTCCGCCTCACCCTCCGTCCTGCGCTTCCATGTCCTCTGTGCAGAACTGTTTGAACGCAGGGATCGACCGGTCGACGAGATTCGAGAAGAAGTCGGTCGTCTCGATGGCGTAGTACATCACGCACTGGTCCTTCGTGCAGTGGTGCCCGTTGGGATCATCTTGGTGATCCTGCTGCATCGGAATGCCGTTGTTGACCAGGCCCAGGTTGTGGCCGAACTCGTGACGGAAGACCGTGGCCTCTACCTTCCGCTGCGACGGCTGGTTCAGCCCACCGGAAATCTCGTCGATCGTTTGTCCGAAGAAGGCCATCGAGGTGTTGTAGTAGGCGATGCCCACGACATTTCCGTCGGCGTATTTGCCGTCGACGATGAGGAAGTGTGCCCAGAGGGTGTCGCTCTCCGCGCGCGTGTAGTGGTTTCGGTGCTGGTCTTCGAGGCTCCGCACGTCCTCGTCGGAGTAGGGGCCCGAGCCGGCCGCTGGGATCTGGGTGGGGCTGGGAATGTGAATGCTGGACTTGCTCAGGTGCCTGTTGAGGGCCGTTTTGAGGCTGTCGAGGGCGTCCGGGGTCGGCTTGTACCCTTTCATGTAGTCGACCTCAAGACTGAGGACGGTGAACCGCCGGTCGGACAGGAACGACCGCGCGGAGTCGCCCGGCGGGGCCTCGCTGTCGAACTGTACGGTCGTTCCATCGTCCCCCGGGTCATCGGAGGGGTCGGTGGGGTCGTCCGGGCCGGTAGGGCCTGCGCTGTCCGAGCAGCCGGCGGCCAGGAAGGCGAGGCTGAGGAGCGCGGTCACGAAGAAGGATCGGGTACACATGTACATGACGGGGGACGGGACGCTGAAAACCAGTGCACGATTCGGAAGGCTCCGGGATCGACGCCTCGGACAAGCAGTTTGTGCAAGAAGCGTTCCCGAGTGGGACAGCGAGGCTGCTGTGACAGTTCAATCCAGCAATCCGTATCGATGAGCACACAGTTTCTCTTCGTGTGCACCGTCAACACGTGTCGCAGTCCCATGGCGGAGGCCCTTGCGGAGGCGCGCGGGGTGGCGGCGGAGAGCGCCGGGGTGGCCGCTCAGGGGGGCGACGGCGCAGCGCCCAATGCCGTACGGGCTCTCCGAGACGCTCGGGGCCTTTCGCTCCACGACCACGAACCCCGCGACGTGTCCGAGGGGGATTTGAGCGGCGCCGATCATATTGTGGCGATGAGCCCAGCGGTGGCGCGGCGGCTCCGGGAGAACCACGACGTCGATCCCGACGCACTGATCACCTGGGCGATCTCCGATCCCTACGGCGAGTCGCTCGCCGACTACCGATGGTGTGTCGAACAGATCGCCACTGCGCTGGACGACCTTCTCGGGTTGCGGTAGTGCGCGGGGGAACTCATCTCTGGGAAGGAGTGCGTGCGCCCTCTGCTGCAAGGTCGGTGGCATAATCCGGAGGAGGACCTCGGGCTCCTCACGCATCATTTCTTGTGCATCGCAGCAAGAGCCGGAAGCGTGCGGTTGCAGTCTTAGGGCGGCAGTAGAGCGCCCCTCGTCACCATTGCTCGTAATGGTCGACGATCTCGTTGAGATTGTCGTGTTCGCCCTCGATGATGCCGACCACGAAGAGGCCGGTTTCGTCTTCGAGCTGGGCGAGGGCCTCGGAGTCGGGAGGGCGTCGGCCTTCGGTTTTGATGAACGTGTCCTGGATGGCCTTCTGTGCCGCCTTCGACGGACTGTCCGCTGTGGCGACGGTGGAGAAGGGGTCGAATCCGTCCTTCTGGAAGCCAATGATCGTATAGGTGGGCATGGGGGAAGAGGCGTAGAGTGTACAGGAAGGAGACGCAAAGCCGTCGGGTCCCAATGCATGCGGGCCGTGGCCGTTTCCCGGACTGCGGGGCGGGGGACCGGGCAGGGAGCGAAGCGTTCGGGAAGGCCCCTTGAAGACCGTCGCCAAAATCCAGTTTCGACGACAAAAAAAGCCCGGACCCCCACCAAGAGACCGGGCTTTGGGAGAAGTGTGTCCCAATGAGAAATGCACTAGGTAGACACCCGCCCCCCGTCGATCTAACGTCGTTTTTCGTTTCTTAACATCGGGGCTGTCAGACGAGGCGAGTGGTCACGAGCCAAGCCACTCGTATAGCAAAATGCCTCCGGCGACGGCGACATTCAGTGATTCGGCGGCAGGGCGGTGGGGGGCGCCGCGGAGGGCGACGGTTGTGTCGAGGCGGTCGAGGACGGCGGGGCTGAGGCCGTGTGCCTCACTGCCCAGGACGAGGGCGGAAGGGCGGCTCGGGGCCCAGGTGTCGACCTGTACGCCCTGGAGGTCGGCGCCGTAAAGGCCCGCGTCATGACGACGAAGCCGGTCGAGGAGTGCGCCGAGGTCTTCGGTGCGGGAGAGGGTGAGCGCCCAGTGGCTCCCGGCGGCTGCTCGCATCACCTTGGGGCCGTAGAGGCCGGCAGTGCCGGGGCCGGCTACCACGATCTGGGCTCCGAACCACGCCGCCGTTCGGAGAAGGGTGCCCACGTTGCCGGGGTCCTGTACGCCATCGAGCAGGAGGACCGTACCGGTGTCGTCGAGGCGCTCCGGCACTGTGTCGGGATCGCGGAGGCGCCGCTCCACCACGGCCACGAGGCCCTGCGGCGTGGTCACGTCTGTGAGGGCGGCCATGGTGTCGGTGTGGGCCTCATAAACCGGCACCGAAAGTCGATCGAGGAGGGACTGCACCTCGGGATCGGTGAGGACGTCGGGGGTCACGACCACCGCCACGAGCGGGGCCTCGGCGTCGAGGGCCGATCGGAAGGCCCGCGGGCCTTCGATGAGCGTCCGATCCTGGCGCCGGCGGCCCCGACGGCGGGTGAGGGAGGCGATGGCTTTGCGACGGCGATTGGAGAGCGGTTCGGGCATGCGGGGGGAGGCGGGGCGAGATGAATCTGGGGTAGAGAATAGCCTCGGAGCAACCGGAGTCCGCTGCAAATCGTTCGTTCTTTTCGAAGCGGAGCCGTGAAGGCTCGACTTTTTGGTGGAGAATCCAGACCTTTTATTTTCAGTCCAGAAGCGCTTCCGCGCCTGTTTTTGCATTCATTTCTGCAGTTTCATGCCGTTCAAGTTTGATGTCTACGAGCGGTCGGCGTACCGCGAGCCGGCCCCTATCAACCGCGACAGTCCATTTCAGTCCATGATGGAGCGGTTCGATGTGGCCGCCGAGATTCTGGAGCTCAGTCCAGGCTTCTACGAGTACCTGTGCCGCCCGGCCCGGATGCACGTCACGTCGATCCCCGTAGAGATGGACTCGGGACGCATAAAGATCTTTGACGGGTACCGGGTCATTCACAACAACGTGCTGGGCCCGAGCAAAGGGGGCATTCGCTTTGCTCCGGACGTGACCCTCAACGAGGTGAAGGCGCTGGCGGGCTGGATGACCTGGAAGTGCTCGCTGGTGGATCTCCCCTTCGGCGGGGCGAAGGGAGGGGTCGTCTGCGACCCGGAAGCAATGAGTCCCGATGAACTGGAACGCCTCACGCGACGCTACACGGCCGATCTGTACGACGTGTTTGGGCCGGACAAGGACATTCCCGCGCCTGACATGAACACGAACGAGCAGATCATGGCGTGGGTGCTGGACACCTACTCGATGCACGCGCGGCGGACCGAGAATGCTGTCGTGACGGGCAAGCCGGTGGGGCTGGGGGGCTCGGAGGGACGCCGACAGGCCACAGGCCGCGGGGTAATGACGGTCACGCTTGCGGCAATGGAGCAGCTCGGGGTCACGCCGGGCGACTGCACCGTCGCTGTGCAGGGGTTTGGCAATGTGGGGGCGACCGCCGCTGAACTGCTGGCGGATCAGGGCTGTACGGTGGTGGCCGTCAGCGACGTGACGGGGGGCTATTACAACGAGAACGGCCTCGACCTGACGGCGATGCGGACGTACGCGCAGCAGAACGGGGGCACGCTGGCGGGGTACGAGAAGGCCGAGGCGATCACAAACGAGGAGCTCCTCACGCTCGACGTGGACGTGCTCGTGCCGGCGGCCAAGGAAGATCAGATCGACCGCGAGATTGCGGAAGATCTTGACGCACGCATTGTGGCGGAGGGGGCCAATGGGCCTACGCGCCCGGAGGCCGACGAGGTGCTGAGTGAGAAAGAGGTGCTCGTCGTACCAGACATCCTGGCCAACGCGGGGGGCGTTACTGCTTCCTACTTCGAGTGGGTGCAGAACCGGCAGGGCTTTTTCTGGACCGAGGAGGAGGTGAACCAGCGACTCGACCGAATGATGAGGAAGGCGTTCGACAAGGTCTACGCGACGGCCAACGAGTACGACGTGTCTCTTCGCATTGCGGCCTACGTGGTAGGGGTCCGCCGCGTGGCTGAGGCGCTTCGGATGCGAGGAATCTACGCGTAGGAGGTGTGGAGGCTTGGATGCGTGGAGAGGTCCGGAGGCTGTTGGTCGCTGCATAGATTCGTGGGAGGACAGGGGCGTGCAACACAGGCTCCCCGAAACCAACCCTTGCAAGGTCTCGGGGAAAATTGATAGAAGGAATGTATCTTCAGCTCCGCGCCGGTGACGCAAGCGGTCCCCGGCTGTGGATTCGTCGGTCCCTTCGGGACGAAAAACCTGCGTCTCCGGAGGAGACCGCCGAAGAAATAGCCTGGAAAACCGGGAGCGAAGCGGACGTTCCAGGCGAATGTAAGGTCAAGGTCCGTCACACCTTGACAGGGGGGGCTCCCCGAAACCTGAACGTGCCTCCGTGCTTCCACACACCTATCCCATCTTTGAAGAGGGGAAAGGCCCAAGGGGCAGTTCCGTCACGGGATCGGTTACGCTTTCTCATGCATCTGTGCCTCCATGCATCCAGGCATTTATGCGAATTTTGCTGAGGTAGAGCGAGGGATTCTCGTCGCGGGAGGGGGCGTCCTAATCATTCTTGTGCTCGCATCCTGCGCCAATCCTCAGTCGCCCAGCGGCGGTCCCCGCGACAAAACGCCGCCCTCGGTGGTCCAGACGACGCCGGTACGCGATACGATTAACGTGCCGACCAGCACTGAGGCGCTGCGCATCGAATTTTCGGAGTACATCGAGCGGAGCAGTCTGACAGGGGCTCTGTCTATTACCCCGACTTTCGAGCAGCGGCCCCAGTTCAGCTGGGATGGGCGAACCGTCACCATCGAGTTCCCATCATCGCTCCGTGACAGCACGACCTACATCTTTTCGTTTAGCACGGACCTGACGGACGCACACGGCGTTTCCCTCAACAACCCGCTCACAGTGGCGTTCTCGACGGGTCCGCGGATTAACCGTGGGCAGATTGAGGGAACGGTGATCTCGGGGCGTCGTGGGCAGTCCCAAAAAGGGGTCGACGTGTACGCGTATGCCCTGTCGTCCAGTGCGGTAGGACCCCCGCAGCCGCTCCCAGAGCGTCCCAGCTACCGCACACAGACGGGGGAGGGGGGCAGCTTCGGGTTCGATTACATGCGTGAGGGACGCTACTACGTGGTGGTCCTCCGCGACAACAACCGCAACCGACAGCCCGACGCGGGCGAGCCCTTCGGCGTCCCGCCCCGCTTTGCGCTCCGGGCCGACAGTGCGGCGGGAGCGGTGCCCGTACCCTGGCTTCTGTCTCGGCCCGATACGACTGCACCTCGTCTCCAGCGAGTCCGTCCGGTGAGCCGCCAACGCCTCCGTCTGGGCTTCAGCGAACCGGTGCGCCTCCAGACGCGGCGGCCCCGGGCGTGGGCCCCGAAGGACTCGGCTCGGGGGACGCGAGTGGAGGTCCAGGGCGTCTTTACGGTTCCGACTCGTCCGAGCACCGTGGTGGTGCGCACGGCCCCGATGCGCCCGACCCGTCACCTGCTGTCCCTACCGCGCGGGATCGTTGCCGACACGCTGGGGCGTCCCCTTGCGTCCGACACCGCCCGCTTCCAGGCTGCCGCCCGGGCCGACACGATCAGCACGCGGTTCCGAGCGTTCTTGCCGGTCGGGCTCCCGCGAGACTCAGCCGGAGCGCGCCCGCTGCTGCCGGGCGTGCAGCCCGGCGTGCGCTTCAATCAGACCCCGGACAGCACGGCGAGGCGAAAGGGGATCCGGGCGCGGGACACGACGGGCGCGCCGCGCTCGTTCTCGCTCGTCACGGACGATGGCACCGCGTACCGGCTTCGGTTCGATCCGCCCCTCGCTCCCGGGCAGTTCGTCGACGTGTCTGTTCGGGGCCGCGTGTTTTCCCGACCGGACACGACGTACCGACGGCGCTTCCGACGTGTGACGCGCCGCGCGCTGGGGGCGCTTGCGGGCCGCGTCCGAGTTTCCGACACGACGCGGGCAGGGGCCCGTCCCGAGTCCGAGGGGCGGACCGACACGACGAGGCTTCGGCTTCCCTCTACCCTGCCGGGGCGAGCGCAGGCCGATACCCTTGCAGTTCCCCTTTCCGACACTACCGGTCCGCAGCCTCGCCGAAGATTCCCGGATTCCCTTTTCTACACCGGTCCCGTGGCGGTGAGGCTCGTCCCCGAACAGTCCTCGGTGCCGGTCCAGCCTCGCCGTCTGACCACGCCACCCGGAAGCACGTTTGTCTTCGAGGAGCTACCGGACGGGCAGTTTCGGTTTCGGGCGTACCTCGACCGCAACGACAATGGACGGTGGGACGGTGGACGAATTCTGCCGTACGTCCCCGCCGAGCCGGTGACGTGGCTTCAGGAGCCGGTGGAGGCACGGCCCCGGTGGACGACCGAACT
>JBDGQN010000148.1:0-5475 GCA_042219055.1 Salinibacter sp. | reverse complement strand
AGTCGAGAAATCTCCCCGAATCCACCGAAGTCGACAGTAGCGGGGCAATCTCTCCGGGACAATCTTCTTCCGTCAGATCCGGAGAACTTTTTCCCCAAAAGAAACCGGTTAAGGCTGTACCGTCCCCCTTCCCGCTTCTTTCCGTCTTTGGCGTACTCGGCATGCAACCTGGGAATGTTCGAGCGTACGGATACGCCCCATCTTCAGCGCGATCTGGGGGGCAAAGACAGTCCAACCTCAAGAGGCACGGAAGAGGCGGCATCAGAGAAGTGTAGGCGACTCCCCTACGCTGCGGTCGTGGCGTTGACGGCCTCGACCCGCTTTATCTTCGGCACCGAGCGCTTCAGGGCCTGCTCGATGCCGGCACGAAGAGTCATGGTGCTCATGGGGCACGATCCACAGGCCCCGAGCAGCTCCAGTTCCACGACGTAGTCGGAGGTGACGTTGAGAAGGCGGACCGAGCCGCCGTCCGCCATGAGGTAGGGGCGAATTGTGTCGAGCGCCTCTTCGATGTCGTCACGCAGTTCCGGGTCCACGTTCGGGGCATCTCCGGGGTCGGGTGAGGGCACGTCGTCGGACATAAGGCGTCGGGAGAGTTTGGGGAGCGGCGGAGGAGCCAGCGGTTGTTCTCACACGCATGAACGGACGCACGTACGAGAAGATCAACGGACGCGCCGCCGGTCCGTTCGGGACACGGTCGCTTTTCGGTCGGCGCTACTCGTACAAAATCTCGATTTTCTGCGTTGGGTCGGACTCGGCGTTGCGAAGGTCCACCTGCTTGACGAGCTGATCGGCGATGTCGTCAAACGACTGGGCGGAGTCACTGTCGGGGGCAGACCGGATGAGAGGGGTGCCCTGATCGCTGCTCTTGCGCACCTTTTGTTCAATGGGCACTTCTCCGAGAAACGGTACGTCGAGCTCCTGGGCCAGCTCCTTTGCCCCTTCGCGCCCGAAGAGGTAGTATTTCCGGTCCGGCTGGTCGGGGGGCGAGAAGTAGGCCATGTTTTCGACCATGCCCACCACGGGCACGTTCACGTTGTCGAACATGGCCTTGCCCTTGCGGGCGTCGGCGAGGGCGAGGTCCTGAGGGGTGGAGACGATGACGGCTCCGGTAAGCGGGATCGTCTGCACGATGGTCAGTTGCACGTCGCCCGTGCCGGGGGGGAGGTCGAGAATCATGTACTCAACATCGCCCCAGTCGACGTCGCCCAAGAACTGCTTCACGGCTTTTGTGACCATGGGCCCGCGCCAGACCACCGCCTGATCGGGGTCGACCATGAAGCCCATCGACAGGGTTTTGATGCCGTGCTTTTCGAGCGGTACCATTTTCCGCTCGTCGTTCACGCGGGGCTTTTCGCCCTCCATGCCCATCATCTTCGGGATCGAGGGACCGTAGATGTCGGTGTCTACGAGTGCCACCTCGTAGCCCTGTTCGGAGAGGGCCATCGCCAGATTGACGGCCACGGTGCTCTTGCCCACGCCGCCCTTGCCGCTGGCCACAGCGATGGTGTTTTGCACGCCGTCTTCCCCGCTCGTTTGCTGCTTCTCCCCGCCCTGATCGCCAACCATCACGTCGTCGCCGAGCGGAATCATTTCGCTGTCGAGCTCCACTTCCACCGTCAGTTCGCGGCTCACCTCCTCGTGCAGCACACGCCGGCAGGCCTCTTCCACCTGATTGGCGAAGGGACCGTCCGGCTCTTTCACGACGACGGTGAAGGCGACACGGCCGTCCTCGATCGTCAGGTCCTTCACCATGTCGAGCCGGATGATGTCCTTGTTTTCTTCCGGGTGCTCGATCTTTCGGAGGGCGTCGAGCACGTCTTCGCGGGCGACGGGCATAAGGAAAAGGGGGCTGGTGGGACGAAGGAAAATAGGTCGGTACACCCCACCGTAGGGGCGGACGGATGTTCCTCTCTGGGGGACGTTTCCCGTCGAATTACGCCATCTTACGACGCCGCGTCGTTCCCGGAGGCCGCGTCGAGAAGCATCGCCTCGACGGTGTCGACGAAGTCCTCGGCCCGGGTGATCCACTGCTCGGCGTCCTCGACCGAGAAGGAGGGCGTCAGTTCATAGTCGGCATCCAGACGCTCCCCTTCGGCCTGAGACAGCAGGCTATGGTAGGACGCGTCCAAAGGGCCGTCTTTCACGTACGTCTCCCAAAGTTGATGCTGAACGCCTTGATGCGACTTCGGGGCCTTGCCGGCCTCATTCAGGGCGGCCCGGGCAGCGTACAGCATGGCGTAGTAAGCCCCCGACACTGCTCGGTTGTAATCCCCAGCCTCGAAGTCGCGCCGAGCCCCATCGAGATTGTTTTTGGCGCGGGTCAAGGCATCTTCAGTTGCTTCTTGCATACCGCGAGGGCTGATGTTCAGGGGATAGGTATGGTGGTGAAGGGCCGATTCGGCCTCGGGATTGTTGTGGGGCACGAGCAGTTCCCCTTCATCCCGCACATTCCGGTAGAGCGGCTGGTTGTAAGTGTTGAACCGGTCGCGGGAGGTGACAAGAGGCGACACGTGCGCGCCGTATTCCTCTCGCAGGGGGTGCGTCACCTCGTGGGCCTGCTCCCGGTCCGACGGATCGGGGGCCTCGTTCAGTACGACCAACACGTCGATGTCGCTGTCCTCCGTAGCATCCCCACGTGCATACGAGCCGTAAAGGATGAGCCGATGCAGTCGCTCGCCGAAGGCGTTCCGGAACCGCTCCCGTAGGACGTCGCGCAGATTTGGGGCCAGCGTTTCGGACATGGCGCGGAGGCAGTCGGTGAGCAAACGCAATAGCCATACGCAGCAGCCGGTGGACCGTGCCGTGGAATACAGGGCTCACTGGGCCCGATTCTGGTGGGCAAGTGCGCGGAGGGCGAGTCCATGCCGCAATTCGTACGGGCTCACGTGGAGAGTGTCTTGGTCGTAGCGGGCCATGATGCGGTCGAGGAGCATCACGCCTACCGGAAACACGTCGGCGCGGCCCTCCATGGCGTCGGGGTGGAGCGCCAAGATCTCGTCTACGGACCGTTTCAGAACGCGCTCGCGCCAGCGGTGCACCTCGGCGCGGGTCAGGGAGAAGCTTCCCCCATGCAGGGCGTTCCAGGTGCTGTCGGGGCCGGCGTGGACGAGGGCCAGGGCGGTGGCGGTGCCCGCCGTGCCGATGAGGGTCGGCGATGGGCCGACGTCCAGCGTGTGCGCACGGAGGGCCTCGTCGATGAGGCGTTTGGCAGTGTCGACCGCGTCGGGGGAGGGAGGCTGGGACGCGAAGCAGCGCTCCGTTAGCCGCACGCAGCCGACGTCGAGGCTCACTCGGTCGGTGATTGCGTCCGGGGACGAGGGGTGGTGGCTGGACGGATTGGTTCCGGCCACGAGTTCCGTGGAGCCGCCCCCCACGTCGACCACGAAGCAGGCGCCCGTCAGGTCGTCGAACGCTGCGCAGGCCGCGGCGAAGCTCCACGCCGCTTCCTCGGCGCCGGAGAGGGTCTCGATGGAGAGCCCCAGCTGCTCGCGAACGGAGGAACGCACCGCCTCCCGGTTCGCCGCGTCGCGGAGCGCGCTGGTGCCCGCCACCTCGATGGCCTCCACGTCGTATCCCCGGGCCGCTCGGACGTGCTCGCGGAGCGTGTCGAGCAGGCGATTTCGGGCAGCCTCCCCGACGCGTCCCTGGGCGTCGACCCCTTCCCCGAGTCGCACGAACCGCTCGGCGGCGTGGAGGCGCCGGAGATCCGTCCCGTCGCACTCCGCCACGAGCAGCTGGGCGGTGTTGGTGCCGACATCGATCGTGGCGAGGCGCATCGGTTCGAGGGAGGGGTAGGGAAGTGTGGAAGTACGGAGGTGTGGACGCGTGGAGGGGGGCTTGAGGGCGTTTGGGATTACCGGGCGGTGAAGCGGGCCGCCCACCACCCGTCTTCCGTCTTTTCGGTGTCGAGGTGCAGGCCGTGCTCCTCGGTGGCGTCGAGCACGTCGTCCCGCTGAGGCTGGAGGAGACCGGAAAGGAGAAGTGTGCCGTCCGCGGCGAGGTGCGTGCAGAGATCCGGCAGCAACTCCAGCAGCACGCGGCGCGTGATGTTGGCGGCGACCAAGTCGTAGCGCATCTCCGGCACGACGTCCACCGAGCCTTCCTGCACGGTTACACAGTCGCCGACCTCATTCGTGCGGGCATTCTCGCGGGCGTTGCGTACGGCGTCGGGATTGAGATCGACGCCCAGGGCTGCGTGGGCCCCAGCCCGGCAGGCCGCAATGGCGAGCACCCCCGTGCCGGTGCCCACGTCGAGCACACGCTTTTCCGTCAGCGGTCGGGACTCGGCCAGCAGCTGGAGGGTGAGCCGGGTGGTGGCGTGGTGACCTGTCCCGAAGCTCATCTCCGGGTCGATACAGAGCACCGTTGCGTCCGTGTGGTCGGGGGGGACGTCGACGGAGGCTGGACAGATCAAGAACGGTCCTACGCGAATGGGGGAGAGAGTGTCCTCCCACACGGCGTTCCAATTCTTGGCGGCCAAGGGGCGGACCGACAGCGCGTCGGGATAGCCATCGGCGGCCAGGCGGGCCTCCAGCGTCTCGCGATCGACGGTGGCCCACCGGTCGGACGGCACGTAGGCCCGGAGCTCGGCGTCGTCCTGCACGAAGCCCGTGGCGGCGTCTTCCAGCAGCGCGAGGTACCGGTCGTGCTCTGCGGATGGAATGGCAATCGTCAGTTCAATCGTGTCCATTCCAGCAGGGGGGTTTTGACGGGAGCGCGTTCTTCAGGCTCGCACCCGCCCTTTGTAGAGCGACGCGATGCCGAACGTGAGCGGGACCCATTCCCGATCGACAAAGCCCGCATCCTCCATGCGCCGCAGAAAGTCGTGCCCGTCCGGAAACGCCGCGACGGAGTTGGGCAGGTACTCGTACGCCCCTTGGTCGGGGCTCAGCAGGCCGCCGATGCGGGGGAGGACGTGGCGGCTGTACCACGCATACAGTTGCTTGATCGGAAAGGTACGGGGGGTGCTGAATTCGAGGACGACGAGCGCCCCTCCGGGCTGCAGCACGCGACGGATGTCGCCGAGGCCCGCGCCGAGGTCCTCGAAATTGCGCACGCCGAAGGCCGCGAAGGCCGCGTCGAACGAGGCATCGTCGAACGGGAGGTCGACGGCATCCCCCTTCTGGAGCGTAATTCGGGGGGAGAGGCTCTTCCGCTCGATCTTGGCCCGTCCCCGGTCCAGCATCTCGGTGGACAGGTCGATGCCCACCGTCTCGCGGGGGTGGAGCGTCCGTTCGATTCGAATTGCAAGGTCGGCCGTGCCCGTCGCCACGTCTAGCACGCGTTGGGGCTGCTCGTCATTGAGCATCCGGACGGCCCGCCAGCGCCAGTACCGGTCGATGCCGGCGCTGAGGACACGGTTGAGGAGGTCGTACCGCGGCGCCACGGCGTCGAACATCTCTTGGACGGCCTCGGCCTTGCCGTCTGCCTCGCCGATGGGGGGATGGTTGTCAGGCATGTAGCGTCAAGGGG
>JBDGQN010000147.1:0-4972 GCA_042219055.1 Salinibacter sp. | reverse complement strand
GCGGTGATGCGGGAAAACGAGAAACTGAACGGGGTGCTGCCCGCCAGTGAATACCGCGAGTTCGACGACCGCGTTCTGAATACCCTCCTCAAGACGTTCAACGAGATTCCGACGGACGTGGAGGGCGACGCCTTCGGGCAGATCTATGAGTACTTCCTCAGTCAGTTTGCGAAGGCCGAGGGCCGCCGGGGCGGCGAGTTTTTTACGCCCACCTCCATCGTCCAGCTCATCGTGGACGTGATCGAGCCGTTTCACGGTCGCATTCTCGACCCGGCCTGCGGATCGGGCGGCATGTTCGTCCAGAGCGCCCGCTTTGTGGAGCGGCACAACGGCGCGGCCACCAGCGAACTCACGATTTTCGGGCAGGAGCGGGTGGAGGAGACGGTGAACCTCTGCGAGATGAACCTGGCGGTGCATGGGCTCGCCGGCACGGTGCGGCAGGGCAACAGCTACTACGAAGACCCGCGCGAGCTGATGCCCGACGACGTAGACGCGGAGGCGTTCGACTTCGTGATGGCGAACCCGCCGTTCAACGTCGACAACGTGGACAAGAGCCGGCTCAAGAACCAGACCGACGAGCGCTTCCCGTTCGGGCTGCCCTCGGTGGACAATGCCAACTACATCTGGGCGCAGCTCTTCTACTCAGCCCTCGGGGAAGACGGGCGCGGGGGCTTCGTGATGGCCAACTCGGCCGCCGACGCCCGCGGATCGGAGAAAGAGATTCGAAAGCAGCTCGTGGAGAGTGGGGCGGTCGACGTGATGATCGCGGTGGGCTCGAACTTCTTCTACACCGTGAGCTTGCCCTGCACGCTCTGGTTCTACGACCGGGGCGCGGTGGGCACCGAGCGGGAGGACACGGTGCTCTTCATCGACGCCCGCGACATCTACACGGAGGTGGATCGCGCGCTGAACAAATTTACGGGCACGCAGATCGAGTTCATCGCCAACATTGCGCGGCTCTACCGCGGTGAGACGCCGGAGACCGACGCGGGCAGCGACAAAATGCTAGCCGAGCACTTCCCCGACGCCGAGTACAGGGACGTGCCGGGCCTCTGCAAGGTGGCTACCCGCGAAGAGATTGCCGAGCAGGACTACAGCCTCAACCCCGGGCGCTACGTGGGCATCGCCGCCCGGCCCGAGGACGAGGACTTCGACTTCCAGGCCCGCCTCACGGAGCTGAACGAGGAGCTCGAACAGCTCAACGCCGAGGCGTACGAGCTGGAGGCGCAGATTGCCGAGAACGTCGATTCCATTCTCAACCCGACTCAATGATGGAGGCAGACTGGAAGGAGTGCAAATTAGGAGAGGTGGTGACCTTGAAGAGGGGGTACGATCTGCCTACCGATGATCGGAATGAAGGAGAAGTGCCGATTGTCTCCTCTTCGGGAATCACGGGCTGGCATGATTCCGCGAAGGTCGAAGCTCCCGGAGTTGTGACGGGCCGATACGGCACGCTCGGGGAGGTCTTCTTTATGGAGGAAGACTTCTGGCCTCTCAACACCTCGCTCTACGTGAAGGATTTTCACAGCAACGACCCTCGGTTCATCCACTACTTCCTCCACACGATCAACTTTGAACAGCAGAACGCCGCCTCCTCCGTTCCAGGTGTTAACCGCAATCACCTTCACAAACTGGACGTCAGGATTCCCCCGCTCCCCGTCCAGCGCCGCACTGCGGGCATTCTGGGCGCGTACGACGACCTCATCGCGAACAACCGCCGCCGCATCGAGCTGCTGGAGGAGATGGCGACGGCAATCTTCCGGGAGTGGTTCGTGCACTACCGGTTCCCCGGCCACGCGGACGTAGAGACGCGGGAGACGGAGATTGGGGCGGTGCCCGAGGGATGGACCGTCAAGTCAATCGGGGAACTGGCAACCTCCCCACGCAGTCGCGTTGACCCGGAGGAAATGGACCCGGATACGCCCTACTTTGGCCTCGGCGACATGCCGAAAGAGTCAATCGCCCTCAGCGAATGGGGACGAGCGGAAGACGCCGGCAGCAAGAAATATAGCTTCGACCGAGGGGACATTCTCTTCGGTAAGATCCGGCCGTACTTCCACAAGGTCGGTCCTGCTCCCGTCCCGGGCATTTGCTCAACCGATGCGATCGTAATCGTCCCGAACTCCGACGATCTCTGGAGCTTCGTACTGGGCCACGTATCCAGTGACGAGTTCGTCGAACTCGCCGACCAAACCTCAAGCGGGACGAAGATGCCCCGGGCGAAGTGGAAGATCCTGAAGGAAGAATACAAAGTCGTCATTCCGCCCCCACCCATCCTCCAGCAATTCAACGACACGATGCAGAACCTTGTGGATCAGATCCACAACCTCATCCACCGCAACCACACGCTACGCAAGACGCGGGACCTGCTACTGCCGCGGCTGGTGGCGGGGGAGGTTGAGATAGAGACAGAAATGGAAATGGCTCGGAAAGCTGCAGACTGATCAGGTCGTGAATCGATCAAGAAGCCGGGTCGAGGGCTTCAGGTGAGGGAGCTTCGACGGCAACCAAGTAGCCGTCTCCACGCTCCTTCCAGATCTTGAATGGATCGTTTTCCTCGTGTGCGCTGAAGCCTGGACGCTCCTCACGCGGGACACCGTGAAATTTATCTGCGGCGTGATGGCGGTTCAGAGTTGAATCCTTTTCGAGATTGCTAAACGGAAGCATGGCATATCATAAGTTTAGTCCTTGAGACTGCGGAGATAATCGCGGAATGCTCGGTCGGCTTCCTCTTCTGAGGCGAGACCATACGCACACCCATCAGTGTCGCGTTGCTCCGTGCCACTTTCGTAGTAACATCTCGTCTCCAAATCCCATTGATCCGTTAAGTGCCTTTTTGAATCGTAAGATGGCGGATGCACTCGGGCTACTCGCTCGTGGTTGTCGAAGGGGCTCTTCCACCGTTTTTGAACGCCTTGCTCAGCTGGCTGATCGTCGAACTTCCAGTCCAGTGAATAGTCAATACGCGCCAGTCCCTCCATTAGCTCCAACACTGAATCATACCGTTCGGCCTCTTGAGGATTCATCGCCCTGTCAACAATCGTACGAAGATGCTGGGGAACATGCGGAAGGTAGTCGTGCCGATCTGGAAAGTTGCCATCAGCCACTGCAAACTCGAAAGCCCTTGGATTTGACTCATTTTCCAGGTCTTGATACTGGCGCTGTAGGTGGTCAAAACCGTTGAGCATTGTGTACAGGGTTACCCCGGCTTGATAGATGTCCGACTTCGTTGAGACCTGCTCATTTCTGCCGGCACCGGCCTGCTCGGGGGGCATATGCATAGGCCAGAGGGCGTCCGGTCGAGCCAGTCCCGCTTCATTTCTGAGTTTCGCCATTCCAAAATCAGCGAGTCGACCTCGTCCCGTAACGTCTATGAGAACGTTACTCGGCTTAATGTCGAAGTGAAGAAGGTCTTTCGTATGCACATGGTGTAATCCAGTTAGAAATTCGAGTGCATAGTTGATAACCTCTCGCACAGTTAAATAATCTTGTTGGACTACATCCTTAAGCGAGCCGCCTGGATAGTAGTCCATCACGATAATGATGTGCTCATCTGTCTGGCAGGCATATAGCACCTCCGCAATATTCGAGTGTCGAGCGCGGTGTAAAAGCCGCGCTTCTTGGTAGTACTCGTCGAACCCACTCATTGAGTGGATGTCCAAATACTTCGCAACAATCTCTCTTTCAAGTTGCGGATCATAAGATTTATAGCAGGTCGAATTTTGGGCCTGGCCCGAGCCTATTTCATGCTCGTTTTCAATCTCTAGCTCTGCGAACTCTGTCTGACTGATTTTTTCCATCGAGAGACAAATAAGTTTGAGAAGAGGCGGAGACTGAACAGTGCAATCTACTGTCTTTCGTTGTGCATGCCCATGGCCGCAGCGGCGGTGAGGATGGCTTCACGCTCTTCGTTTCGATAATCCGCACTCCAATCAGAATAGTTTAGAAACAAGGTCTCGCCGTTTCGTAGGGGCTTGATCTCGTTCCTGTCTTTTCCCAGCCACTTTGCGATTGTTGCGATGGGCCCCTCGAAGTAAGATTGAACCGGGCTGTTTGCCAGCAATTCCAATATGACGCCTTCTACGTGTCGCCGCTCTGGGTAGCTTCCAGAAGCTTGCGGCTCAATCATGCGGATTCCCGCCGATTGCGCTTCGAACTCGCTGATGATATCCCGAATGTTTGTGCGCAGATATCTGAGAGCTGCTGGTTCCCCCATTGACTTCGGTCGCGGCAATCTTGCGACATTGAAAGAGCCATCTTCCTCAATAATTCCGTAGTAAACTGTGTCAGCCGACGCTCGAAATCCTATGCTGCTCATATCGAGAGAATTGATGATCTAATTGGGATGTAGCCCAAAAGATAAAAGGGCTTCCCTAGGATGCAAAATTTCAACAAAACCAAAAGTTATGCTGGCTCGAATCCGCGAAGCTGCATATACCCAACGCAACTTGGACACATATGAGCACCGCCGAAGACATTGCCCACGACTTCCGATCGAAGGTGTGCTCCGAGATCGAGTTGATCCCGGAGGGACGGGACCGGTACGTCGTGTCTACGCCCTTCACCTTCGACGACGGCGACGAATTTACGATTCTGCTTCGGAAAGAGGGCCGTGGCTGGACCCTGTCCGACGAGGCCCACACCTTCATGCACCTGAGCTACGAGATGAAGGAGCGCGACTGGAAGAAGGGCCGCCGGGCGGAGATCATCGAACAGGTCCTCTCCATGTTCGAGGTCACGAAGGAAGACGGGGTGCTCCGCCGCCGCGTCGACAACGACGCGTTCGGAGACGCTCTTTTCGACTATGTCCAGGCCCTCTCGAAAATCACGGACCTCAAATTCCTCAAGCGGGAGGTGGTCCGCTCCACGTTTCTCGACGACTTCCGCGAGTTTGTTCAGGAGCGGGTGCCCTCCGATCGACGCACGTTCAGCTGGACCGACCCGGAGCACGATCCCGACGGCACGTATCCCG
>JBDGQN010000146.1:0-15953 GCA_042219055.1 Salinibacter sp. | reverse complement strand
CCCTGAGACCTACGACGTGTCGGACTCCGAGTCCGTGCTCGCCTCATTCGACCCGGAGCCATCCCGCTTGGGCCCGTGCTTGTCGTAGTCGTTGACGTGAAAGCCTTCGCCCTTAAAGATCACGCCGGGATTGTCGGTAATGATGCGTTCGACCTCTTGTCCCGTCTCTGGGCACGTCTCCAGGGGATCCTCGGTGATGCGCTGCTTCACCTCGAAGGTGCTTCCGTCTTCGCGGCGGTATTTGTAGGTGGGCATAGGCGTTATCAGTGTTCGTCAGAGAACGGGAAGATGAATCGGAGAGTCTGTTCGGGAGTGGGCCCTTGAGCACACAGACACTCCCCTGCTAAGTACCGTCGCAGGGTTTTGTTTCCGAATCCGTGCGACCCGGTTGGGCCATACCGTGTGGGTTGAACCTGTGTGAACATTTTCACGTCTGGGAACCCGAAGCGGCCTCGCTTTTAGGTACATGTGGCTTTTCGTCACCGACGGTCCGGTAGTTCAGTTGGTTCAGAATGCTGCCCTGTCACGGCAGAGGTCGCGGGTTCGAGTCCCGTCCGGACCGCCACACCCTCGGTCCCGATTTTCGTCGGGGTCGAGGGCTTTTTTGTGAAGGGGGCGGTCGGGCTCTCTCTGGGAGGGGATCTCCGGGAGAAGAAAGGAGGTCCGCACCAACTCTACGTCCGTCGTCGTTCGGATGCCTTCTATGAATGCTCCTGCTTCCGCGTCATCCGCCCCTTGGATGTCCCGGTCGGGGTGGCTGGGCGTGGCCATGATCGTCGCGGCCTCCGGAGGGGCTGCCGCGGCCAGTCTCTGGAAGCTGTTCGCGATTGGGAACGTGGCCTTCGGGGCCATGGCCGGAGGGGCCTGGCTGGGGGGGCGCCGTGCAGCTGCTGGAGCGTCCAGTCGAGCCCGCCAGGCCCGTGGACTCGCCTGGGGCTACGGGCTCGCCAGTGGGGCCATGATCACGAGCACCGGGGCCTTCCTCATCCCGAGCGCCATTGCTCACCAAGCCGTCGTTGGCGGTTTTGGCATTGCCGCGGGCATGCTCCTCGGGTTTGTTCTGCACGCCGCCCAGCACCAACTTGCGCACCTTTCCCTTCCGGGCGACGCAGCAACGCTCGAGTTGACGGCCCACGCACTGGCGGCGGGCTTCGTCATTGGCGCCGTGTATACCACCATGCCGTCGTTGGGGACGGCGCTCGGCCTCGCCATCGTTTCGCACAAGGCCCCGGCCGGCTACGCCGCAGCCCGTCGGCTCCGCCGGGCTGGGCAGTCGCCCTCGGTGCTCCTTGTGCCGGCCGCCGCCGTGGCCACCACGGCTGTGCCCGTGGGGCTTCTGGCTCTCCCCGGGAGCGATGTCGGCCACGCCCTGGTATTCGGGATCGCGACGGGCCTGTTCATGCACGTCGCGCTCGACTTCCTCCCGCGGTGCGAGATCGGGGGCGAGGTCTCTGAGGTGGCAGGCGTGACCGAAGATGCAGCCCCCGACGACCCCTTCGACGCCGAGCACCACCTGCTCGACCGACTTCGCCTTCACGCGGTGGCAAGTGCCTGGGTCGGGGGCGGCCTCGTGTTTCTGGCGTGGTGGGCCCTTCAGCCGTAGGGCTTCGAGACAGATGTTACTCGACAGATTCGTCATCTGGGGGCACGCGGCGGGCGAATGTGTCCGGTACCGCAGAGCACGTATCTCGGGCGTGGTCCCCAGTGTTCAGGGGCGTTCGGCGCCGGCCCCAATGGGGCGCCGAAGGGCTTGATGTCGTTGACAGGCGTGCTGCTACTGCCTATCCTTTAATCAGACGCGGGAGTATTCCGTGTATTGCCTGTCTTGCTTTTCACGCCCCTCAAGTACGCCCCACAGATATGCGTCTACTTCGTTTCCTTCGCGCCGCTCCCGCTCTGCTCAGCCTCGTCCTCCTGGCCGGCTGTGGAGGCGGAGACGGCGTCCAAATTCAGAAAGGAGAGCGGTCGCCGGCCATCAATGGCGCACAGGCCCGCGTGACGGCCCCCGCCGACAGCGCCGTCGTCGATAGCGCCAGCGTTGACATCACCATTGAGGCGAAAAACTTCGAGACCGGAGTTCAGACCGAGACGGACCGTGCCAACAAGATTGCGAATTCGGGCAACGGCCAGCACTTCCACGTCATCGTCGACAACGGACCGTACATGGCCAACTACGAGGCAGGAGAGCCCTTTCCCATCGGCGACCTGGAGCCAGGGCCCCACACCCTCGTGGCCTTTCCGAGTCGGTCCTATCACGAGAGCGTAAAAGGGCGGGACGCGTACGACCTGGTCAACTTCTATGTGAAGAAGGACTCCGGGGAGTTTATGCTCGGCAAGAACGGGCCGGCCATCATCTATAGCCGACCGAAAGGTACCTACAGCGGCGCAGACGCCGAGCGGATTATGCTCGACTTCTATCTGCACAACGTGAAGCTGAGCCAAGACGGCTATAAGGCCCGCTATACAATTACTGACGAGCAGGGCAACGAGGTGGCCTCGACCACGCTCACGGAGTGGGCGCCGGCCTTCGTCACGGGCCTCTCCTCGGGCACCTACGAGGTGAACCTTCAGCTTATCGGGAGCGACGGCAAGGTCGTACCGGGGCCGTTTAACGACACGACGCGGGAGATCACCGTGAAAGCGGGCGGAGGCGCTTAGTACGACCTGAGCACCACAGGTTCTCTCCGCTACAATCGCCGCCGTGCCGCTCTGCGCTTGATTCAGAAGCCTGTCCCGATCGCCTGGACCCGATAACTCCAAACAGTTGGAATGGGGGCGCTTCGGGGAGGAGAGGACCGCTCCTGCTCGCCCGAAACACGGATCCCGCGGCGGGAAGCCTGGGCCATTGATCGACGTCTGCACCCGAGCTCCAAGTTTCCATGATTCGTCCAATCGCGTTCCTCCGCTCGCTCCCTGGCGCGTGGCGGGCATTGATCCTCTGTAGTTTCCTCCTCGGCGCGGGGCTGACGCCGGCTGTCGGTCAACCCGCCCGCGGCCCGGCGGCCCGCCCACAGCCCGGCATCGACGTTCGGAACTACGACTTTACCCTCACGCTCGCCGACACGACAGACCGGATCGAGGGCACCGCGTTGGTGCGCGTCCGCGTGGTTACCGATACGGTGACGGCCGTGCACCTGGACCTCGTGGGGCGCGACGCCGGATCGGGAAAGACCACCGGGATGCGGGTCCTGTCGGTCACCGAGGACCGGGAGGCCGTGCCGTACCGGCACGCGGGGGACCTTCTCCGCATCATTCCGAAGACCGGCCTTCGCGCTGGGCAGGTCTATACCTTTCGCATCCGGTATGCCGGAGTGCCCGCCGACGGCCTCATCATCGGGACCAACCAGCACGGTGATCGCACCTTTTTTGGCGACAACTGGCCCAACCGGGCGCGGCATTGGTTGCCGGTGGAAGACCACCTTTCTGACAAGGCAACCGTCGAGTTTCGGGTGCGGGCCCCGGCCAAATACGAGGTCGTGAGCAACGGGTCGTTAGTCAGCGATTCGACCCACGCCGGGACGCGCTACTCGCACTGGGCCACCGACGTGCCCCTTCCCCCGAAGGTCACGGTGATCGGCATGGCCGACTTTGCGGTCGACACTGTCGGGACGGTCGATGGAGTGCCCGTGCAGAGCTGGGTCTATCCGGAAGATCGGGGACCCGGCTTCAAGGATCTGGGACAGGCCCCGCCCATCCTCCGCTTTTTTGAGGAGCATTTGGGCCCGTATCCGTACGACAAGCTCGCCAACGTGCAGTCGACGACCCGATACGGGGGCATGGAGAACGCCGCGACCATCTTCTATAGCGAGACATCCGTGGCGGATGAAAAGGACGACACCTCGTTGCTCGCCCACGAGATCGCCCACCAGTGGTTCGGCAACACCGTCACCGAGGCCGACTGGTCGCACCTCTGGCTCAGCGAAGGCTTCGCCACGTACCTGACGGGGCTCTACCTGGAGCACGCACGGGGACCGGAGGCCCTCACGAAATACATGGCAAGCGCCCGGACCCGGGTCGCTACGTTTCACGAGCAGAACCCCGACGAGCCGCTCGTGGACACTACCTACAGTGATCCGAAGGCACTCCTCAACACAAATCCCTACCAGAAGGGTGCCTGGGTGCTCCACATGCTCCGACAGCGGGTCGGCACCAGCACGTTCTGGAAGGGCCTCCGCGCCTACTACGACCGCTACCGCCACCAGAACGCCAGCACCCGCGATTTTCGGGCCGTCATGGAGGAGGTCTCCGGGCAAGATCTGAAGTCTTTCTTCGACCAGTGGACGCGCCGTCCCGGTCATCCGGTCATCGAGGGCACGTGGCGCTACGACGAGGCGGCGGGCGAGTGTGTCGTGACGCTGCGGCAGACGCAGGCCGAGCCGCTGTTCACCGTGCCGGTGGAGGTGGCCGTCGGAAAGAGATCGACGGCTACGACGACGATCTCGATGGACAGTCGCACCGAAAAGGCCCGCATGCAGTGCCCGCAGGCCCCCTCCTCCGTCACCCTCGATCCCGACACGCAACTCCTCGCTGAGCTGTCGATGACGCGTGAACAGTG
This sequence comes from Salinibacter sp., assembly GCA_042219055.1. Taxonomy (GTDB): domain Bacteria; phylum Bacteroidota; class Rhodothermia; order Rhodothermales; family Salinibacteraceae; genus Salinibacter. The sequence goes on along the minus strand of JBDGQN010000146.1, from coordinate 11,398 downwards.
ATTCGTGAGGCGTGAGGGCGGTGCTGTACGCGTCTTGCGTGGAGGGGTAGTGCAGCCTCAACCGGTCTCTTTCGGGACAAAAGGTCTCCGGGTCTGACGGACGAAAATTGTCCCGGAGAGATAGCCCCACGACTGTCGACTTCGGTGGATTCGGGGAGAGTTCTCGACTCCGCTACGCACCCGGGGGAGTACTCGTGCTGCGGGCAGCATGACCTTCGGCCCTCGCGTCCGCTCCCAGCGCTCCGCTCGAAATGACTCTCCCTCAAGGGAATTGCTTGAGACTGCAGGGCAGGTCCCGCTGCACAGTCCAGAGGTGTTTTCGTACCGCTCCGATTCCGAGGGTTCGTCCCTTCGCGCTGCTGGTTCTCGGTGCTCTGATGGCGTCGCTGGGCTGGGCGCAGTTCGAGGCGGAAGGGGAGAGCCGTATGGAAGATCCTTCAGATTACGGACACGCGGTGACCGACGTGCAACGTGCCGGAAGAGATGCGAAAATAAAAAGTTCTGTGGGGAACGGTTCGGTGGGCTCATGGGGGCGGTTTTCCTGACTGCGGGGTCTGCACCGGGGACCCCCCTTCAACATCTGCTCGGGGTTAGGGTCGGTAGACGTACACGCCGTTCAGCGTTCCCAGGTACAGACGGGGTCGATTGTTCACCTCGGCGTGGGTGACCGTCCGGACCGCGGTGGAGTCGGGACCGCTCGTGTGAACGATCCGTTCCCAGCTGTCCCCAAAATTCTCGGTACGGTGGAGGGCAAGGGGCCCGGCCTGGGCTCCATTTTCAGAGCCCGCGGCGTAGACCACGGTGTGGTCCGGAGTAGAGTACGCGGCAAAGTCGAACACGTACGTGTACGCGGGCGGCTCGTAGATCGTGGACCACGACTGGCCCCCGTCCGTGGATCGTAAAACGTAACCCTCGAGACCGAGCAGAAAGTGCTTCGGATTTTTGGGGTGTTCGATCATCGAATACACGGCGTTGTCCCCTTCGCCCAACGACGGACCTGAGCGTGCCCATGTGGCCCCGCTGTCGGGGGAGCGGACGAGGTATGGTTGAAAGGTGGAATTTTCTCCTCCGGCAAAGACCATGCTCGGATCGTGCGGACTGACGTACAGTAGGGGCGCTTGGTACCCGAGTTGCCCCCAGTCTCCCCAAACGGCATTCCAGTGGGTGGCCCCGTCTGTCGACCCCGCTACGTGCCGGGAACCTCGGGCAAAGAGGGTGTCGCGGGCTCCAGGCACAGCGGCGAGGGCTCGAACTGTACGGTCGCCTTTCGGCCCATATCCTGCCTCGAATGCGCTCCACTCGGCTCCGACGGACGGCGCGCGTTTGTAAAGCACAGGCCCCTTTTCGGAAACCTCGTCCGGATATCGGATGCCCGCAAGCAGGGAGCCATCTTTCCGCCACGTCAGGTCGATGATCCACTTCCCCGCCAGGCCGTCCATCGTCCATTCGCTTCCCGGCGTCAATGGCCGTCGGTAGAGGCCACTGTCGGTGGCTGCATAGAGGCGTTGATTGTATGTCTTAAGTGCCCAGACGTCTCGTCCTTTGAGACCGGAGACGGACCACTGCGGGGGCGGGGGAGAAGAGGAATCGGCGGAAAACAGATCGCACCCGGCAGTGGCGACGAAGAGTAGGAGAACGAGGAAGAAGGAGACGGTCCGGCGCATGGAGACGGCTCGTTGATGGAAGGTCGTTCGCTGAAGAGAACCCTCCGCCTGGAGGGCGTCCCTTGGAACACGTGGGGCCGGGGAGGGGGACACAGAAACCGGCGGGCCCGACGCACAAAATCTCGTCGAAGACAGCGCCCCAAAGACGAGGCAAGTCGCTTCCGTAACACTGGGGCGTTCGGAAGCGTGAGGGCCACGGACGCGTGCTGAACGATCGTCATTGCCTCGCTCTCCTCACTGGCGCTTCGGATCCCCATGAATTGCTTTTCCGTCTCGTGTTTTCGCCTGTTCCTGCTCGTCGGCCTCCTCGCGTATCCCGCCCATCTTGCCGTGGGACAGGACCGCGCTCGGAAGTCGCGCTCCGTGGACTCCTTTACAAAGGTCGAGTATGCCGTGCCCGGCACGCTTCACCTTCGACACGGGAAAGCGCGGTCCGTCGAGGTGGAGGCCCCGCAGCGGGTGCTCGACAAAGTGGAAACGACGGTCAACGGGAGCGCCCTTGAAATTGAGCTCGAGGGCGAGTCGGGCATCTTTGAGGGTCTCTTCGGGGATTCCGACCTCGACGCCGATGAGATCGACGTGTACGTGACGGCGCCTACGCTTGAGGGGCTTACCCTGGCGGGGTCGGGTCGGATGGTAGGGGAAACACCGGTTCGCGAAAAATCGCTGTCGCTGACCGTGGCCGGCTCCGGCGACATGGCCCTCGACGTGGAGACTAACGACCTCACCGTTCGGGTGGCGGGGTCGGGAGCCTGTACGCTGCAGGGGCGCGCCTCGTCGATGGACGTGGAGGTGGCGGGGTCCGGGACCCTTCGGGCGGTGGACGTGAAGGCTCAGCGGGCGGAGGTGCGCATTGCCGGGTCGGGGACCGCTGAATTGCATGCCACCGACCACCTGTCGGCCCAGATCTTTGGTTCGGGCGACGTGCGGTATCGAGGGCAGCCCGCCGTCGAGACCACCATGGCTGGGAGCGGGGACGTGGGGCCGATCGAGTAACCTTCATTCGTCCTCCCATCGACTCGTCGGCAAGGTCCGGAACAAGGGGCGGTGTTGCGACTGCACCGAATTTGTTTACCGATGTGTGAGAAAGTCCCTGAACGACGATGGCTTCCCCTTCGCTGAGTACCGGGAACGAACTGAACGTTCCAGACGAAGAGAACACTGGTCATTCTTCACAAACTTATGCACGCATCGGTATCACGTGGACGCCTCCGATGAAAAGATCTGTGATCTTCTGGTCGACGCGTGCATACGATCGCTGGGCGTCGACCTCAGAGCACACCGCCCGTCCATTGCTGTCTTCTGATTCATCAATCTACCGAATCCCGTGGACATTGAAGATCGCACCGTCACCATTCCCCGCGAGGAAGACGCTGCCGATGAGCCCAAGCCCGTGAAGGTGTGGCCCCTCGTCGATGCGGCCCTCGACACCATCGATGCCGAGCCCTCGACCTGCGACGCGGCCCAGGCCGCGATGGAGCACGGGGACGGCTGCGTCGTCTTGGCCAATTTCCTGAACAGCGAGGCGAAACGGGTCCACGAGATGGACTACCGCTTCAAGGGCCCCCTCGTAGTGCTGGCCGCCGAGCAGGCCCGCGAGGACGACACCGCCACCTCCATCTACGACCCGGAGGAGGGCTGCATCTACTTCGAGACTGAGATGAGTCAGTTCTCCTTTCACGTCTACAAGGACTGGACCGCCGACTGGGCGGAGGTCGCCGACGACGTGGAGCACGGCTATGAATGGAGCGGGAAGGACAACCAGACCTGGGCGCTGGACTGGCTGATGGAGTTCCTCGACGTGCCCACCGACGATTACCTGGTTTGAAGGCGGGCAGAGGGACCATTTGAAGAGTGTAACGGATGGACGCGGGGCATCAGGGGTTGATGACGAGAGAGGAGGGAACGCCGTCCCGCACCAGCCGGTCGGCGAGGCGGAGGAGGCGCTGCTGCTCGGGCCAGGCCAGTCGTTCGGTGGCCTCCTGCGCGGGCAGCCATGCGAAGGCGTCGTGCTCCTCGTTGAGCGTCGGGTCGGCAGGGAGAGCGGCGGCGAAGGCGGGGATGAGGTTGATGCGGTCCTCCTTCCACTCGTAGAACGCATTTACGGACGGAAGCGTCCAGAAGCGGTCGGGCGTCTGGCCCGTTTCCTCGCGGACCTCCCGGAACGCGGTCTCCCACGCCGCCTCTTCGGCCTCGATTTTTCCGCCCACCATGCGCCACTGCCCCGCGTATTGCGTGCCGGGCGCGCGGCGCAGGAGCAGAAACTCGGGGTTGACGGACTGCTGGCGATAGGGGTACACGTCGACGACGCGAACGGTGGAGTCGGGCATGGGACCTGGGGGCGGAGTCACTCGTGCGCGTTGAAAAAATAGGAGTCCACGCGGACAGTGTCGACAGGGGCAGACAGGGCAATCGCATCAATGATCTACGCTTTGCGGTATGTCCTCAAACGTCTATTTCCAAACGACCGGATGCTGAAAAGCACTCCCCTTCGTCGCTCCAAGCTTGACTTGGAGCCCATAACACGATCGATCGAGCCTCCTCCTTTGGGGATATGGGCACCGACGGCTGTCGGTGTTCAGAGCGACGGGGTTTAATTTGATGCGATTGCCCTGCGGGGGCAGAGGAGTTGAGAGCGCGGGAGTGGGGGGCACGGGGGTGGAGGGTGTAGGCGGGCAACAGGAGTCGGGACGGGGCAGGGGCATATGCACTGCTTCTCAACTGTACATGTGTGGTCGTTTTCAGGTGAGGAACCAGGAAGAGCGGTTGTCGATTGAGGTGTTGGATTCACGCTGACACATGTCTGCACTCATGCCGCACCGCCGCCGAATATCGGTCTGGTTCCTTCTTGTGGCGATTGTCGCAGGGGGAGTGCTTGGGCCGTCCCTGCATCGGCTTCAGCACGGGGTGCAACGGATGGCCGACCGGCCCGAGGTGCCCTGTCACTCAGACGGTGTGCACTCGGCTGACGGTGCGGTCTGGACTGGTGCGGCGTCGGAGGTGGGCGTTCCGGACTGTGACTTCTGTGCCACCCGGCTCCTTGTTCTTCCCCCTCCCCCGGCGCCGAGCACAGCGCCTCGAGTGATTGGGACGACCGCGGTGCAACCGTCGTCTCATGTTGCCGCGGTGCAGGTCGAACGCTCTCGCTTTATTCGTGGGCCTCCATCTCTTTCCAAGGCCCGTCCGGCGTAGCAGTCCGGCCCCGCCTCGGATTCCGAGCGGGCATCGGTCACTGAAGATGCCCCGCGCCATAGGGACAAAATCCTTCTGATCCGCGTCCCTCGCGCGTCTGCCCGGCATCGTCGTCGGCCCGGAAGAGCCGTGTACGGCTCCGTGCTCGCCGCGTCGCACGCCCCCAGAGGTTGAAGTGCGCGGGGTTGGTGCGGCTGCGACGGACGGGTCCTGTCTCTTGGTCTCCTTCGGTCTTTCTCCCGAGAGGACCGTGCCTGTCCGTCCCGTCGCATTGATGACGCCCTCTCCATGACTCGTTCCCTCTTTGTTCTTGCTCTTCTCTCCGCTCTCCTTCCATCGCTCACATACGCACAATCCAATCGGGGCACCGTAACGGGCACCGTCACGGACGACCAGGGGCGGCCCTTGCCGGGTGTGCAGGTGGTCGACCCGGCCCTGCAGCGCGGCACGACTACCGATGCTGATGGTCAGTATCGCATTCAAAATTTACCAGTTGGCGATCATACTCTTGAGTTTCGCTTCGTGGGGTACCAGACGGCCGTCCGTGAAGTCGACCTCACCGCCGGGGAGGTCGTGCAGATGGACGTCACCCTGAAAACCAGGGTGCTGGAGACGGAGGGCGTGACAGTCACCGGCACCGCCCGCGCCCGCAGCACGCTCCGCGCCCCGCAGGACGTGGACGTGATGGGAACCGAAGAGCTTCAGAGCGGGCGGAGCGCCTCCCTCGGTGAATTGCTTCAAGAAAACGTCGGGGGCGTTTCTTCCATCCAGACCGGCGCCCAGGCCGGGAAGCCAGTGCTCCGCGGCCTGAGCGGCAAGCGCGTCGTCCTGCTCAAAGACGGCATCGCGCAGGAGTACTACCAATTCGGGGTGCGGCACTTCCCCACGACCAACGCCAGCGAGGCCGAGCGCGTGGAGGTGGTGCGCGGAGCCAGCAGCATCCTCTACGGCTCCGACGCCCTTGGGGGGGCGATCAACGTGATCAGTAAGCCGGCGCCCACGACGGGGGTCGACGAGCTGGAGGTGGGAGGCAGCGCTGCCGCGCAGTACTACACGAACAACAACGAGCGCGCTGGAAGCGTCGACCTTCACGCGGCCCAGGGCAACGTGGGGTGGCGTGTGGGCCTGGAGCGCCGCGTAGGCGGCAACTACCACACGCCCGAGGCGCCGACCTTCTTCGAGACACAGAAGGGCGGCACCTACGGCGATCCGAAGTATACCGGCGAGGTGCCATTCACCAATTTCGAGCAATGGACCACCTACGGTCAGGTGGGGATGCAGGGCGAGTTTGGGACCCTGCAACTGTACGGCGACTACTGGTCGAACGCGCACAACTTTCTGCTGCCCACGGGCGGCCCGGCGGACGACGATCCGGGCACGCCGCCGCCCACCGGCCTCGGGCAAAATTTGGAGCATAGCAACGTGGCGCTGAAGGGCAACCTGGTGGCCGGCTCGTTCATCCTCAAACCGCGACTGAACTGGCAGCGGTCCATCCGGCAGTCCGGAGCCCCCGGGACGACGCTCGCAGACATCCGTCGGGACGGTGGCATTGGAGGGTTCGACTACCCGCTCGACCTCAAGACCGACATCTACACCGGGCGGCTGGAAGTGGTCCACCCGCGGATCGGTCCTCTGAGCGGCACAATTGGGGCAGAGGTGACGCATCAGGACGCCGACACCCGCGGACCGGCCGAATTACAACCCTCTGCGCGGACGTGGAATACCGGGGTCTTCGTCTTTGAAGACATGGACCTCGATCCGGTGACCGTCTCGTTCGGGGGGCGCCTGGACGTGCGTACGGTAGAGGCAGTCCCGAACGAGCGCACCACCGACCCGGACCAGTTGGCGAATACCTACACGACGCTCTCCGGGGCGCTCGGGGCCAGCTACGTGTTTGGGGACGGATACGCGCTTGCCACGAACCTGAGCACCGGCTTCCGCGCCCCGTCGGTCTTCGAGCTTTACGCAAATGGAGTGCACGGCGGCGTGGCGGCCTTCCAGGTGGGGAATCCGGACCTGGAGCCGGAGCGCTCCTACAGCGCCGACCTCTCGCTGCGGGTGCGGCGCGACCGGATCACCGCTGAAGTCACCGGCTACGTGAATGCCATCCAAGGCTACATTTACCTGGAAAACACAGGGACGGACGGTCCAAATGGAGCCCTTCCAAAATTTGCCACGGATCAGACCGACGCCCTCATCTCGGGCCTGGAGGCGACGGTGGAGGCCCGCCCCCTCTTGTGGCTGGAGGTGGGCGGGTCGGCGGCGCTGCTCAACGGGAGGGGGGAGGGCCTCGGTACGGGGGGCAGGGACGGAGCGCTCCCGCTCCTGCCCGCGAACACGGTGGGCGGCTCTCTAAAGTGGGTGCCCCAAGGCACGGTCCGCTTCAAGAATCCTCAGCTCAAGCTAAGTGTGAGGCACGCCTTCCAGAAGGACGCCGCCGGGCGCTACGAGCCGTTCGCCCAGTTTGACCGTGGCTTCGGGCCGCCGTTCGGGACGGCGTCGACGCGAGCGTACACCGTGGTCAACGTAGAGGCGCGCACCACGCTGGAACTGGGCCTGGGGGCGCCGCTGACGGTGTCGATCGGCGTCGACAATCTACTCGATGAGACGTACCGCGACTTTCTGGACACGTACAAGGGATACGCCCTCTCGCCGGGCCGCGACGTGCAGTTCAGCGTGTCGACCTCGTTCTGATCCCTCCGGGAACGGGCCCCGCAGTCACTGCTCTGGACGAAACAGGATTTCGAGCCACTCCACCTCCATCACGCCCGGCTTGCGGTGACGGATGGGCGCTTCGAGGTGCTCGATGAGGGGCGCGTCCGCGGAGAGCCGGGCGGGGCGCGGTCGCACGTGGCTCGCGACGCTATGACGGCGGACCGTTGCCGGATCGGTGGCGATGAGCAACGCAAGCCGCTCGCAGGCCGCACGGTCGAGGGGCAGCGTCGACGGAAGGGCGTAGGCGGCGCGGAGCGTGCCGTCGGCGTCTTCCGTCGCGGTGATTTTGAGCGCGATGTAGTTCTCGCGGATGTCCTGCCCCAGGAAGCGGGCGGCGGAAAGCCCCGGGATCACATGCAGCCGCGGCTGGCTCGGACACGCCCCGGACGTCCCGCGCTTACGGACCGAGGTCCACCGGTTGCTCCGCCACGGGTTGGTCTTGACCGCAATCGTGTGGGTGGGCGCCTCCAGGTGCTGCCCAACGAGAACCAGGTCGACCGTGTCAACGGGCGGGGTCGGCTGGGCCGCGCTGGGCCCGACGGTCCACGACAGCAGGGCAAAAACGAATGCGGATCGGAAAAGAGCGGTCATGGGGTGCGGGGGCCGCTGGTCATGTCGATTTCGAGACGAATGGATCCTGGCCGGGAGGGCAGCCGGAGAGTCCCATCGCTGGTGTCGGGGGGCGTCTGTGGGGCGCCATTCACGAGCACCTGATGGATGCGGGGCGTATCCTCGACGGGAAGCGGGTGCAGGGGCTCGCCCTGGGGGTTTTGGAAGCGGTAGTGGAGGGAGGTTGAGTCGCCGTTCGCCCAGAGGTCCAGGTAGAGAGAACTGAGAAGGGCGTGCTCCAGGGCGTGGTAGGAGGTTTTCGTGCGGACCGCCTTGTCCCCGGCCGTCACGGTGCCGTCGAGGGTGGTTTTCAGGACCGTGCCCCCGTACTCGTCGTCCACAAACGCCTCGTTCCAGAAGCGGGCCCCCTTCCGGAACGCCTCCAGGTAGCGCTCCTCACCGGTTGTGCGGTAGGCGTAGAGCTGAAGCATATTCCCGTAGGCCTGCACCCACCAGACGGTCTCGTCGGGGTGTTGCGACGGGTCGGTGCGCTTGAGCTTGTGGAGCCACGCGCCGGTGTCCTCGTGGAAGGCGTGGCGCAAGAGCTTGTCGGTGAGGGCGAGTCCCTTTCGGCGGTATCTCTCATTTCCTGTGAGGGCGTGAAGACGCAGCAGCAGCCACGCCACCTCCGCGTTGTGACCCACGTTGAGGTGGCTGTTCTTCGAGTCGTTGGGAAGAAACGTCCAGTCCCGTGCGAACCGCTCCCGGATCCAGCCACGGTCGCCCTGCATGTGGGTGAGGGTCAGCTCCATGATGCGCTCCGCCTTGTGGAGGTACATGGAGTCGCGGGTGGCGGGGTAGAGGTACAACAGGTAGCCGGAGAGGGGGGCCAGCTGCGGCGAAAAGTCCTTGACGCTTTTCTTGACGCTCCCATTGCGGCGAAGCACGTCCACGTAGCCGCCGTGCGCTTCGTCCCAGGCGTGCTCGTCCATGAACTGCCGCGAGCGCTGAAGGTAGGTACGGGCCCGCTCGTCGCGGGTGGCGACGTAGTAGAGCGCGAGGCCGGTCGTTGCGTAGATTTGCATGAAGAGGTCCTTGTCGGCGTCGACGACCGTGCCGGTTCGGGTCACGGCGTTGTACCACCCGCCGTACTTTTCGTCCCATCCATGCGTGATGAGAAAGTCAAGGATCCGCTCGGCGCGCTGAAGATGCGCGTCGTTTCCGCGCATGAGGTAGGCGACGGAGTAGCTAAAGAGGTGGCGGGCGAGCATGCCGGGGTACACTGTCGTGGTGTCGGACGGTGCCCACTGACGGTCGAGCTCAGCGTAGAAGAGCCCGTCGTTGGTCTGGGCCTTTCGGGTCCACGCCTCCATGATGCGCAGGCCCTGGGTCCGCCAGAACGCGCCCTGGAGGAGCGAGTCGGCAGACTGGGCGCGGAGGGAGGCGCCCCCGGAGGCGAGGAGGAACGCCAGACTGAGTGCAGCGATGCGGCGCGTCATGAAGGTGCGGGTCATTTGAACATCGGTGAGCACCACAATAAACAATGTAGAGACGTCAGAATTGAAAGCCACAGTTGTATTCTAACTCCAATTTGCCCAATTCTACCGTGAGTTGTTCCTCTCGTCCATCGGGCCGCTGCGTCGCGTGCCTGATTGGATTGCTCTTTTTGGCTGGAAGTGCCGTCCCCGCGTCCGCCCAGCAGGTGCCGAGTTCGTACGTTGAGCACTTTTTCGGCGCCGTTCACCTCGGGGCCGACGACATGCACTACGCCGATGACGTGGGGGTGCGGTGGAGTCGCCATGGGGTGAGCTGGCACCAGCACCAGCCGCATCCCGACTCGTCCTACGACTTTTCGTCGTCGGATCGGCTTTTCGCGGCGGCCGAGGACCATGGGGTCAAGGTGATGCCCGTTCTCAGCAACCTACCGGCCTGGGCCTCCACGAAGGACGACACGAGCGCAGTCAGCGTGCGGCACTATCCGCCGACCAAGGAGGCGGTGTCGGCGTGGAAAGACTACGTGGAGGCCATCGTCGAGCGCCATCCGGAGGCCGAGTACTTCGAGGTCTGGAATGAGCCGAACATCGACTGGTTTTTGAACGCGGAAACGAACTACAAGGCGTATGTCGACCGGCTCCTTCTCCCGGCAGCGGAGGTGATTCACGCCCACGGAGGGAAGGTCGTGGCGCCCTCGTACACCCTCGAATGGCCGATGGACAGCTGGCCCCCGGAGGAGCGTCCGAACCGGCACCAGCGCAACGCGGCCTCCGCCATTCAGGATCTCGACCGGTGGCTCAACTACCACGACGCCTGGAAGGCGGTCGACATCGTGTCGCTGCACTACGGCAAGGGCGACGTGGTGCCCCGCTCCATGCCGCACGGTACCTCCATGATGCCGGTGTACGAGCACCTTTACCAGAACTGGATTCGGCCCGGGCGCATCGAGGGGGTTTGGAATACGGAGGCGGGCCTTACCGCCACCGAGGCGGGCACAGCGGGCTTCGTGGCGCTAGAGCCGTGGGAGCGAGCGCCCTACGCACAGTGGGTGCCCCGCTACACGCTGCCCATTCTGGACTGGGCACTGCGGAGCGACTGGCGGTCCCGGGACCAGTACAAAGTGTTCTGGTACCACATTGCTCAGCGAACGCCCGGGACACAGGGCATGCTTCGCCGGACCAATCTGCTCCGAGTGGCCGCCGACTCGCACCGCGTCTCGCGCGTGGGCCGGGCCCTCAAAACCGTCTCGACCCTCGTCACGAGTGCCGACTCCGTGGGGCGTTACGAGGGACGCGTAACGGTCGGGTTCGGACTTCACGATACCCCGGACGCGGCCAATCACTTTCCGCCGGTCCGATTCGATACGTACGCTTTTCGGCTCGACGACCGCATTCTGGTGGCCGCATGGCTAAATCGGCCCGGCATCGAGTTCGGAAGCCGCAGTCAGGGCGGCATTGAGGTCCGGATAGAGGGGCTGAATGCGGGGTCGTCGTATCGCGTCGACACTGTCCACTACGTGACGGGCCGGCGATCGACGGTGACGACGGGCGCTTCCACTCCGGGCGGAACCCTTCGGTTCGACGTTCCCCGAACGGGGGCGCCCGTGCTTTATCTGACGCTCCGCCCGGCCGAGTAGCTGCAGTCTCAAGCAATTCCTTTGAGGTAGAGTCATTTCGAGCGTAGCGGAGCGGAGTCGAGAAATCTCCCTGAATCCACCGAAGTCGATAGTGGTGGGCCAATCTCTCCGGGACAATCTTCTCCCGTCAGATCCGGAGAACTTTTGT
>JBDGQN010000145.1:0-16110 GCA_042219055.1 Salinibacter sp. | reverse complement strand
CCGTCGGTCGACGTGGTGACGGGGGTCATCAAGGCCAACTTCCCGTCCCGCATCGCCTTCGAAGTGGCTTCGCGAGTCGACTCCCGGACCATCCTGGATCAAGGGGGCGCGGAGGACCTCGTAGGAAACGGCGACATGCTCTTGTTGAGCGGCAGTGACATGAAGCGCCTCCAAGGCCCCTTTGTGAGCGTGGAGGAGGTGGAGACCGTCGTGGAGTACGTCGCCGGTCAGCCCGGCGTAACCGCGTACACCTTGCCCTCCCTGAAGGACGCCGGCCACGGGCCCGATGAGACCCTAGGCGTGGAGGACACCGACGAGAAGTTTGAAGAGGCCGCTCGGGTCATCGTGCGCCGCCAGCAGGGCTCCGTGTCGCTCCTTCAGCGCAAGCTGGCGGTGGGCTACACGCGCGCTGCCCGCATCGTCGATCAGCTCGAGGAGGCCAACATCGTCGGCCCCTTCAACGGCACCAAGGCCCGCGAGGTGCTCGTGGACGACGAGGAGGAACTGGACCAGTTGCTCCACGGAGACGATCCAGAGGACTCATCGCCGGACCCAGAGAGTGCAGAGTAGTGCGTATGTCGCGTTGCGTATTGCGCAAATACATTCGAAAGACATTAACACGCAATACGATACGCAATACGCAGCCTGAACGTACCTCCAAGGCTGTCACACTCAGGACCAAACCTTTTTCCGCAGAATACGCTCCCTTCGCATGGACTCCACCTTCCCCACCCTCGGCATCCTCGGCGGCGGACAGCTTGGCAAGATGATGGCCGCCGAGGCCGTGCGCATGAGCATCGACCCACACCTACTGTCGCCCAAAGACGCGGGACCTATGCAATTTTACGCCGGCGCGCAGGGGGGCGATTGGACAGACCCGGACGTGCTCCGTCCGTTCGTGGCCGACTGCGACGTGGTAACCGTCGAGAGTGAATGGGCCCCGGCGGAGGAGGCAGCCGAGGTGCTCCCCCAGGAGACTGCCCTCTGGCCCTCCCCAAAAACCCTGTCCCTCATCAAGGACAAGGGCGTTCAAAAAACGCACCTGGCCGAGGCAGGGTGCCCCGTGCCCGCATTCGAGTGCTGCGAGACGGTCGAAGAGGCGTTGGACGCCGCGGAAGCGTTTGGATATCCGGTCGTTCTGAAGCAGTATCGGGGAGCTTACGACGGCTACGGAAACGCCACAGTGGAGTCTGCGGAGGCGCTTCGGAACGCTTGGCCTGACTTGGCCGCCGACGATGGTCTGATGGTGGAGACGTTTGCGGACTTCACCCGCGAGCTGGCCGTGCAGGTGGCCCGCCGCCCCAGTGGCGAGCAGGTCGTCTATCCCGTGGCCTACACTGAGCAGCGCGACCACCGGTGCCACGCCGTGGAGGTCCCCGCCGACATCGACGACGCGGTGGCCGACAACGCCCGGCGCATTGCCCAGAAGGCCGTGTCGGCGGTCGAGGGAGTCGGCCTCATCGCCGTGGAGCTCTTCGAAATGCCGGACGGGCGCGTGCTCGTCAACGAGCTGGCCCCACGCCCACACAACACCGGACACTACACGATCGAGGGCAGTGCCACCTCCCAGTTCGAAAACCACGTGCGGGCGATTCTGGACTGGCCGCTCGGCTCTACCGAGTTACGCCAGCCCTCCGCGGTCATGGTAAATGTGTTGGGGAACCGCGAGGGAACCCCCCCGCGCACCGACGGTCTCTCGGCGGCCCTTGACGTAGAGGGCGTCTCCGCCCACATCTACGGCAAACCCGACGTGCGCCCGGGCCGCAAAATGGGACACGTGACGGCGCTCGGGCACAACCGGGACCACACGCGGGACCGCGCCGAGCAGGCCGCTGCGGCGATAAGTCTCTGACATCCTCGCTTTTTTGTACTCATTTTCTCCTGCTCACCGATATGCCTTCTTCTGCGCCCCCCATTGGTATCGCCATGGGAAGCGACTCCGATCTGCCTGTGATGGAGGACGCCGCGGACGTGCTCGACAAGTTTGACGTCGACTACGAGATGCGCGTCCTTTCGGCCCACCGTACGCCCGGCATCATGAAGGAGTATGCCGAAACGGCTCACCAGCGCGGAATTGACGTCATCATTGCCGGGGCCGGAGGGGCCGCCCACCTGCCCGGCATGCTCGCCGCCAGCACCCCGCTCCCCGTAATCGGCGTGCCCGTCAAGACCAGTACCATGAGCGGCGTCGACTCCCTCCTCTCCATCGTCCAAATGCCGGGCGGCGTCCCCGTCGGCTCCGTTGCCATCAACGCCGCCGACAACGCCGCCCTGCTGGCCGTCCAAATTCTCGGGACGGACGACCCGGACCTGCGCGAGCAGATGACCGCGTACAAGAAGGACCTTACGGAGAAGGTCGATGAAATGGATCAGCGGGTCCGCCAACAATCCAGCATCTCCTGACTTCTTTCCCCACCTGACCGCTGTGCAATGAACGTTCGCCGATGGGGGGCCCGCCTCGCAGTCTTCGTCTTGGCTGGCGTCCTCCCGTTCACTCCGGCCCAGGCTCAGGAGCGTAAGTTGCCGTCCCAGACCTACGAGTCCCTCGTTCCCGCCTCGGCCGTGCCCGTCGAGACCCTGCCCGCCGTCGACGCGGCGGCCCTCCGGGCGGAAGACCGAACCTCCTCTACGGGACCCTACCGGTACGGGCGCACGATTTCCACCGATTACCGCCCGGGACGGGACGGAACCTGGGAGCAGCTGCCCTCCGGCCGGTGGCTCTGGCGACTGCGGATTCAATCCGACGACGCCGTCTCGATGAGTGTGGGATTTTCAACCTTCGACCTGCCCCCGGACGCGTCACTGTACGTGCATGGTCCGGGACAGACGGTCGTCCGCGGCCCCTACACAAAGGCCGACGCCACAGACGGCCGACACTGGACGCCCCTCGTACGGACCGATGCGTTGATTCTCGAACTGGAAGTGGCTCCGGGCCAACGCTCAGCGGTCAATCTCGTTGTCGGTCGCGTCGTGCACGGCTACCGCCCACTTCCCGCTCGCGGTGGCGCGAAATCGGGAAGTTGCAATCTCGACGTGGCCTGTCCGGAGGCCGATCCGTGGCGCCAACAGGTGCAGGCCGTGGGGGGCTATACCCTGCAGCGCGGCTCAAATCACTTGTTCTGTACCGGCGCCCTGGTAAACAGTACCGCTCAGAATCCACGCCTCCTCTTCCTCACCGCCGAGCACTGTGTGCAGACGCCCAACCAAGCGGCCAGCATGGTGTTCTACTGGAACTTCCAGACGGCCCAATGCCGACGGCCAGGAACGCCCGAAAATGGGACGTTTCCCCGAGACTCTCTTTCCGTCGGGGCCTGGGACCAGACCTCGTCGGGAGCCGTGCTCCGGGCCCGATATGGGAGTGCCCACGACGATGGGGACATCAGCGGAAAACCCGACCTGACGCTTGTGGAGGTTGACGACAGGGTGCCCGCACGCTACGATCTGTTTTTGAGCGGATGGAGCCGCGACACCACGGCTACGGATGAAAGTATCACCGTTCACCACCCGAGGGGACACGCCAAGCGCATCAGCTTCGACCGAGATCCGACGCGGATTACCGGGTACGGCCAGTCCAGTGCCGGCGACACGCATCTCCGCATTGGCAACTGGGAAACGGGGACGACGGAGAAGGGGTCTTCCGGGGCTCCTCTCTTCGATTCTGAAGGGCACACGGTGGGCGTTCTCTCCGGGGGATTCGCCGGATGTGGAGGGGATGGAGACGCTGACGATAACGATCAGCCTGACTGGTATGGTCGCCTCGCCGCCGGGTTCAACCAGGGAGACTACCAGAACACGACCTTTGCCGAGTGGCTTGACCCGGCTGGTACAGGTGCAATGTCGATCCAGGGACAGCCCCTCGCCGCCCCAGCACGCCCGGCGAACTTCCGTGTTGCCTCGGTGTCTTCGCAAACCGTCACGCTCCGATGGACGGCCCCTGGCAGCAACAACATGACCGGCACAGCGGCGAAGTACCTCCTCCGCCGGGCCAGTGCACCGATCCAATCCCAGGCCGACTTTGACAGCGCACGCTCCGTCTCCAACGTTCCCCCGCCCCAACCAGCGGGCACCCCCCAATCCGTCACGGTTCCTGTTGCCCCCAACACGAGCTACTACTTCGGGCTCGTGGCCGTGGATCAGGCGAAAAACGCGTCGCCAGTGGCCGTGACCACCCGAGACGCCACTCCAGTCACTACCCTCCGCGTTCTGAGGCCTCCCTCACCAAATCCCACTCGTGCACGCAGCACCATTCACTTCGTGGTGCAGGACCGTCAAACCATGCAGGTTTCGCTCTATGATCCCCTGGGGCGTCGCCTCCGGGTCTTGTTCGAGGACGAGGTTCGCCCCTTTCGCCGACAGCGCGTGACGACCAATCTCTCGTCTCTGCCGAGTGGCCTCTACTTCGTCCGCCTCCGAGGCCCCTCCACCGCCCGAACCGAACGCGTCGTGGTCGTGAGGTAAGGCACTGAACAGAACGAGGGGAACGACACACCCTCTGGTGATTTCAGAAGGCAAGTGATTCATGTTTGTCTCCATATCACATCGAATGCGTAGTTTTTGGCTTTCCTTCCTCATCGCACTCCTTGCCGCCACCATCGGTCCCCGTCCGGTAGAAGCGCAGCAACAGTTTCCCCTTCCGTCCCAAGAACACTCATCGGTCAAGGCCCCCTCAACGGTCCCGACTACGGTTCTGCCGCAGGTCGACGAAGCCGCCCTGCGGGCAGAGGACCGGGAGACGCAGGGACAGGTCGGCCCGCACCGCTACGGCACCGTCGTCAAAACGCAGTTCACCCCCGAGCGGTACGGCACCTGGGAGCGTCTTCCGTCCGGAAACTGGTTGTGGCGACTCCGCATCCAGTCGCAGGGCGCCACGTCCCTGAGTGTCGTATTTACGGCGTTTGGTCTGCCGGAGGGAGCGACGCTCTTCGTACACGGATCCAAGGGCGATCTTGTGCGGGGGCCGTACACGCACCGCGACGCAACAAATGGGCAGCACCGAACCCCGCTCGTCTTCGGCGACGAGGTGACGATCGAGATGGAAGTCCCCCGGTCTCGGCGCCCGAACGTCAATCTCACCATCGGCAAGGTCGTCCACGGGTACCGTTCGTTTCAACCATCCCCCACCGCCAAGAAGGGATCCAAGTCGGCCAGCTGCCACCTCGACGTGACCTGCGACCAGGCGGATCCATGGCGCAAGCAGGCCCGATCCGTCGCTCTCGTAAGCTACGAGAAAGGCGGAAGCAGCTTCGTTTGTAGTGGTTCCCTGTTGAACAACACGTCGGAAGACCAGACCCCCTACTTCCTGACAGCCGAGCACTGCGTGAACACCCCCCGCGTAGCGAATACGATGGTGTTTATCTGGAACTTCCAGAGTCCCTCCTGTCGTCCCCCGGGCTCAGTTGAGAGCGGTAACTTCATCGGCTACAGCCGCGTCGACCAAACCTCCTCCGGGGCCATCCTTCGGGCCCGATACGGGAATACCCACCGCGGTGAGGGAATTAGCGGAAAATCGGACCTCGCGCTCGTCGAGATCGATGACCACATTCCCCTCCATTACAACGTCTACTTCAACGGGTGGGCGCGGTTGAACTCGCCTCCCTTTAAAAACGTATCAATCCACCATCCTCAAGGACACGGAAAGCGGATTAGTTTCGACAACGACCGCTCAGCCATCACAGGCTGGGGGGAGTTTCCGCAGGCCTCCTCGGAGACCACGCATTGGTACCTCTCGGACTGGGAAACGGGCATCATTGAAGGAGGCTCTTCCGGGGGCCCATTGTTCAGTGCCAACCATCGCGTGGTGGGCGTCCTCTCGGGAGCCAGCCGACGGCTCGCCTGCAGTGGCGGCGCCCCAAACGACAGCCCCAGCTGGTACGGTCGGATCACTCCTGGATTCGAGAACGGCGACTACCGGGGAAACACTCTCGCCGACTTTCTGGCCCCGAACAATCCCGACCTGACCACCACGCTCGACGGCACGCCTCAGACAGATCCGAACGACGACGTGCCCCCTGCGAGGGTCAATGATTTGACCGTCACTGAGCTCGACACGACAGCCATGACGGTGGAGTGGACGGCACCGGGCGATAATGGGAACCAGGGCATCGCCTACGAGCACGACCTCCGCTACTCAACGTCTCCCATCACCACCCCGTCCGACTTCGAGGCCGCTACCCACGTGGCCGGGCTTCCGTTTCCGGATACGGCAGGCACCGTTCAGCAGAAACGCGTCACGGGCCTGATGCCCGACAGCACCTACTACTTTGCCCTGCAAAGCACCGGGGACGGCCGAAATTCTTCCCCCCTCGGCACCAGCGGCGGCACGAAACTCCCGGACATGATTCCACCAAGTTCCATCACGGACTTTCGGATCAGCGACGTAAACACGTCCGAACAGGCTATCAGCCTGAAGTGGACGGCCACCGGAGACGACAGACGCCGCGGACGCGCCACGGCCTATGATCTCCGGTTTGCCACCGACCCCATTGAGACGGAATCGGACTTCCGGGCTGCCACACGGGTTCAGGGACTCCCTTCCCCCGGTCCGGCCGGGACGACAGAAAGCGTGGTAGTCGATGCGAAGGATGGACTGAAACAGGGCAAAACCTACTATTTCGCCCTAAGCGCCTCAGATAACGCAAACAACTCTTCCGGACGAGCGTCGCCCGACGAAAAGGCCGTGCTCGTAAAAGACATTCGTGTGAGTCAGGGAAGCGCCGCTTCCACCCCAACGCTTCGATTCGTGGTCAGCAAGACTCAAGAGGTCCGAGTAAGCTTGTACGACCTCCTCGGTCGGCGCGTCGGGGTTTTGAAGCAGGAGGAAGTCCGAGAAGGACTTGAGGAGACAGTCCGCATCAACTCAGCCACTTCTGCCCACTTGTCCAGTGGTCCCTACTTCGTGCGGTTTAACGGAGAAACGTTCACGAAGACGCGGAAAGTGATCGTCGTGAACTGACGCCCGCCGGCGTTGGGACTACTCGTGCCCGTTCCACACGATGCGGGCAAAGCGACGCTTGCCGACCTGAAGGGTGAACGGGGCCTCGGCGGAGACATCGATATAGCGTCCCGTGTCCGTGACCTTCTCGTCGTCGATCCGTACGGCCCCCTGCTCAATCATGCGCCGTCCCTCACTGTTCGAGTCAGTGAGCCCAGCGTGACGCATGAGGTTGAGGAGACCGACTTCCTCCCCCGTCTCGGCGTCCGGGACGTACGTCGGCATATCGTCCGGCACCCCCCCTTCCACCACGGTCTGCTGGAAGTGCTCCTCGGCCTCGTCCGCCGCCGCCTCCCCGTGGTACATCTCCACGATGCGGCGCGCGAGCTGCGCCTTCGCGTCTCGTGGATTGGCCTCGGCGAACTGTTTGATCTTCGGAAGTTGCTCCGTGGGAAGGTCGGTGACGAGCTCGACGTACCGGTAGATAAGATCATCGGGAATCGACATCGTCTTGCCGTACATGTCCTCCGGCGCCTCCGAGATGCCGATGGCGTTGTCGAGAGACTTCGACATCTTGTCGGACCCGTCGGTCCCCTCCAGAAGCGGGAGCATCATGCACACCTGCGACTCCTGCTCGTGGGCCTCCTGAAGGCGACGCGCAAGGAGCAGATTGAAGCGCTGATCGGTCCCGCCGAGCTCTACGTCGGCCTCGATGTGAACGGAGTCCTGCGCCTGGGCGAGCGGATACAAGAACTCGTGGATGCTGATGGGCTTCCCCGCCTCGTAGCGTTTCTTGAAGTCGTCCCGCTCCAGCATCTGCGCGACGGTCTGCTGAGCGGCCAACTCGATGACGTCGCTGAACGTCATTTCATCGAGCCACTCCGAGTTGTAAAGAATCTCGGTCTTATCCGGGTCGAGCACCCGAGTGGCCTGCTCGTAGTAGGTTTGGCCGTTCCGGCGCGTCTCCTCTAGAGTGAGCTGGGGACGGGTCTTGGAGCGACCGGAGGGATCGCCGATCATGCCCGTAAAGTCGCCGACGATGAGAATGGCCCGGTGTCCCAGATCCTGAAACTGACGCAGCTTCCGAAGGACCACAGTGTGCCCCAGATGTAGGTCCGGCCGGCTTGGGTCACAGCCAAGCTTCACGGTGAGCGGGGTCTCTGACGCCCGCGATTTCTTGATCTTCTGAGCGAGGTCTTCTTCGGGAACAATCTCCTCCGCACCTCGGCGGAGGACCGTCAGTTGCTCGTCGACCGGCGGAAAAGCCATGGCTACCTCTGCGTCTCAGTGGTCTGGTGAATGATACCGACAGGTGCCCCATTGAAGCATGTCCTCCTGGAGACCCCCAGAGACGTGAGGGGAGAGAGGCACTCCGAAGAGATGCCCCCATTTCCTCACTGACGCTCACGTCTACTCGCTCACTTCGACCCTTTCCCCTCCCAAAAAGCTAAAAGTTGTAGTCGCTCTGCTGTTGCTTCATCCGGCGCTCCATCTCGCGCTCCTTGATAGCTTGCCGCTTGTCGTGCCGCTGGCGTCCCTTCGCGAGCCCGATCTTCAACTTCGCCCATCCGTCGCGGAAATAGAGCGCCAGAGGGACGATCGTGTAGCCCTCCCGCTCGGCCTTCTGCCCCCACTTTTGGATCTGCCGATCGTGCATTAGTAGCTTTCGCGTCCGCCGCGGTTCGTGCCCGAACGGTCCGGCCTCCTCATACGGCTTAACGTACATGCCGTGGATCTTCATTTCCACTTCCCGGTCCACCTTACAGTACGCCCCGTCGAGACTCGCCTTGCCCTGCCGCACGGATTTCACCTCGGAGCCTTCGAGCACGAGTCCCGCCTCAAGGGTCTCCTCGATGTCGTATTCGTGTCGCGCCTTCTTATTTCGGGCGATCACTTCAACGCCTTCGGCCATAACGGCAAGGGCTACGATTCCACAAATCGCGGACTTGAGAACGCTCCCCAGGGGCAACGAAGGGGGACGGAGAGTTCGTGATTCACGAGACGCGATGCGTGGTCTGCAACAGAGAACAAACACTCCTCACGCATCACTCCCCAGACTCCTCCTTTTCAGCCTCTTCGTCCTCCTCGAGATAAACGAACGGGAGATCAGGGACATCCTCCGTTACGTCGTAGTAGAAAAGATACTTCCGGAACTCGGTGAGGCTTGCGATGGCAAGTTTGTCGAGGCCCGTGCGCAGGTCCTCCCGGTAAAACTCGTTCAAAGAGGCCGTGGTCTCCTGTGCCTGGACCCAGACGTCGCGGTTCTCATCCGCCGCCTCGCCGGAAGCGATGAGGGCCTCGATCATCTCGTCGGTCGCCCGGTCGCGCTTGGTGACGTAGAGCCCCCATACCATCGGGTAGTTGGCGAGCTCATACCACTCGCGGCCGATGTCCATGGTAAACGGCTTTGGTTGCAGGGACGGTACGTCCGTCCCCACGAGAAGCGCCGCGTCCTCATCGACCTCAAGCAGTTCTTTCGGGGGACGCGGGTCATAGGGGACAAAGGTAGGAGCGACCTCATAGTGCTCCTGCAAGACGATCCGGGCGACAATTCGCTCCTGGGCGACCCGCCGGTCGTAGGCGATGGTCTCCGGAAAGTCGTGGAGGCCGCCGCTCCATACCAGCCGAGCGTACGGATACCGCCACGAGACAAGTCCTACGCTGGGAACCACGTCGAGGGCGTTGGCCGCCTGGAGGGCCAGCATAGTGGGCATGAGCGCCACGTCCACCTCGTCCTCCACCAAGAGGGCCGCACATTCCTCCGGACGATGCCGCTTGATCCGAAACGGATTTTGCACCGCGCCCGAAGTGAATCCGGACACCAAAAATTCAGCGGGGGGATACTCCCAAATTGCGAGGTCCATCGTAGTACGATTCGGGTCCGGGAGCGAGGTGAAGAGCCCAACGGCCCCAGAGAGGGGCCCGCCAAGACAGGCCGTCTACTCGTCCTGCATGCGCTCTTGAATCCGGGCCTCCTTTCCGGACAGGCCGCGGAGGTAAAAGAGCTTCGACTTGTTGACCACACCGCGGCGGACGACTTCAATCTTCGCGACCCGCGGGGAATGGAGCGGGAAGATGCGCTCCACGCCTACGCCCTCAGACTCTTTGCGGACCGTGAAGGTCTCGTTTGGGCCTGAACCCCGGCGCTCGAGGCAGACCCCTTCAAACTGCTGGATGCGTTCTTTGTCGCCCTCGACCACGCGCAGGTGCACGTTCACCGTGTCTCCCGCGTCAAAGTCCGGCACGTCGTCCCGGAGCTGCGTGGCCTCGACGACCTCCATCAAATCACTGGCCATGGAATCAATCGTGTCGTTCAGTGAAGAAAACCGTTCGAAATGCAAAAGGTGCGTCCGGGATCCAGTGGACCCGGCGGCTACGACGCCTCGGAGGACGGGGCAGAGTCTGCCAGCAGGTCCGGGCGCCGCTCGCGCGTCTTCTCAATTCGTTGTTCGTCGCGCCACCGCGCAATGCGCTGGTGGTCGCCGGAGCGGAGCACGTCTGGCACCGGGTGTCCACGATACTCGGCGGGTCGGGTGTACACGGGCGCGCCCAGCAGACCGTCCTGAAACGAGTCTGTGAGGGCAGAGGAGCTATCCCCCAGTGCGCCCGGCAGAAGCCGAACCACGGCGTCAACCAGCACGAGTGCAGGGAGCTCGCCCCCACTCAGCACCACATCCCCAATCGAGAGTTCGCGGGTGACGAGCACATCGCGCACGCGCTGATCGATGCCCTCGTAGTGCCCCGCAATCAAAATCAGGTGCCCTTTCATCGAGAGGCGATTCGCCATCGACTGGTCGAAGCGCTCTCCCTCCGGCGTGAGGTAAATGACGTCGTCCGCCGTTCCCTCCTTCTCTTCAATCGCTTCCACGGCCCGGAAGAGAGGCTCCGGTTTCAGGACCATGCCCGCACCGCCCCCGTAGGGCCGGTCGTCAATTTGTCGGTGCTTGCCGGAGGCGAAGTCCCGCAGGTCGTGCACCTGGAGGGTCACCACGTCCGCCTCCCGGGCCCGCTTGAGGATGCTATGCTGTAGGGGTCCCTCCACGAGCTTCGGCAAGGCCGTCACAATGTCGATTCGCATGGTCCGAGCCATGTCGGAAGACCCGTAAATGTTCAAATTCCAGGCGGAGGGACCGCTATCCGTCCATCAGGCCCTCGATGGGGCGCACGACGATGCGTTCTTCCTCTTCATCGAACGCGAGAATAAAGTCCTCGACCGCGGGAAGCATTTTTTGTTCGTCGTCAGGGGTGCGCACGACGAACATATCCTGCGCGGGCATTTCCATGAGGTTGGCAACAGTTCCGAGGGTCGAGCCCTCTTCCGTCACCACGGTCCAACCGACGAGTTCGTGCGCAAAGAGCTCTCCCTCCTCCAGCCCGAGCGCCTCTTCGGTGGCGAACACCTTCATCTTGGCAACCGCTTCCGAGTCGTCCCGGTCGTCGATTCCCTCCAGCCCGAGAATCACCGACACGCCCCGCTTCGTCTGCTGGTAGCGCACCGATGCGACAGCGTGGCGCGCGACGCGATGCGGGTGGGCCCCGACAAAGACGACCGGCAGGTCCTCGAACCGGGTGGGGTCGTCGGTCGAACTCGGATCGATCTTGAGTTCCCCGTCCATTCCATGGGGGCGGAAAATGAATCCGACCTGCACGAGGGCGGTGGGGGACACGTCCGCGTAGTCCGGACGGGGCTGCGTAGAATCGGAGGAAGAAGCGTTCGTCGACATTGGATCAGGGAGACGACTCCCCGTTCAAGGCTACTCGTCGTTCGTATCGTCCTCGTCAGGAATATCCTCGTCCGCGTCGGTCGGCTCCTCGGCGGTGTCCGCGGCGGCTTCCTCCGCATCATCCGGTTCCGCAGCGGCCTCGGCTTCATCGCCCTCATCGGTCTCCGCCTCGTCCCCTTGCGCCTCAGCTTCTTCCCCCTGCGTCTCCGCCTCTTCCTGAACCACCGAGAGAGGCGTGGCTTGGGCGCGGAGCCGGGCTTCTTCGTCGATCTCCTCAGCCCGCTCCCGCTCCCGTTCGAGCGGATCTTTGCCGCGAGTCCCCACAGCAATTTTGACCTCCTCGTCCTTCTGGGCCATCCGGTCGCGGAACTCCTCAACGGCCTCCTCAATCTCGGACGGCGACTCCCCCTTCTTTTTCAGGTGATGATGGAGCATGATGCCCCGGCGGCGAAGAATGGAGCGCACCGTGTCGCTCGGCTGCGCCCCATTTTCAAGCCAGTGCAGGGCCCGATCCTCGTCGAGTCGAACCTCCGCGGGCTCGCGGAGCGGATAGTAACGGCCAATGTCCTCGATGTAGCGGCTGTCTCGTGCATAGCGCTGGTCGGCGGCTACGATCGAGTAGACCGGAATTTTTTTGCGCCCCAAGCGGCGCAGTCGAAGTTTTACAGACACGTCGTCGTTTCGGTCGGGTTCAGTTCGAAAGTCGTGAAGAGGGTGTAGAACGAAAGAGGTACGAAAACTATCGGGGACTCTGGCTTCGTCCGCCCCCGCCCCCCGTAAGCTTATCCATGAGGTTGGACATGCTGACGTCCCGCCCCTGACTCGTCATCTTCTGCATCGTCTTCATCATGTCCTTCATCTCCTGAAACTGACTGATGAGCTGGTTCACGTCTCGAACCTCATTTCCACTGCCCCGCGCAATGCGGCGGCGACGGGTGCCGTTCAGGATCTCGGGATGGGCCCGCTCCTCCGGCGTCATCGACTGGATGATGGCTTCAATGTGCGTGAAGGCGTCCTCGTCGATGTCGAGGTCGCTGATCTTGTTCCCAATTCCGGGAATCATCCCCATGAGCTCTTTAATCGAGCCCATGTTTTGGATGCGCTGGAGCTGGTCGTAAAAGTCCTGGAGATCAAATTCGTCGGAGCGGATCTTCTGCTCAAGGCGCTCGGCTTCCTTCTGGTCATACTGCTCCTGAGCACGCTCCACGAAGGAGACGACGTCCCCCATTCCCAGGATGCGCTGGCCCATGCGGTCCGGATAGAACGGCGTGAGCGCGTCGAGCTTCTCGCCGGTGGAGGCAAACTTGATTGGTTTGTCGACGACCGTCCGGATCGAAAGCGCGGCGCCCCCTCGCGTGTCCCCGTCGAGCTTGGTAAGCACGACGCCGTCGTAGTCGATCCGCTCGTTGAACTCCTTGGCCGTGTTCACGGCGTCCTGCCCCGTCATGCTGTCCACCACGAACAACGTCTCGTTCGGCTCCACGGTGGACTTGATGTCCTCTACCTCCTGCATCATCGCCTCGTCGATGTGCATGCGCCCCGCCGTGTCGATGATGACGATGTCGCGGGCCGTATTGCGGGCCTCGGTCACAGCTTCGTCGGCGACGCGCACTGCATCTTCCACAATCTCACCGTCCTCCTCAATCGAGTAGACGGGGACGTTGACCTGGTCGGCCAGCGTCTTAAGCTGGTCGACGGCCGCAGGTCGGTACACGTCCGATGCGGCCAGCAACGGGGCATGCCCTTCTTTCCGAAAATGGCGGGCCAACTTGGCGCAAAACGTGGTCTTGCCGGAGCCCTGCAGGCCGGCGACGAGAACGACGGTGGGCGGCGTCTCCGCCATTTCAATCTCCTCGCGCTCCCCGCCGAGAACCCGGGTGAGCTCGTCGTGCATGATCTTCGTGAACTGCTGGCCCGGGGTCACCGACGTGAGCACTTCTTCGTCGGTCGCCTTCTGCTTGACGTTGTCCGTAAACTCCTTGGCTACCTTGTAATTGACGTCCGCATTGAGCAGCGCACGCCGAATCTCGCGCATCGTCTCGGCAATGTTCACCTCGTCGATGCGGCCCTGTCCAGTTACAGACTGGAGGGCACTCTCGAGCTTTTCGGACAAATTCTCAAACATAAGCGATGGAATCGACTCGTCTCGTCAATGTCGGTCCAAGGAAACGTCGCCGCCCTCGAAGCATCTAAAAAATCAGGGCAATGAACCGTCCTGGTTCTCAGTCAGCGGCTTAACCGGTTTCTATACGCACTCGCGGCCGGACTTCGATCCGTTTCTACGGGGGTGTTCATCCATAATTCGCCACCCCCTCGGCGGGAGATCGAAAACGGGTCTCCTGTAACAATCTGTGTCTGAACTGCGCTCTGACAGTCCGCACGTCGGGATCGATTCGACACTGCTCCTCGTTGTCTGTATAGATTCGATGCAGTTGCACGCAGGTCCTTATCGGGCTCCTCATGACCTCCCCCCCGGCTCCCAAGGCCGCCTGGCGGACGCAGTTCCGCAAGTACCGCCGGTCCCTCTCGCCCTCAGCGTACCGGGCCCGGAGCAGTCTCATCGTGCATCGCGCCCTCACAGTCCCCGACGTGGCTCACGGTCAGGTCGTGCACGTGTATTGGCCCCTTCCCAATCGGGGCGAGGTCGACACACGTCCCCTGATCGGGTCACTTCGGGAACGGGGAGCCGACGTGGTGCTTCCGGTCGTTACAAGCTTCGATGCGGAGACCCCTACCCTGGAGCACCGGCGCTACGAGGGCCCCACCGCCCTGGCGTCGAATCGATGGGGCATCCAGGAACCGACGGGAACGCAACGGGTCTCCCCGACGGCACTCGATCTCGTCCTCGTGCCGGCCGTGGGCGCCGATCGTCGGGGACACCGTCTCGGTCACGGCTCCGGATACTACGATGCTTTCTTGCAATCGGTGACGTGTCCGCGGATCGCGCTCGTCTACAAGGCCTGTGTGGTGCCCTCCCTGCCCGAGGCGCCCCATGACGTGCCCATGACGACCCTCGTGACCGAGCAGGCTGTTATTGACACCAGCTCCTGATCGTTCGCCCCTTTCGCCCGCCTTTCCTCTCACAGCCGTTCCCTCGTCATGTCAAGTCGCGAGCGCTCTCGATCCCGCCCCTCTTCAAGTGAATCCACGGACTTCGAACAGCCCTCTGCGTTTGAGGTCGGGGAGACGACCCTCAACCTCGACGACGTTTCGGACGAGGAGCTCGACGCCCTCTACTTTGAGGACGACACAGGGGAGTCGACCCTCTTCAACCTGCCCACCGTTACGGGCCTCACGCTGATTCTGGCGGGGACCATTTACCTGCTCAGTGAGCTCGGCGTGTGGACGGGCCTCGTGTTTTCCGACCTCATCCTCCCCTGGTTCGTGGGAATCGGGGTCATTCTTCTCGGCTTCGGCCTTCTCACGTGGCGCTCGAGCTCCTCGGAGGACGAGTCCGAGAAGACGAAAAAGAAGGCGGTAGAGGCCGAAACGGGTCAGACCAAGGTGGTGGAGGAGCCCAAAAAGTCGGGCAAAAAGAAACTCATGCGCTCGCGAACCGACAAAAAGCTGCTGGGCGTGTGCGGCGGGATCGCGGAATACCTGAATCTAGACTCCACCCTCATCCGTATCGCATTCGTCGTCGGCGTGATTGGATCTCAGGGGTCCTTCGTGCTAGCGTACCTCGCGCTCGCATTCCTGATGCCCAAAGAACCCCCGCTCTCGGCGGAGGAACGACTCTCGATTATCCGGGACGAAGCCACTGATTCGTAGCCTTGAGAGCGGGTACTCAGTGCGTAAGAGCAATGCGCCCGGCGGCTCCCCCGTCCTGCTCAACAGGCACTGGGGGAGGTGAGCAGGAGAGTAGGCAGAGCGTGAGAGGAATCATCTTCCGAAGACGAGCAGACCAGCCGATGGGGTCGCCCCCGCACACGGCCCCACACCCACGCTACCTCCCCGTCTCGACCGGTTCCGGGCGCGTGCCGGCAAGCACCTCCTGAATCGCATCGGGGTCGAGATACTTCCGAATCGCTTCGTTCACCTCGTCCAGGGTGAGACCGCGGATCTCGTCGGGGAAGTCGTCGAGGTAGGAGACCTCGAACCCACGCTCGGCGTTCGTCAGAATTGACTGGGCGAGACGCTCGGTGGTAGCGAGCCCGACGGCGTAGGAGCCGGTGATCGTCGTCTTCTTCGCATCCAGTTCGTCCTGAGTAGCGCCCTCCTCCACAAACGTGCGGATCACGTCTTTCGTCGCGTCAATGCCTTCTTCCACCGCGTCGTGGCTCAGGGTGATGCTCGTTTGCCAGGAGCCGGTGTAGTGCGTCGCGATGCCGAAGAGGCTCGACCGGATGCTGTAGGTGAGCCCCATCTCGTCCCGCACTGTGGACATCAGGCGCGCAGCAAAGTCGCCCCCGAGAATGTAGTTGCCGACGTACAGGGCGGTGTAGTCGTCGTGAT
>JBDGQN010000144.1:0-17222 GCA_042219055.1 Salinibacter sp. | reverse complement strand
TAGAGTCATTTCGAGCGGAGCGTAGCGGAGTCGAGAAATCTCCCCGAATCCACCGGAGTCGGTAGTAGTGGGCCAATCTCTCCGGGATAATCTTCTTCCGTCAGATCCGGAGAACTTTTTCCCAAAAGAGACCGGTTGAGGCTGCATTAGACGGACCACATCGGCGTGCCACAAGGCCTTCCCGTGCTGCGGAGCGGTCCCTCATCGCTGGGAAAATGTTGACAAGGATGCATCGGTTGCCTGATGTTCAACGCTCCGGACGAAGCAGTGGGAGGGGCCGCATCGTAACATAGGCGTGAATGTGATGGGCTGTCACCAGGCCCCGAGACCGTTCCGGTCTCGCCTCCCAGCCTCCACGTTCGTTTTCCGATCCGTCGCTGGTCGAATGGACTCTTCATCCTCCCCCGACCGTGAGCACGACGACTCCGACCTGCGGGCCCGCGTGGATCGTCTGGAACGCGCGCTCGCCGAGCAGCGGCAGGCCCTCGACGAGCTGCGGTCGGAGGTGAAACGGCTGCGGACGGGGACGGACGACGAAACGGCAGAGAGATCACAAGAACCGCGAGGAGAGACAGACGCTCCGGACCCGGCCGCCGAGACAGCCCCAGCCCAGGCGGACGCGAACGACGATCCCTCCTCTCCTACGCCGGAAGACGAGGAGCCATCGGAGGCAGACGCCCTGGTCGCCTCCACGCCGAGACAGACCGCGCCGTCCCAGTCCCCTCTGGACGCCTCGTCGGATCCCGAGAGTCGCGAGGACCGGGTGCTCGATCGCCTTGCCGCGTGGGCAGGGCTCCGCAGCGAAGACTGGCTGAACTACGTTGGCATCGGGCTGCTGCTCTTCGGGCTCGCCTTTCTCTTCAAGTACTCCGTGGAGCAGGGCTGGCTGGTGCCGACGGTGCGGGTGGGGTTCGGGGGCGCGTTGGGCAGTGCGCTCCTGACCACAGGCCTGCGCGTCTACGACACGCGGCGTCGGCTCCGCCAGGTCCTCCTGGGCGGCAGCAGCGCCACGTTCTACGCCACGGTGTTCGCCGCGTATCAGCTGTACGGCCTCGTCTCCTATCCGGTCGCGTATGCGAGCATGATTCTCGTCACGGTGGCCACCATTGGTCTCGCTGTACAACAGGACGAGTCCAGCCTGGCCATCATCGGCACGATTGGCGGCCTCGGCACGCCGTTCCTGCTCTACAGCGCGGCGGGGAGCGTGGGGGGGCTGGCTGCCTACACCTGCACGGTGCTGGCGGGGGCCTGTGCCATCTTTTTCGCGCAGGGCTGGCGGTCCCTGCTCTACACGACGGTTGCGGGCGGATGGGTCGTCTTCCTCGTGACGGCCGTCCGGGCCGGGGAGATTGGCGAGCGGCCGCCCGACGTCTGGGCCCTTCAGGTGGGCATTATAGGAGCGTGGGTCCTGCTGGCGGGGACGCCGGTCGTGCGGGCACTGTTTCGACAGACCCATCCGGACGGATGGCCGGGCTCTCCACTCCCCAGTTGGATCGATCGGCTGGTGGGACGCAACCGACCCGTCTACGGGCTCGTCACAGTGTCGCCCTTCCTCGCGCTGGGCGCCTCGCAGCTTCTGTGGAGTCCGGCAGATGCGGTGTGGGCCGGGGTCGCAGCGGCGGGGGCTGTGGTCTATGCGGGGGCGCACCTGGGTCTAAGGCGGGCCTCCCTCCCTCGCTACGCACCGGTGCACGGGCTCGTGGCCGCCGTCCTGGCGGCCTACGGGCTGAGCGAAGTTTTCGGCGGCAGTGCGCTCCTCGTGGCCTGGGCTGTGGAGGCGGTCCTGCTCCTGGAGCTTTCTCGTCGCCTCGACGCGGGCGAACTCCGAGTTGCCGGCCACGGCCTGTTCGTCGTCCTCACCATCGTGCTCGCGGGGCGTCTCGCCGACGTCAGTCCGGAGGTGGGGTCGATCGTCCGGCCCGCCGTGCTGAGCGAGTTGGTCGTCCTGGGGGGCATCACAGGCGCGTCCATGCTCGTGCGCCGTCGATGGCTGCGCTGGACCTACCGGGGCGTCGCCCTGATAGGGTGGCTGGGATGGTGGGCCGGCGAACTGGCTCCGATGACGGACGGGACGACCTATATTCTCGTTGTGTGGACGATAACAGCGGCTAGTCTCGCCGCGATCGCCCCTCGTCTTGCAGACGACGATCCCGTCCGTATCGGGACCCACCTTCTTTTTGCCCCCATCGCCGGGCTGCTTGCCGCCCAGCTCGTTCGTGCGGATGCTTCGGATGCAGCCCTCGTTTCGATCCCAGCCCTCGGCCAAATGCTCACGCTGGGCCTTGCGTTGGGCGCTGCCCGGTTCGTTCGAACGCCAACCCTGCAGTCGGTTTATCGGGGGGCCGTACTGGCGGGATGGCTTGGGTGGTGGGCCAGTGAACTCGCCCCTTTGGCCAACGGACAGGCCTATGTCTCGGCGGTCTGGGGCGGAACTGTGGCGGCCCTGCTGGTAGGCGGAGCGTGGACGGACCGGCGCTCTGTGCAAGTTGGGGGGCTCGCCACGCTCGCCCTCTTTGTGGGCAAGCTCTTTTTCGTTGACCTCGCCGCCCTCCCTGCACTCTGGCGGATCGGGCTCTTCCTCGGATTTGGGGCCGTCTTTCTCGCGATCAGCTCTCTGCTTCCCAGCCTCGTGGTGGTCCCCACCAGTCGTCCGGAATCAGAAGGCGAGACGGCCTCCGCACTAGCGTCGGACGGTGCTGAGGGATAAAGGCCGGCCGCCGGGGCCGTGGCGGGCGGTTGACAAAGACATTCAGTTTGTCCGATCTTAACACCCGTAAGCGATGAAGGCGGGCCGGATGTGCGAGTTACGTACGCCCACCCCGATCACCTCGTGTCCTCGAATCAACACCCACGTTTCGTCATGAATCGTCGCGTGAAACGACAAATCTTGATTGCTCTGGGCGTCTTTGTGGGCATCATTCTCGTCTTCGTGGCTATTGCTCAAATCGGAGGGTAGAGAGGGTGGCGGTCGGTTAGGGGTAGTTTCGGATGATGACCGCTGGACGTGCGTCTGCACAATCTGTGCGGGTTTCCCCTCGATTGATGACGTGCACGTGCAGCTCATCCCAAGTGCGACAGCGCAGTTGTCTTTGGTCGGTTTAGTTCGGTTTATGTTGACGGTCGATCGGGCCTTTTTGGAGCATCTCCGCGTTGAAGGGGGGACCACAAGATCCGAGCCCGAAGGAACCGTCGTCGCATCTTCCTTACTTGACTCCTTGTTTGCATGCACACCTCTGTACAGTTCCCAACGCGTCTGATGCGCTGGGGAATGGCCGCCGTCCTCGTTTCGCTCACGATGGGATGTGCCGGCCTCGGGGCGTCGGGGGATGGCGATCAGCAGCAGGCCGCTTCCCAAAAGAAACAGCAGTCTCAGAGCGAGAAGAACGGAGGGCTCAAGCCGTTCGGCAAAGTTATTCCGGATTCGGCCCGCACAGACGAAGGGCTCATCACGACCCACCGATTCAAAGACAAGCTCTATTTCGAGATTCCGGACTCCCTGATGGGGCGTGAGCTCCTGATGGTGTCGCGGGTGGCGAAGGCGCAGGCCGAACTGGCCTACGGCGGCGAGAAGACCAACACGCAGGTCCTGCGCTGGCAGCGGCGCGGGGACGAGCTCCTCCTCCGCGTGGTTAGCTACGAGAAGACGGCCAACCCCGAAGATCCCGTCTATCAGGCGGTTCAGAACTCGAGTTTCGAGCCGATCCTGAAGTCGTTTTCCGTCGAGGCCCTCAACCAGGACTCGACCGGGGTCGTAATCAACGCGACGGACCTCTACACCAGCGACGTGTCGTCGCTCGGTCTTCCTCAGGATGCCCGCAAGCAGTACCAGGTGCGTCGACTCGATGGGGAGCGAACCTACCTGAACGGCGTCGAAAGCTTTCCGAAGAACACGGACGTGGAGGTCATTCTCACGTACACCGCCAAGAATCCACCGTCGAGCGAGTCGACGGGCACCATCAGCGTCGAGATGAACCATTCGATGGTGTTGCTTCCGGGCGATCCGATGACGCCGCGCCTGTGTGACCAGCGGGTGGGATACTTCGGGGTGGAGCGAATTAACTACAGCTCCAACGAGCAGCAGGCCGCCGAGGAATGCTTCATTACCCGCTGGCGCCTGGAGCCGGCGGACATGGGGGCCTATCGAAACGGGAAACTCGTAGAGCCGAAGGAGCCGATCACGTACTACGTCGACCCCGCCACGCCCAAAAAGTGGCGGTCCTATGTCGCCAAGGGCATCGAAGCTTGGCAGGAAGCCTTCCGAAAGGCGGGCTACAAGAACGCCATCGTCGCCAAGACCCCCTCCGAGGTCGACTCGACGTTCGACCCGGACGACGTGCGCTACTCGACGGTCCGCTGGTTTGCCTCGGAGGTGCCGAACGCATACGGGCCTCACGTGCACGACCCGCGCTCCGGCGAAATCCTGGAGAGTGACATTGGCATGTACCACAACGTCCTGAGCCTGCTGCGCAACTGGTACTTCGTCCAGACCGCAGCGGTAAACCCGAAGGCGCGGGGGCAGACCTTCGACACGGACGTGATGGGCCGGCTCCTCCAGTTCGTGGTGGCTCACGAGGTGGGACACACCCTCGGCCTCCCCCACAACTGGGGCTCCAGCAACGCCGTCCCGGTCGACTCGCTGCGCTCCCCGTCCTACACGTCCGACCACGGCACGGCCCCGTCCATCATGGACTACGCCCGCTTCAACTACGTCGCCCAGCCGGGAGACGGGGTGGAGACCTTCCTGCCACAGATTGGCGTCTATGACAAGTGGTCGATTCGCTGGGGGTACCAGGCGATGCCCGAGGCCGGCAGTCCGGAGGCCGAGGCTCAACAGCTCGACACCCTGATTCGCGAGAAGGCCGGCGACCCGCGCTACTTCTACGGCCGGCAGACTTTCAATCCGGTCGACCCGCGTTCGCAGAGCGAGGACCTGGGGCGCGACGTGGTGACGGCGGGCAGCCTCGGCGTCGCCAACCTGAAGCGCATCGTGCCCAACCTCATCGAGTGGACCCGGGAAGACGGGAGCAACTACGAGGAACTGGAGGAGATTTACGGCTCGGTCGTGAACCAGTGGCAGCGCTACCTGGGCCACGCGGCCCGGCACGTGGGCGGCATCCGCGAGACGTTCAAGACGTACACGCAGGACGGGCCGGTCTACGACCCGGTCCCGGCCGCTCGGCAGCGTCGGGCGCTTCGGTTCGTGATCGAGCAGGGCCTGCAGGCGCCCGGCTGGCTGGTGGAGGCGGACGTGCTGCGCCGCATCGAGGCGTCCGGGGCCCTAAATCGGGTGCGGGAAGCCCAGGTGAGCGTCGTGAATACGCTGCTCAGCCCGGAGCGGATGGCCCGCTTGCTGGAGGCCGAAGCGATAGCCGACGGCGAGGTGTACTCGCTCGGCGCGATGCTTGACGATCTCCGTCAGGGAATCTGGAAAGAATTGGACACGGGCGCGGCGATCGGTCCGTATCGCCGGAACCTGCAGCGCGGTTACCTCGAACGGCTTGACCATCTGCTCTCCAGCAAGGCTCAGCCTGAAGATCTGCCGGACGCCTACGAGGACTACGTGATTGAGACGCCGGTGGATGTGCGTCAGTCCGACATCCGGGCGTACGTGCGGCAGGAGCTCCGCACACTGCGTGAGGCGGTGGGGCAGGGACTGAGCCGGACCTCGGACGACGCCACGCGCATGCATCTCCAGGACGTGCTTACCCGCATCGATGACATCTTGGAGGGAGAGGAGGACGACGCGTGACCCGTAAGGCGTGCAGCGTGATACGTGAGGCGTGATTTCTAAGGCAGCATCGTTCACGCATCACGCTTCGGCTGCAGTTGACGCAGTCGGTCCCAGCGGAAGATGCCCGCGTTGTGGCCGTCGTCCCACGTAATGCGGATGCCGATGCTCCCGGCCGGTTCAATGTCGAGGTTGGTCCATTGCCGGTCCGGGGACGGATCGGTGTCGTCGGGAGGGGCGATGTGGTCGATGGCTTTTCCTTCGCAGTTCGCACACGGGCAGGCGGCCCGGAGTCGGGCCAACGGAAAGACCGACGAGTGCCCATCGGTCCACTCGACGGTCAGGGTTTGCGCGTCCGTGTCGACCTGAATGCGGCTCGGATCGGGGACGTCCATAGGGATCCAAAGCAGGATGGAAGAGAGAAAGGGGCAGAATAAAAACGCCGGACCCCCAAAGGGATCCGGCGTCGAGAAATGTCGGGGCCGCCCTCCCTCATGGGGAGGCGTTGGGAGAGACTACTCTTCTTCCTGGAACGGATACACGTCCTGGAGGAGGGCCTGGAGCTTCGTGCGGAAGGCCGGCGGAATCTCGTTCATGGCCTCCTGGATGTAGTGATCCTGGATGGTGCTCTCCGCGTGCTTGTCCGGCGAGAAGGACTCGTCCGGGATCTCCATCTCGTACTCCTCATTGTCGCGGTTGACGGACTGGATCGACTGCATCCGCCGCCGCTTCCGCTTCCGGTATTCGGAACGCGCCAGATTCCCGGCGATGGTGTAGAGCCATGTCGAGAATTTTGCGATCCGCCGGTAGGAGTGGCGATTGCGGTGCACCCGCAGGAACGTTTCCTGAAGCAGGTCCTCGCACCGCTTCTTGTCGCCCAAGAAGCGGTAGAGGTATTGCATCAGGCGGTCGGAGTACCGCTCCACGAGAATGTTGAACGCCTCCACGGTCCCGGCCTGGAATTGCGACATGAGGTCCTCGTCGCTCATCTCCTGCAGGGCCTCGTGCTGATTGAAGGCGCTCTTATCCTTCGAGGTTGTTTTTTTGGTGACGACTTCTGCCTTGTCCTTCGCCATATATGCGTAGAAAAAATCTGTGTGCTGGAGTGCCGAGCGTCGGGCCGTGGCCTATCTCACGGTACAATGTGGGAAGCATTCTGCTAAGTCGCAAGCGGAAAATACTCCAAATCAGCTACATAACCACGTGTTCCCGAACGCGTAACGTTGTGTAATTATTGCGTGGCAAAATGCGGTCCAACAGGGGGCTTTTTGGGAAGGGGTGGGCAATATTTTGTAAAGGAATTGCGACTTCCGACAAATCGGCAGTGTGGTCCGACAGGTGCTGGGGGCACGTCCCGTCGTTTCGGCGGGAATTGGGACGAACGCTGAGGAGGGGAGGCTCTAGGCTATTCGACTTCTTGATAAGTCGGAGGCCACGCTGGTTATCTGGAACCACACTTTGTCCACGATCATGCACAATTTTCCGCTCTGTCCGTACGGGCTTTCGTTCCTGTGAGCTCTGTCCTTCAGTGGGCTGTGACGGTCGCCCGTTACGCTCCAAAGACAGGACGGGCCGTTTTGCGAAACGGCCCTCGTCCTCCATCTCGTCCTCCGTGACCGGGCCGGTTTCAGTACACCCGAGGAGAGCGGAACGCCCAGCAGGAGGCCTGCCGCTTGGATCTTCGTACGGCTCTGCAGGGGGGAGCGAGGGACTCCAGAACGGAGGCCGTGCGTTCGATGCCGGCGGCAACCCGGTGTCGGGTCCCTCCACGGACGGCATCTCGGAAAAGAAGTTCGGGGTGCGGTGGTCTACAGCCTCGTCTCGCGTATACGGACCGCCGACATGCCGCTGGCACGATCGACGCGATCGAGGAATTGGGGGTGTCATCACGCTCACTTGGGAGGTCAACGTCGCCACGCCCTTCGGCACCGTAGGGATGTTTCGGGCCTACGTGCCCCCGGCGACGGCGATACGGTCGTCCGGCTCCTTGGAGAAGAGGGGGCGGCATAGAGCGATGGAGCCTTTCCCGGTCGTTACGAGGGAGGGCCACCCCCGGGATCATCGGGGGGATCACCGCCTCCGGGCGGATCGTCGGGGGGACCCTTGCCATCGGGCGGGCCGGTGTCGGGCGGCTTCCCTGTGCCGGGGCCTCGTCCAGGGGGACCGGTGCCGGCAGGAGGACCGCCCCCAGGAAGTCCGCCCTGAAAGAGACTCTGCAACACTGCGGTAGCGGGGATGCCTCGAGCAATGGCCTGAGCGGCACCCTGGGCCAGCGCATCGACGGGCTGCTTGCTTTCCTGGTGGGCACTCTGGAGGGCTGAGGGCAACTTGCGGAGCGACTCGGGGCTGTAATCGGCATTCAAGGCCGAGGTCAAGAGTTGCCGCGCCGTTTCGGAAGAGGTCCCGTTTCCAGGGAGGTCGGGTAGTACGTTGACGGCCGTAGCCACCTGGTCGAGAGACACTGGACGCCGCTCGACCTTGTTCGGGAGGCCCTTCAAGAAGGCCTTGAGATCCTGGGCGGGGATGTTCTGCTGCTGGGCTTCCGCAACGGCGGTCACCAGCTGGGTGGGGGCCTTCTGCGGTGTGTTTTGCGGGGCGTCTCCTGCCCCGAGAAGCTGGCGAACCTCGGACTGTTGGGTCCATTGGGTCACGATCTGCCCGGCCTGCTCTGTGTGGACCTGGTATTGTTGGAGAACGGAGTGCATGCGGGGAACGGGCACTCCTTTGGCTAGACCTTCGAGGGTCTTCGAGAGAAGGGGACGGGCCGGAAGGTTCTGTTCGGCGAGCGCGACGGCCGGACGGAGCAACGATGCCGTGGCCTCGGCACTCAATCCCCTCTGACGGGCCCGTCGAGCCACCATTTCCATCTGGTCGACATCGGCTCCAGTCTTGCGACCTCGTTTGAGAAGGGATTGCACCTCGGCATTCTGTCCCACCGCAACGCGTGGGGGAGCCATTCCCAGGATCAGAAAGACGAGGACTGTTCCGAGCCAAGCCCTGGGCACCCGAGACTTCTGCATGGAAAATTGCCGCTGAATCATGGGACTATCGAGCTGTGCACACGCCGTTCGTGCCGCCGAACGCATCGTCGGCGGTTTGTGCGTAGGAAGGAAGGTTGAGCCATCGGGCGTTGCCCCCGTCGACGATGCGGATGCGGTACATATACTCCCCTGACTCTACCGAAAGGGTCGTCGTCCAGGTGCCGTCGTTGGATCGGGTCAGGGGGATACCGGGGAGGGACCAACCGTTGAAGTCGCCGGTCACGTGCGGCGTCCCGGCACCGTCGTAGGGAATTTGCACGCGGATCCCCTCCTCCACGGGCGTGCAAACGTGCCGGCGGGGAGGCGGGGATGGAGGGCGTCCCCCAAGCACACGGCTCGTCTGCAGGCGGAGCCCCACCGATACGTACATGTCGGTGTCGACGCCCTCCGTTCCGGCGAGGCGAGACGCTGACGCCTGCGTTTGTGCGAAGAGGGTCACCGGCGGCTGGAGGTGCCAACGGATCTTCAAGCCGGCCCGCCCGATGCGGTCGTGAGCGGTGGAGGAGGCCCCTGATCTGTACCGCACCTGTTCCACGGCCGCCTCAGCCTCGACGGACCACTTGTTTGTCGGCCAATACGTGCCCCGTACCGAGGCCCCCGTGCCGCCGAACTGCATGTCGGAGGCACTCGTCGTTCCGTTGCTCCAGTACAGACGCCCCGCTATGCGGAACCGGTCGGAAAGCCACGTGTCGCCGTTCAAGGCCACCACAGCGCTGGTCTGGCGATCGGTAACCGATCGGGCGGGGGCCGCATAGCGTCGTGAAACGCCGCCCCGCAGCGTGAGGCTGCCGCCCGATGAGGCAGACCATTCCACGGCGGGCAGGACCCACCAGCTGTCGTGCGACGAGACGAAACGATACCGCGTGCCGCCGCCGAGGAGGCCAATCGTCCACGAGGGCGACAACTGGTACCGGTAGCGAGCGTAGCCTTGCGCAAACTGCGGCGCACGGGTTCGGCGCGGATACAGGCGCGTTTTGGCCGCCACAAGGAGGCGGGAGCGCCTCGCGTCGCGGACGAGATTGATCTTCGGGGTGACGGCCGCGAAGGCCGGATCGGAGAGCGGGTCCCAGGAGCGAAGCACCGGATCGAGGTAGGCGTTGGTCTGACGGCCCGCCGTAACGCGGAGGGTCGCGGTCCCGGTCCATTGCTGCGCCGACGTGGCCTCCGGAAGGAGGCCGACGAGGAGCGACAGTCCGAGCAGGATCCGCCACATAGGGCGCACAAGCTGATTGAGGAGGCGTGTTGCCACGGTCGTGGGGATTAGAGCTTCAAGACAGCATTCTTGGCGCCGAACCCATCGCTTTCCGTGACCGGAGCGAGGGGGTCGGTGACCCACTTCTCCCCGTTGATCACGAACTGGTACTCGTGCTCGCCGCGCGAGACGGGGACGAGTCCGGTCCACACGGTCTTCCCATTGACCGTCCGCGGCGAGAGCGGGATGGGACGCCACTGGCTGAAATCTCCCGCTACAGCTACGGACTCAGCGTTGTCAGCCGTGTAGACGAACCGCGTCCATACCGTCTGCGACTGTTGAGGGGTCGAGGCAGGGGTGGTCTGGACGGAGGGGGGTGAAGTTGAAGGGGAGGAGGCGACGGGGACAGGCTCGGAGGACGGTCCCGGCCAGGTCCACCATGCACCTGCAAGGAGCAGGATCACCATCGCGTGTGCCGGGCGCACCGGAATGGTGATGAGCGGGCGGGTCACGGTTCGCCACCAGTTGCGGAGGCGGGTTCGGAACGAGGGAACGGAGGCTTGTTCCTCCTCCAACTGCTCGACTGTGGCCGATGCGAACTCGGACGAGGGTTGAGGGGACCCCGAAGCGGCCAGGTTCTGCGTCATTCGGAGTTCGAACTGAAGCAGGGACCGGGCGTCCGGATCCTCGGCGATGCGGTGGAGGGCCTCCGGCACCTCGTCGTCGGACAGGTCCCCGTCGATAAAGCGGCGAACAGTCGTGTCAGGCTCGAGGCTGCTCATGGTAGGGCGCCAGCAAAGTTCGGAGTTTCTTTCGGGCACGGTGTACGCGCACTTTGAGGGCGCTCACCGACACGTCGAGTCGCTTCGACATGGCTTTGTACGTAAGTCCGTCGCGATATTTCAGCAGGAACGGCGTGGCATACGTCGCCGACAGCTCCGAGAGGGCCTCCCACAACTGGGCACCATGCTCCTCGGCGACGAGCTGTTCGTCCTGGGCTGTGGTGTCGTCGTCCATGACCGCCTGGTCTTCTTGTTCGGAGCGGCTGAAGGGGGAGGTGTCGCGCCGCACGTTCTTGGCGTGGTCCCGGCACCGATTCAAGGCGATGCCGTAAAGCCAAGAGGCAAATCGGCCCGGATTCCGAAGGTCCTCGATCCGGCGAAAGGCTTTGAGGAAAACATCCTGAGCCAGGTCCTCGGCCTCCTCGGGCTGGTCGGCATACTGGTGCGCAAGATCGAACACCATGCCCTCGTACCGTTCCACGAGGACCGTGAAGGCGTCCCGATCGCCGTCCTGCACGCGCTGGGCGTACGTACCGTCGGGAGCGTCGTGCGACATACCGCGATTGCGTCGGGCGGAAAGACAGTGGGGCAGAGGCGGTCGACCCGTTCGTCGACCACGGTTTCCGCATAGGGGCAGGATGCGTGCCAGCGTCGGCAGAGGCCGTCATAGTGCCGCCTGTCTTTCGCAGATCTCTATAGCCGGGAGGGGGAACCCCTCCTCGGGCGGCCTCCTTCGCGTCGGTCGGCCGCCCGGGAGGCTGGTGGGGCCCCGAGAAACGAGGCTGGAACCGGGTGTTAATTTCCGGTCGCGTTGAGCGTAACGGTCGCGTCAATCACCGGGGTGATTACGAAGTTACCTTGTGGATTGCCCTTCAGGGCTTCCTGTACGTCCCAGTTGAGCGTGACGCCGACGCTGTCCTGGGCAGAATCGATTGTGAAGGGGTCGTTGAGCTTCAGGCCACTCTCGGGACCACTCGCGATCATTACGGACCGCTGCAAGCCGTCGTCAAAGGTGACGTCTGCGCGCTCGGCAGTGCGTAGGCGGATCTGGCTATAGCTGCCGGCCGGGATTTCGAACTTGGTCAGAGTCGTGTCGAGCCCAGCTTGCAGGTCCACGAGATCGACCGTGAAGTCTTTGCCGCTCAGGACGGACACACCGGTGTCTGTGGAGTCGCCCTCACTGGTATCCGCGGTGGGCACGACGGAGACCGCTGAGATTGTGACGAGGGCTTCCTGAATGCTGTCGGGAGACGCAGGATCGGAGAAGGTCGTCACCATTGCCTTGCTGCTTGAAGACCCGGTCATGTTTAGCGTCATCGTCCCGGCCTCTTCGGTGGAGGAGACGCCGGTAGTGTCGCAACCGGCGACGAGGAATAGGCCAAGGGCAACGGCAAGGAGGAAGAGAATAGACCAGTGGCGATTCATAATCGTGCGGAGGAGATCGGTGAGAGGAACTACCAAAGAGGGCACGTCCGGAATGTCCTCAATGTCGTACATCATTTTCGAGGCGTTTCCGAAAGTAACCACTCAGTGGACGAGTCCCCTCCGGAAGGGTTACAAACGATTTTGTCTGGGGGGCTCTGCCCGAGATCCGACACACAGAAAAGCCCCCGCCGCCGAACCGGCGACGAGGGCATTCAGGCCTCAAATGGAAAGACGATTGGGCTACGCCGTCATTCGGGGGGCGTCTCGCTTGAGGGCCTCGACGTGCGTGA
Organism: Salinibacter sp.; assembly: GCA_042219055.1. Classification (GTDB taxonomy): domain Bacteria; phylum Bacteroidota; class Rhodothermia; order Rhodothermales; family Salinibacteraceae; genus Salinibacter. Next base: position 4,764 of record JBDGQN010000144.1, on the reverse strand, counting down.
GCTCCTCCCAGGGAAAGGTGGGGCGCCCGAAGTGGCCGTACGCGGCCGTCTTTTGGTAGCGCGGCTTCAGGAGGTCGAGCCGTTCGATGAGGGCCGACGGGGAGAGGTCGAAGTGCTCGCGCACCATTTCGCAAAGCTCCGTGTCGGGCAGGATGCCGGTGTCGTTCGTTGACACGTCGATCGAGACCGGCTCGGGCACGCCGATGGCGTAGGCAACCTGCACGAGGGCCTCGTCGCAGAGCTCCGCCGCCACCAGGTTTTTCGCGACGTGGCGGGCAGCGTAGGTTGCGCTCCGGTCCACCTTCGACGGATCCTTGCCACTGAAGGCCCCGCCGCCGTGGGCCCCCTTGCCTCCGTAGGTATCCACGATGATCTTGCGGCCCGTGAGGCCCGTATCACCGTGCGGTCCGCCGGTAACGAAGCGGCCCGTAGGGTTGACGTGGAGGATGAGGTCGTCGTCCAGAAGCTCCGTGGGGAGGGCGCGCGGAAGAAGGACGTCGCGCACGTCCTCTTGGATCTCATCTTGCGGGACTCCTTCGTCGTGCTGCGTAGAGACGACGACGGTGTGCACCCGCCGCGGGGTCACGCGGTCCTCCTCGTACTCGATGGTGACCTGGCTCTTCGAGTCGGGTCGCAGGTAGGGCATCTTGTCCGTTTCCTTGCGGATGTGGGCCAGCTCCTGCACGAGCCGGTGGGCAAACGTGATGGCCATTGGCATCAGCTCTGGGGTTTCCCGGCACGCGTAGCCGAACATGAGGCCCTGGTCGCCAGCGCCCTGCTCGTCGCCCCCATCCACGCCTTGACTGATGTCCGCGCTTTGCTCGTGGAGGCTGCTGATGACCCCACACGCGTCGGCGTTGAACCGAACGCGAGGATCGGTGTATCCAATGTCACGGATCACATCTCGGGCAATCTCGCGGGCCTCCACGCGGGCCTGGGACGTGACTTCGCCACTCAGTACCACGAGGCCGGAGGTTACGAGGGTCTCGACGGCCACCCGGCTCTGGGGGTCTTCGGCCAAGTGCGCGTCGAGGATGGCGTCCGAGATTTGGTCGGCAATCTTGTCGGGATGACCCTCCGAGACCGATTCGGAGGTGAAGCGGTAAGCCATGGTGTGTACAGCCGGTCGGTGTGAAAGAGAACAGCCCCTCTTCAGAGAAAGATTGAAGAGCGACGGGAAAGGAGGTCAGAAGAAATTTTCCACAAAGGGCCGGTAACATAAGTAGCGGGCCCGCCATTGCCAACGTCACTTTGTAAAGACGCGCCTAACACCCCCCGAATGGGCCTGTCTGAGTGCGAAGCTTGCATCAAACGGAGGGGGGGCATTGCTTCTCCACGGCCCCCGTTGTAGTTTTGCACGGCTGAATGCTCCCCAGCCCCGATGTGCATCGAGGGCGGGGAAGCACCCTTTGGTTTTTCATCTGTATGATTCTCATCAGCAACGACACTGCCAAACCATGGCCACCGACATCGAAGACACGGTCAAGTCGATCATCGTTGATAAACTGGGCGTCGACGAGTCGGACGTCTCGCGCGAGGCCTCTTTTACGAACGACCTCGGCGCCGACTCGCTCGACACCGTCGAACTCATCATGGAGTTCGAGAAGGAGTTTGATCTGACAATTCCCGACGAGGAGGCCGAGGAGATTGCGACGGTTGGGAACGCCATCGACTACCTCGAGGAAAAGGCGTAGTGGGCTCCCCTCGCTATTCAGGGATTCCCGTCCCTCGTGTAGCGCTCGGCCCGTTGGGCGGGGCGGACCGGCGTCCGGGTCCACGGGTCTAGCGCGCGGACTGCATTTCTAGGTAGGAATTTAACAGAAGTATGGCTGGCACCTCACGTCGCGTCGTCGTTACGGGCATGGGGGCGCTTACCCCCCTCGGGCTCTCGGTGGATGAATACTGGAACGGGCTCGTGGAGGGGGAGAGCGGCGCCGCCACCATCGAGTCGTTCGATCCGGAGGGGCTCCGCGTGACCTTTGCCTGTGAGCTCGACGGATTCGACGCGGAGGACCACCTCGATGCCAAGCAGGCCCGGCGTGTCGATCCCTTTAGCCAGTATGCCCTCGTCTCCGCCGATCAGGCCGTTCAGGACGCTGGGCTCGACCCGGACGCCATGTCCCAGGAGGAAAAAGATCGCGTCGGCGTGATCTACGGCACCGGCATCGGGGGAATCAAAACCTTTCGGGACCAGGCGGAGGAGTTCATCGAAGGAGGCGAAAAGCGCACCTCCCCGTTCTTCATCCCGACGCTCATCCCCGACATCGCCGCGGGACAGATCGCGATGGCCCACGATTTTCGGGGCCCCAATCATGCGATGGTGTCGGCCTGTGCCACGGGCAACCACAACATCGGGGATGCCTACCGCATGATTCAGGAGGGCGATATGGACGCTGCCGTCTGCGGCGGCACCGACGCCTGCGTGACGCGGCTCGGCATCGCGGGATTCGCCAGCATGCGGGCCCTGTCTACGCGCAACGATGACCCGGCCCACGCCTCCCGTCCTTTCGACGCGGACCGCGACGGGTTCGTGATGGGGGAGGGGGCCGGCGCTCTCTTTATTGAAAGCCGGGAGCGGGCGGAGGCTCGCGACGCCAACATCTACGCGGAAATCATCGGTATCGGCATGTCGGCCGACGCCCATCACCTGACGGCTCCCGACCCGGAGGGCGGCGGCGTGCGCCTCGCCCTCAACCGCGTGCTCGACAACGCCGACATCGAGACGACCGACGTCGACTACATCAACGCGCACGGCACCTCTACCCCCCTCGGCGACAAGGCCGAAACGGAGGCCCTGAAGAAGGTCTTCGGCGACCACGCCTATGAACTGAACGTTTCTTCGACGAAGAGCATGACGGGCCACCTCTTGGGGGCCGCAGGCGCCGTCGAGGCCATCGGCACCATTCAGGCCCTTCGGCACGACGTGGTGCCTCCCACTATCAACTTCGAGGAGCGCGACCCGGACTGCGATCTCGACTATACGTTCAATGAGGCCGAGGAGCGACCCGTCACTGTGGCCCTCTCCAACGCCTTCGGGTTCGGCGGGCACAACACGTCGCTCGCCCTCCGGGCTTACGAGGAGTAGGAGCGCGAAGAAGACACGCGTGCCCGTCAGCGAAAGACGATCTCGTCGACGGGATCCGCGTCGAACTCGCCGTTCAGGCGGTCGCGCCACTTGCGCCGGTTCATGTGGAGTTCCTGGCGCCAGGCGGCCGAGGTGATCTTTACGTACAGCGTCGCGCCCTTCATCCAGGCCGACTCGGTGACACTGTTGATTTTGTCGCCGGCCACGGTCGCCCACGTCTCGATGACACGGGCCTCATCGATCTCTTGCTGCACCCCGAGGTCGTCGATCACCTCCTCGAGCACCTCGCCGAGGGGACGGGGACCGTCGTTTGAAGACATGGGCCGGAGTGGGGGTTGGGCTCGGAACAGGGGACTTCTCTCTACGCCACGCGACCGGGCGTGTGCCGAGCCGAGGTGTTACCTTCGCTCGGGGCACGGCGGCCCCATCATCCTCCCTGCGGACACGCCGAGAGCAACGTTGGGGAGGATCCTTGATCGACCTCACACGCTCCCCACCACCGGAATGACCCCGTTTGCCGCCGCCCGTACCCTCGTGCTCTTTGTGCTCACTGGGCTCTTGATCGGGATCGGCTCCGTGCACGCACAGAACGAGAACGCCCCCGCTCCTCGCACTGCGACCCCCGGCGACACGGTGCGGGTCAGCCTGACGGAGGCGATTGTCCGGGCGCTCGACGCGAGCCCGGAGGTGGACCAGCGTCGGGCCCAGCGCCGGTTTGCAGAGGCCCGGAGTGACGAGGCCCGCGCCAGCCGCTTCCTTACGGATGTCTCCCTAAACACAGCATTCTCCTTCGCGCCGGGACTCACCGACGTTGGGAACGTCTCGCCCGATTTTCCAGAGGAGCTGCGCTACCTCCACCCCAGTCGCCAGAACGATTGGTCCCTCGGGGCCCTCCGCCCGTTCGGCCGTTTCGAGATTTCGGTGCGCCAGCCCCTCTGGACCTGGGGAAAGCTGTCGGGCAACATCCGGGCGGCCCGGCACGGCGTTGACGTAGAGGCGGCGCAGGTGGACCGGAAGGCACTGGAGGTGGCCGTCCGCACGGGAAAAATCTACTACAATCTGTTGCTCACAAAGGCCCTCGACCAACTCGCCGATCGGACCAAAAAGGTCATCGACCGGGCCAAGCGGGAGATCAAGCGTCTGCTCGAGAAGGGGGACAAGAGCGTGAGCCAGGCCGATCTCTACCAGACCCGCTTGACGGAGCAGGAGTACCGGCGCCGTGTCGTCGAGATCAACCAGAACCGGGCCACCGCGCGGTCGGCCTTGCGGCGGTTGCTCTTCCTGCCGGAGGGCACCACCGTAGTGCCGGCCGCCGAGGAGCTTCGGCCGGTCGAGTTTTCCGTGCATCCGGACTCGCTTGACTACTACGTTCGGCGCGCCCTGCAGAATCGCCCGGAGGTCACTCAGGCCGAGGCCGGAGTGAAGGCCCGAAAGGCGCTCGTGGACGTGGCGCAGTCCAACTACTATCCCCAGATCGGCGTGCAGGCTAGCCTCTCACAGAGCATTACGCTTCCCGAACGGCCCAATCCCGACAATGCCTTCGTGGGGGACTCGTTCATGGGTACCGGCACGCGCACTGGCATCGGCATTCAGCAAAACCTCAACTTCGGGCAGACGAAAGCACGGGTGGATCAGGCCCAGGCCGAACTCAACAAGGTGAAGCACCAGCGCACGGCGGC
>JBDGQN010000143.1:8134-14090 GCA_042219055.1 Salinibacter sp. | reverse complement strand
TGAGAACCTGTTTGGCGAGACGCTTACGGCCACCCCGGGGAGTACTCGTGCTGCGGGCAGCATGACCTCGTTTTCTCGGCCCTCGCTGCGCTCTCAGCGCAGCCCGGAGACTACTTGGTCGCTCCGCTCCCAGCGCTGCGACTGCGTAGATCTCGTGCAGCCTGGGAACTACTCGGTCACTGCGTTCCCAGCGCAGAATGGCTTCTGCACTCGCCCGGTAGTTCCACTACAGGGACTCGTTTGAGCGCCATTTTGCAACTTCGACCACTGTGTCTCGGCCTCGCATTCGCTCACCAAACAGGTTCTGAACGACGGAGCAGTGGGTAGCGGTCTTGGCTTTCACCGCCGAACGTTAGACTCCGGTGGCAAGACGTGTCTTCTGATCCTGCGCTTCCCGGAAAATGGCCTTCGGTTCGTGCGTCCCGACTCGTCGGTTCACTGGTCTGCCTATCCGGCGCTCCTTGTCGCCTGTGCCTTTGGGCTCGGGGTCGCAGCGGAGTCGTTCTGGGCGGCGCGGGCCGTATGGTTCTGGCTCGGGGGAGCGGGAGTCGGAGTCGGGCTGTTCGTCGGCACGCACTGGTGGGCCCGGACACGGCTGGTTACGCTTGCACCACTCGGACGCATCGCCGCCGTGGTCCTCGTCGTGGTGTGTGCGGGGGGTGCACGGCACGCCCTCTACCGGCTGCCCGCATCTCGTTCTTTAGCGCCGGCCGCTCGGGCGAGTAACGAGGCAACGACCCTACAAGGCGCCGTTGTGGACGCTCCCGAACGGACCGGGGAGACGACACGCTTCACCCTGTCGGTCGACTCAATCCTACCACAACGAGACACCGCCGCGGTAGATGGACGCACTCGGGTTACGCTTCGGCCTTCTCCGTGGGAGGAGGACCTCGGACCTTTCCCCACCGTTCGTCAGGGAGACGTGCTCCGGCTTCGGGGAGCCCTGCAAACACCGCCCGGTCTTCGAAATCCCGGGGGGTTCGACTATGCGGCGTATCTCGCTCGCCGGGGCGTCTGCTGTACGATGTACGTGGGAACGCCGGACCGCGTGACTGTGATCGGGAATCGACGCGGCGTGGTCGGAGCGTCTCTCGTAGCAGTCCGGGTGCACATTCGGCGTCAGATTGAGCGGTTCGTGCCCAGTGCCGGAGGACGAGCTGTTCTTCAGGCGCTCCTCCTCGGGGATCGAAGCCGGGTGACGGATGCTCAGCGGGACCGTTTTGCCAAGACCGGTCTCATGCACCTTCTCGCCGTATCTGGGCTCCACGTTTTCCTCGTGGGGATGGTCCTCTATGCTCTTCTTCGCCCTCTCCTCATGCGGCTCCGGTTGCAATGGCGAACAGTTGAAGGCACGCGGGCGGTGTTCACAATCGTCGTGCTGGGATTCTACATGCTCCTCACGGGAGGACGTCCGTCTGTGGTTCGGGCCGTGATTATGGCAACGTTGTTCATTGGAGGAATCTTCTTTCAGCGGTCGGCGCATTCCCTGAACACCCTCGGCGTGGCCGCGCTCGTTCTGTTGGCCATGCGGCCTCCGGCGCTGTTCGACGTCGGATTTCAGCTGTCGATGGCTGCGGTGGCGGGCATCGTGACGCTCAATCCGCGGTTCTTGGGGATGGTACCGGAGTGGTGTCGAGAGTCGAAAGTTTCGGAATGGGTCGTATCCTCGACCACGGTGTCGGCCGCTGCCATTCTGGGAACGGCGCCGGTGCTTCTTTACCACTTTGGATGGGTGTCCGCCGCTGGGGTCCTGCTCAACATCGTCGGCATTCCCTGTACCGGGCTGGCGCTCACGGCGGCCATTCTCATGGCGACGCTGGGAGCACTGGGGACGATGGTTGGCGCGGCGTTTGGCAGTGCGGCAGACCTGTTCGTGCAGGGGCTCCTGCTTACTTCTCGGTACGGAGCCGAATGGTTCGCGTGGGCGGGTATTCGAATGCCGGTGCCGGATCCGTGGCTCCTCGGTGCGCTCCTGGCGAGTCTCGTGGCCCTGGCACAGTGGCCGCGGCCACGCCATCGATGGCGTTGGATCGTCGGGGCCTTTTTCTTGGCAACGGTGTCGGTGTGGGACGGGGCTGTGGGGCGGAGCGCGGGGCCGACGCTCGATGTGGTGTCCTTTGATGTCGGACAGGGTGGTGCCACTCTCATTCGCACCCCGGAGGAGCGTCACGTGCTGGTGGATACGGGTCCCCGATCACCAGAGGGGAGTGCGGCGCAGTTTGCCATCCTTCCGTATCTGGAGCGGTGGGGGATTCGGCGTCTCCACACGGTCGTCATCACGCATCCCGATGAAGATCACCTCGGGGGATTACCAACACTTTTGCGGGAGGTGCCCATTGGGCGTGTCGTGCGGAGCGGGCGGACTGCTGACACGGAGTTGTACGAGGAGGTCCAGCGGCTCATTCAGCGCAAGTCCGTTCCTCAGCGGATAGTGCGGCGTGGGGACACGCTTGCGCTGGGTTCCTCTGTGCGGGCACAGGTCCTCTCGCCGCCACCCCGGCGTGATATAGAAAGCCGAAACAACGCCTCCGTAGTGCTTCATCTGAGCTACGGTGAGGTGGATGCTCTATTCCCTGGGGACGTGGAATTCCCTGCAGAGCAGAATCTAGTTCGGGCGTACGGGAGCCAGCTCGAGAGTCGGATTGTAAAGGTGCCGCACCACGGCTCTTCGACGAGCAGCTCGCCCTCGTTCGTGCAGAGGGTGTCCGACGGGGATGACACATCGTACGCAGTGGTGAGTGTGGGTCGGGAAGAGCAGTATGGAATGCCCGACAGCCAAGTGATCGCGAGATGGAAGAGTCACGGGATGAAGGTGCGGAGTACAGCTCAAGCCGGAGCAGTTTGGCTGTCCACCGACGGACAGAAGGTCTGGGAAAAACGCTGGAGATTGGGACTTCTCCGCAAAGGACCTGGCGCAAACGACAGGGGAGGTTCTTGAGGCCCCGAACGACTCCCTCTGTGAACATTGCTCAACGAGAATGCCTCCTTCTTATCCGATATAGTCGTGTATACCGAATCTTCGCTGAGCGATCAGGAGTATATCGATCGGTAGAGGGAAATCTCCCATCAGTCAAGTTATCCACAAGGCCTAATATGAATGAGGACCCCTGGGATTTTTAAAAGATATGGTTGTTGTTGTTAGTCGTGTGGAAATGTGGATGATCGGATTGCCCACATTGAGCCGGGCCGGATGTGGACAGGTGCGGCACTCGTGCACGAGGTTATCCACAAAGGCTCCCCGGACGAAAGCCGGTACACGGCGTTGAAGGCAGATTTGACGGGGGTTTTCCACGTTTCCACGGGCATCCACAGCAAATTACGGCAAATCGACCTGATGGTTATGAACACTCATCCACAGTGTGGAAAAGACGATGACGGCTGTGGATAGCCTCTGCAGTTATACACGTTCGTTCGTCGGTGCATTTCGATCCACGGATTATCCAGATGTTATGCGCCACTTATCCACGGGTTATCCACAATTTTTGTGGATAACGAGGGGTCTCCGTGAACGACCGGGAGGTCGGGACAGGATGATATACTTGAGGGCGGGGCTGTGGCCGCTTGCACGGCAAGGAACGGAGACTCAATCGGACGTTCCCGATTTTTCAGAGTCCGAGATCGTGTAGAGACGATAGACACAGAAGGCGGTAATAGAAAGGGGCAACAGTGCATCCAGCCAGTCGCCGGCCCGCAGTCGCACCACTGTGAGGGAGGCGCCGAGAATGGCAATAAGAGCGTAGATGGTCCGAAAGATTAAGGTAGTGGACATGCTACGTGGGTGGGGGCCGGGAGCAGGAGAGGAGCGAGGACGAGTGCGTTCGGTGAGCGGCGAGGACAAAGAGTGTTCAGTGTCGGATTTGAACTACGGCTCGCGATCGAGCAGGTCCATGAGAAGTGGGGTGAGCTGGTCGGCCGCGATTTGCGACATCTCGTCCTCGGCGCCTTCGGGGAGTTTGATGGGCGTTTGTTCGACGAGTTCAAGGCCGTATCCCGCCAACCCAATGCGCTTACGGGGGTTGTTGGTGAGCAACCGAAGCTTGCGGATGCCGAGATCTCGAAGGATCTGGCAGCCGATGCCGTAGTCGCGGTGGTCCATTTCGAGGGAAACGTCGGCCGTCCGGTTGCCTTCCGTTTGGTGCCGCTCCAGGTCCTTGAGTTTCGAAAGCAGACCCTGGCCGTGGTTGCTTTGCATCATGTACAGGATGGCCCCTTGTCCCTCATGCTTCACCTGGAGGAGCGCCTGCGCCAGCTGTTCGCTGTAGGCCTCGCGTCGGGCCGCCAGGACATCCCCCAGTACGTTCTGGGAGTGGACACGCACCAGGACGGGCTCATCCTCACTCCATTCGCCCTTGAGGACTGCAAGGTGTACGTCGCCGGTGAGGGTTTCTTGGTAGGCCACGACCTGAAACGTACCGAAGGCGGTGTCGAGTTGGACCTCGGCCTCCCGTTCGATGAGGCGCTCGTTCTGCATGCGGTAGGCGATGAGGTCCTGGATCGTGATAAGGGGCATATCCAGGGCCTCGGCCCGTTTCCGGAGCTGGGGCACGCGGGCCATGCTGCCATCCTCATTCATAATTTCGACGAGGGCCCCGGTCGGTTCGAAGCCCGCAAGCCGTGCCAGGTCGACGGCCGCCTCGGTGTGGCCGGCCCGCCGCAGCACGCCGCCGCTGCGGGCGCGGAGGGGAAACACGTGCCCGGGTCGCGCAAACTCGTAGGCCGAGGCTTCCGGGTCGGCCAGGGCGCGGATGGTCTTGGCGCGGTCGTCCGCCGAGATGCCGGTGCTCGTGCCCTGCCGGTAGTCGACGGAGATGGTAAAGGGGGTACTGTAGAGCGACGAGTTGGACTCGACCATCAGGTCGAGCTCGAGCTCCTCGGCCCGCTCGGGCGTGATGGCCGTGCAAAGCAGACCCCGCCCCTCTTTCGTCATGAAATTGACGAGTTCGGGCGTCATCGCTTCGGCCGCCCCGATGAAGTCCCCTTCGTTCTCGCGGTCCTCGTCGTCCACCACGATGACGAGTTCCCCGGCCTGCACGGCGGAGATGGCGTCGGGAATGGTGTCGAAGGGATCGGCGGGGGAGTGCTCAGTCGTCATTGGACGGGCAAGGTCACGGAGGCGGAGCAGCGTTGGGCCCACGCCGGCAAACGAACAATTCCGGGAAACCCGGGGCGGAGCGTGGCAGGTCCGTAAATGCAGGGAAGGACATTCGGTTCGACGAAGGACGAGGGCCTTTCGTGCGACCGGATCGTCGTCCGTCGACGCAAGGCCCACGTACAGACCGATTTCCCTCCCTCGAACGAGAGCGGATGCGGGGTCGAGGAGAACAGCGACGGTCCGGGTCGGGCGACGGGATCAGAATAGCCTTCGTCGGCCGTCGCGTCTTGCGGCGGGCGGGATCAGACAAAAGATGAGCCTCCGGATCTTCCTACTCCTCGTCGTTGGCGAGACTCGCAACGGAGTCCTTGTTGAATCGGAGGCGCGTGCCTTTGCTGTCGACCTGAGCGAGAATGCTTTCCTCGTCAATCTTCTGTACGGTGCCGTGGATGCCGCCTACGGTCACAATTTTGTCGCCCTGCTCCAGGTTGTCCACCATCTCCTGATGTTCTTCCTCGCGCTTTTGCTGAGGGCGGTAGATGAAGAAGTAGAAGACCCCGATGATGAGCACGAGGGGGAGGAGGAGACCGACGAATCCGCCTCCGCCCTGCCCGGACTGGCCGACAAGAAAGATTGGATCGAAGCCTAAAAGAAAGGACGTCAGCATGGTGGATGAGAGAAAAGGGGACAGAACTCGGGTGTACAGGAAATCTCTGATTGGGGATCCATTCTTCAGCCGCTAAACGCGGAAAGATGGGACCGGTTCGAGGTGGGGCGTGCAGGAGTCGGTCCCATACAAGGGCCTTCAAACAAAAGAAAAAGGGCAAGCGGCCCGCAGCGCGCCGCTGCGACCTCCTACCGCTG
>JBDGQN010000143.1:0-8124 GCA_042219055.1 Salinibacter sp. | reverse complement strand
CCTTCCGGCCCTGACGGGGTTCAGAGGGAGCTGGCCGTGCGGGACTTGCCCTTTGTCGGTGCGGGGAATCCCCGCGAAATGTTGGAATGTATCCGACGGTATGCAGCAATGACAGTTCCGGTCGCGGCGCGCGTGCCCCTGAAGATGCCGTCAAGCCCTGCGGGGAGTCGTGCTCCCCCTGAGCGGGCGCGGGCCAATCGACACAGGAAAACAGGACCAGGGACAATCGTCAGGAAGGGAATCTTGGATGTGCTATCTTCGACGTGAGGTTGCGTTTCCCCCGAAAACTATGGATCTTTGCAAGTCAATACGAGACCGATCTCGAGGCTCCCATTCCCGGACAGAGCGCATGGTGGCCGGACGTAGGCTCCCAGATAAGAGTGCTGCTCTCCACATTTTTTATCCCTAAAAATATGGGAGCGGCTTTGCACGTTTTCCTTGGCTGATAAGAATACGAATTGAGAGGTGTTGTTCGTTTTTGGGGCTCCACGTCGCACTGTTCCCAGGCACAGAAAAGCGATGACGTGTGTCTCGCTGGGCAAGACAGCCAGGGGAGCGATGAAGCGTGGGTCTGGGAGGAGGGGAGATTTCTTGGAGTGGTCTCGGTCGCACAGAAACGAGGCGTCGACCGATGAGTGTATCAAACTTCACGTGTCGTTGACAGGTGTTGGCGGTGGCTGTAGTCACACGTGCGGACGACCTTTTCGGGAGTTTGGGGGGAGTTGGTAGTGCTCACCACTCGCAGTTCGTTAATGCATGCACGCCGATCTCCTATTTGGTGGCTCCGGGGTGCGGCCCTGGGCCTCACGGCCGCGGTCCTCCTGGCAGGGGGCGGGTCCCTCGGATCGCCGGGTGCGGAGATCGTCGCCGGACGGACAGGGGGGGTGAAAAGTGGGGCCGATAGCTTTCGGGTACAGTTGTACGCCACGACGAAGCGGAAGGCGGCCGCGTCGTTCCGGTCGAAGGTTCAGGACTGGTGGACGGACGCGCAAGATAAGGCCCCGGAAGACGTGTTTTCGGCCACACCGCCACTTACCGTTGAGCACGACTCGCTCTACCATCGAGTCCGCATCGGCGCCTTTTCCTCCCAGGCGCAGGCCCGTCGGGCGCGAGACTTTCTCCGCGAGCAGTACTCCGGCGCCTTCATCGTAGAGGAGGCGCCGCCGCCGACCAGCCGGGGCACGCCGACCGACGAGGGGCCGAACCGAACGCCGTACTCTTCCGCCTCGGCGTTTCGGGTGCAACTGTACGCCACGACGAAGCGGGCGGCGGCCGAGTCGTTTCGTGTGGAAGCGCGCCGGTGGTGGGCGAAGGTGAGTGACGAGGCCCCCAGCGATGTCTTTGCCCCCGATCCGTCGCTCATCATCGTGCAGGGGGGAAAGTACTACCGGGTGCGTATGGGGACGTTTTCGGCCCGGGCGCAGGCCCGCCGGGCCCGCACCTTCCTCACCCGCCAGTATCCGGACGCCTTCGTCGTTCAGCCCGGATCGACGACGCAGTCTGTCCGGGCTGCGATGGATGACGGGCAGATGGCGGAGCCGGGGACGACCGGAGCCGAAGACGGGGCCACTCTCACCGCTCTGAGGGAGGCTGAGGGGTGGGATCCGTCGGGTGAGGGGGGGTTTCCCCAAGAATTGGATGGAAACGAGTGCGCAAGACCGTCCAGCTCGTCAGGGACGTGAGCCGGGATTCAGTCTACACGGGGGCCGACCTGGCGCATCTCTACGATGTCGGGTGCGACGCCATAGTGCCCGAGGCAGCCCGGTCTGCCGCCCTCGCGGAAGAATCCACACACCTAAACCGAAAGCTCGGGCTGGAAGTCGAAGGCCGGTACGGCCAACGAATCCAGACGGGCACGGGGGCGGGCATCTCAGGGACCTACGTGGGCCTGGACTGGAGCCTCCTCAGTCAGGGGCTGCTCGGGAATCAGATGCGCAGCAATCTCCTGAGCGCCCGGGCTCGGGCTGAGCGATTGACCGCCGAACTGGCCCGGATCCAGCGGACCGAAACGTGCCGAGCGCGCCGGGTTCAGGGACGCTTCCGAGGCATGGTGCCTCGTCTGTTGGAGGCCAAGATCGAGCTGGGACGGTACCGGAAGCGACTTCTGCGGCAGGCCTACCTGGAGGGAGAAGTCCTCCTGGACACGTATTTGGAGGTGAAGGGAAACGTGCAAGAGGCGGAGCGTCGGCTCCAAACTCTGCGCGACAGCGTCCACGACGAGAATGAGCCTCCCCCGCTGGACGCGTATCCGCCTCTCATCGACTTCAACTTTGAGGCCCTCGCCCAGGCGACCGTGGGGGACTCTCTTCGCCGCCGGCTCGGAAAGGTAGAGCGCCGGGCCATCGATCTGCAGGATGACGCGGCGTTCGACACGCGACTGAGCGTCTTCAGTCGACTCACTCCCAGGGCTCCTGAGTTTGGCGTGCGGTTTAGCCAGCCTTTGACCGGATGGATTTTGGGGAACGACGAGATTGCAGAGTCGCAGCGGACCGAGTTGCAACGGCGGGAGCAGAAGCTGGCCCTCTCCCAGCATCGGGCGAATCTTCGGACTGTTCACCGACGGTTCGATGCAGACCAGGCCCGGGCCATCCGTGCGCACTACCGAGTCTCCAGCCGTCGTGACCGGGTACGGCGACGGCTCGGAGCCCGCGCCGTACGGGGCAACGGTCGGCTCAATGAGGCGCTCCAGGCCGCCACCGAACTGCTCCAGGCCACGATCGAGAAGGCACTGGCGTACGGCGAGGTGTACGAAGAGGTCGCACGGGCCTTCAGCGCGGCCCGCGAGCCGTTCGACCCGAGTCTCATAAACATTCATCCTGTGGCAACCTATGAGGTCCGCGGGCGCTCGGGCAAGCGGTCCCTGTACATCAGGTCGGAGGGGTTCCGGAAGCAAAGCAATGACTTTATCATCGAACTGGCCCAGGCCCGCAAGATTGATCGGCTCATCGTGAGTGCCGGCCACGATACCCCTATGAAACGGGTGCGAGCCCTTCAGGAGCAAGCTCGAAAAAACGACATTGCGACCGAGTTGCTCCTCGCGTCGAATCACTGGGTGGAGCCGGGCGGTGTGGAGCGGGCGCGGTCCCGCATTGCAAACCTGAACCTCCAGGGAAGTGCCCTCCACCTCGATGTGGAACCGCACATGTTCGACGACTTCGACCAGCGTGAGGACGAGTATCTGCGCCGCTACCTGGAGGTGCTCCGCACGGCCCGCCGCACCATCGGGGAGGACAGCGAACTGGCGGTGTCTGTGCCCCTCTTTTGGCCGGATCGCGTGTACCGGCAGATCGCGACGATCGTGGACCGGGTGTATCTGATGGCCTACGGCGACATGAAGACCCGCGAGCGGGCGAGCCGAACGCTGGAGGCGGCCCGGCACTTCGCACCCAAGCAACGAGTGGTTGCCCTGCGGCCCAAGGACTTCGCCAATCCCTGGACCCTCGATCAGGCCATCTCCACCCTCCAGAAAGTCGTACAGGCCAATCGGTTTGCCCTCCACGACCTCGAAAGCTTCCTCGAATTTATCCGCGACCAACCATGAGGCTTCGGAACCGGGAGTCGGGCCAAAGTGTCGTCAGCGAGGCTCCCGAGGGGGAATCTCCAAGTCCCCGTCGGGCCCGTATCACGATGTGGCTCTACGGGCTCTTTCTGCTGAGCATCGTGGGCCTGGCCATCTGGTACGCGGTCTACACCTACTACCACTACGATGGGCCGGGGCAGATTCGGGTTGAGCGCACCATGATGAGTCCGGAGCGGGTTGGGCGGATTCAAGAAATTTACCCGGAGGAAGGGGAGACGGTGCTTCGAGGGGACTCATTGATACGGGTGGAACCGGGGGAGCCCTGTGAACCCGTCGGGGTGACGACGGCGGAGCAAAACCGACGGGAGAGTCGTCAGCGGGCTCAACTATTGGGACAACGCATTGAAGACCTTCAGCAGGAGCTAGCGCGCAAGCGGCGGGAACTGGAGCGCCTGCGCGGGCGGGAAATTTTAGAACTCGGCAATACGGAGCCCCGCCGCAATCAACTGGAGGAGGAGATCTACCGACTTCAGGACGAGATCGATCAACTGCGGCTGCAGCGGCAACAGGCCCGCGAAACGACGGATCAGCTGGCCGGCGCATCTGCGGCTCCGGATCCAGGGTGTAAACCGTTCGTCGTAACGGCCCCCCACAACGGGCGCGTTCACCGGATCCACGAGAAGGAATTTACTGTCGTCGATGCTGGCACACCAGTTCTCAGCCTCACGCGGCCGTCTCCGCCAGTAGTGGTTCTCGCCTATCTGGACCGCGACCTCACCGGCTATGTCCAGCGGGACGACACGGTCCGCGTCTTCCTACCCAACGGGAAGACAACGCGGGGCGTCGTCCGCGAGACCTACTCGACGGCCCAGGAGTTCACGCAGGTGAAGTACGACATCTACCGGCCCTACGCCACGCAGCTGTTGGTCGAGGTGGTGCCTGCCAACCGGGCGGTGAAGGAGCAATGGCAAACGCTCGACCGCGTGAAAGTGCAGGTGGAGGGCCAGATCAGCACCCAGTAATCCCGATTCGAACAGCGGACATCGGGGCGGCGGGGCTCAGCGAGGAGTTCGGGGCCTGTCTGCATTGAGGGAGAGGGCCGCCCTGGGCTACGGAGCCTCGTTCAGGCCGGGCACGGGTCCCTCCTCGTCCGCCGCGTAGGCGGTACTTTTCTCCGGCGCCTCGAAGTCGGGCCACCCGCCCCCCAGCACATCCACTTCTCGCAGGACGCTGAGCTGTTGCAGGGCCCACATCAGCTCGGCCCCCGCGTCGACGAGCTTGTTGCGCAGGTAAGAGGCCACGAGTGCCTCCATGACTGCCTCCCGCCCAGCCGCCACCAGACGGGGATTCACGCGCTTGGTCCAGGGCTCTACCGCGTCATTCTCTCCCGTCGTTTGAAATACCACTACGGGAATCAGGGCTCCTTTGGACACAAAAAATTCTGTTCCGGTGATCTGGCACTCCAGGCGATGCATCTTGCTTCCTTCCCGAAGCACTGTCTCCTCAATTTCTACGTTCCGGACGGGTCGGGTCGTAATCCAGGCATCTTGAAACTGTACGTCGTCCTCCCCGGAAAAAATGAACTCATTGATGGCCCATTCCAGCTCCTCACTCGGCGTTGGATCGGGCAGGTCGCCTACCTCGTCGATGATGTCGGAGAACGTACGGGAGGCATCACTTGGGGACAACGAGTTGGAGGAATCGGGCATGGGGAGGAGTGGGAGCAAGGGCGGGTCTTTCTGCCGTGGAAGAGGGAAATTCGCGAGGTCGGGCATTGGTTTCGAGGAACAACGACCGGGACACCCGGCGCTGAGCTGCCTGTGAGGACCGCCGATGCGTAAAATGTGCACAGCAGTGAGCGATTCGTGCAAGATGCGCGAGCGTACTCCCGTCTGCGTGCATGACATCGCATGATGTGCGGTAGCGGCTTCTCGGCAGCCCTCTTACGTTAAGGATCGGTTTTTGGCCCAAACAATCTCCTCAAGTTCAGACCCTGCTTCCAGCAAAAAGACGACAGGCTCGATTGAGGAGCAGCACGGTCGGCTTGGTTTTTGCGGGCACATGTTATTAGAGCTTCATTCGCCCCGCCACAGCCCAGGATGGTCCTCCGGGTGTGAGGAGGCTTCTTGAGATTCTGGCAATCCTTCCTTGAGACCATGACCGATTTGTTTCGCGACGCCGACGACGAGCCTGGGGAGTCGGGGGAGAGATCGTCCCCCTCGGTCGACACCATTGTTTCTGCGTTTCGCGACGCCTCGGGTCGTTCAGCGTCTCGGGGTTCCTCCGCCGACGAAGGATCTACGGGCCAGTTGGAAGCCGGAGCCGAGGGAGGGACGACTTCAGACGAGCCCTCCGAGTCCTCTTCGTCGCCTGCGAACATCGTTCAGGGAACCCTTGCGGCTTTCCGGAAGGAAGAACGCCGGTTCAAGGACGAGGATCTCGAGGGTTCACGTCCGGAGGCGACTGGGCACGGACGTCGAGAGGGCCGCACGGAGCGGTCCGAAGCGAGGGACGATGCTCCGGAGGTCGAGGAGGAAGAGGAGCCCCCCCCCGAGCCGTCGGGCGATACGACGGAGGAACAGGACACGAATTCATTCGAAGACTTCGGCTCGGCCTTTCGCGAGGCGCTCTCCAAGGGAGGCAGAACGAAGCCGAAAGACTTCAAGGACGTTGTGGGCGGCGCAGATGAGGACGACGAAGACACGACGGGCGAAGAGGACGGGGCGAGCGAAACGCTGGATCGTGGGACGGAGGACGAGCCGGGCCGTGCTGAGGATGAAGAGATTGAGGATGAAGAGTCGGCCCGGACTGGGGAGGAAGAGCCCCCTCCGCCGGACGCTGAGGTCGAGCCGGCCGAGCAACGAGGTGATACCGTACCGGCCTCCGAGAAGATCGAGATGTCGGCGGGCACGTCCCCAGCGGACACGCCCGAGGGATTTCCCTCCCGTCCCGCCGAGTCATTTCTCTGGGTGAGTGATCGGGCCGTCGACGATCCGGCGGTCGTGTCGGTCGATCAGCTGGACGGGTCGCGTGCGAAAGAGGCGGAGGCCTTCCTGCTGCACGGTCGAGGGGACGCGCCCCACGAGCTCCTCACCCGTATCCGGAGCCACTCTTCCATGAGCGTCTACCTGAAGCCCGTCTTCTGGCGGCACGCGGAGGGGCAGCGGTCACCCGTGGCGTCTCACGTCGACGGGGAGTGGACAGAAGACAAGCGGAGCGTTTTTCGCTCGCTGCAAGGGCAGGCCGAGTCCATTAACCAGCGGATCAACAATCTAATCGGGATTGAGGAGCGGGAAGAGGGAGGAATGGAGCTCCGTGTGCTTCGGTTCATGGCGACTCGGAACCACGAGTTTACGCCGCATCGCACCATCGAAAACAGCGACGGCTTCGTGTACCCGAAACTGACTCCGCTGCTCGAACGAGAGTCTCAAAGTGGCGGAGGCGAGCTCGCCCAGGTCCTTTCGGTCCTTGAGGAGCGGCGGCTGCTGAACGGCGAGTTCGTTATGCGACAGCACGCGTGTCGGAATTGTGGCAGTGCCTTCCTAAACTTCGAGGAGATGTGTCCCCACTGCGGCTCCAACAATATTGACGCCGACGACCTGGTGCACCACTTCCGGTGTGCCTTCACGGGGGCGCTCAGCGAGTACAAGAAGGAAGAGGGCAAGCTGGTGTGCCCCAAGTGCGACCGACAGCTCAAACAGATTGGGGTGGACTACGACAAGCCCAGCGTGGTACACACGTGCCGGCGGTGCCACGAGCAGTTCCAGGATCCGGATGTGCAGACCACATGCTACCAGTGCGAGCACACCAATGTCCCGGAACAGCAGGTGGAACGGCAGATCAAGGAGTACGAGGTGACGGCCCTCGGCGAAGAAACGGCAGCACACGGCCTAAGCGACTCGCTTCTTTCCATCCTGGAGCGGGAAAGCCGAGTACTCGACTACGCCACCTTTCAGCTCATCGTGGAATCCGAGGCGGCGCGCATCGAGCGGTACCAACGCTCCACCAGTTGCCTGTTGATGGTGCGGATTTCGGGATTGAATCAGCTCCGGATGGAACTGGGCGAGCGGAGTGAAGAAGTCATCGAAGAGATCGCCACGGCCTTCGACAACACGCTTCGTTCCTCGGACTACCTCTCGGCCCGAGACGAGTCGCTCTACATGTTCCTGCTCACGGAAACGGACCAGAGCGGGGCACGCCGCGCCGGTGAGCGGCTTGAGAACAACATTGAGGGTGTCCTACATCAGAATCTTCAGCATCCCCCCGAACTCAACATCGCAGTGCAGCCGGTGCGTCCCAACATCGAGCTCGACGGGCTCGCCGAGCGATTTTTGGCTGTCCACACCCACGAACCTGCTGCGGTGAACGGGTAGTGACGGCTTGTTCGTCGAGGATTGAGAGCGCGCTGACCCGGACACAGGATGTACCGCCCCGTGTCCGGCCTGTCCGCGCGCGGCTGCGACGATCGACCAGTAATCCTGCCCCATGATTCAGCTCCTCGATTCCTATTTTTCCTTCTTGGGCAGGATGAGCGTACTGGACTTCGTCCTGTACTTCTGGCCGTTCTTCGTGATTGACTTTGTCCGGTACACAGTGCTGGACGG
>JBDGQN010000142.1:0-5644 GCA_042219055.1 Salinibacter sp. | reverse complement strand
GTGATTTTTCGCTAATCAACCTAACCAACCGAAGGTTTTAATGCGATTGCCCTGCTGGTTCCGGCCGCCCGCGGAACGTGGACGAAAATGCATCCTCGGCGGTCGAAGTCACGAAGGGTGTAGACATATACCTGCCCGTCCCGCCCTCTCCTTTTCGTCACGCGCGTCCGCTCACTTCGGTGAATTACGCTGCTGACGTAATTTTGGACCCGCAATGGAATCACGTTGCACAAATCGACCATCGGGCAGCACCCTCGCTTTTCACTGGTGGCTTTTCAGTGACCCATTCTTGACAGGAAGAGGTGGATTCCCTCTCCTGGAGAGTGTAGGTTCATTGACGCTCTGAACGCTGTCCAGACGATCTGGATTTAGGCGGAGGCAGGAACGCAACATGCCTCTTTTTCGACTGCTCCTCTCGTCCACGCCCCTTTCGCTTCTTCCCGATCCAGTCGCTATGTTAGGGGCGTCGCTTACTCCTTGATCCAACCCGACATTGTTATGAAGTACGCCGTCATCATGGCCGGGGGCATCGGCACGCGCTTCTGGCCCGCCAGCCGCAAGGAGCACCCCAAGCAGTTTCTCGACATTTTCGGCGACGGCACGCTCATCCAAAATACCGTCGCCCGGCTGCAGGGCCTCGTGCCTCCGGAGCGCTGCCTCGTGGTCACCCACGAGCGGTACGTAGAGAAGACCCAGAAGCAGCTGCCGGCGGTGCCCGAGGAGAACATCCTTGCCGAACCGATCAGTCGCAATACGGCCCCCTGCATCGCCTACGCCGCCACGACGCTCGCCAAGCGGGATCCCGACGCCACGATGGCCGTCCTCCCGGCCGACCACGTGATTGGAAACGTCGAGCAGTACCACAAGACACTCGACGTGGCCTTCGAGACGGCCCACGAACAGGAGGCCCTCGTCACCATCGGCATCACGCCCACGTACCCCGCCACGGGCTACGGCTACATTCAGTACGACGGGGCCGACGACGAGGACGAGTCCAACCTCCGGGCATACCCCGTCCGCACATTCGCCGAAAAGCCGGACCAGTCGACCGCCGAGCGGTTCATCGACGCGGGCGACTTTCTGTGGAACAGTGGCATGTTTATCTGGCGGGCCGATACGATCCTCGACCAGATCAAAACGCACCTGCCCGACGCCTACGAGGCCTTCGCCCCCGTTCGCGAGACCGACGGGGCGGCCGATACGGAGACCCTGACGCAAGCCTTCCGGAACAGCCCGCGCATCTCCATCGACTACGGGGTCATGGAACAGGCCGACACGGTCTACGTCGTGCCCGGCACCTTTGACTGGAACGACGTGGGCGACTGGCGCGCCGTCTATGATCTGAGCGAGAAGGACGAACACGGAAACGTCCTTGAAGGCAACGTCATTATGCAGGACTCGAGCCGTTGCCTCGTGGAGACGGAAGATCGCCTCGTCGTGCTCGTCGGCATCCACGACAAGGTGGTGGTCGACACGGACGACGCCGTGCTCGTCTGCGACCGCGAGAGCGCCCAGCAGGTGAAGCAGGTGGTCGAATACCTCCACGCGCACCAGTTTGAGGAGTACGTTTGATTGGGACGGCGGTCCGCGGTCTGCGGTCGGCCGTCAACGCGCAGAAGCTCTCACACGTCCCCCCTCCGGCGATCAAATGTACTGGCGAAGGTAGTCCATCACGGCGTCGGGGCCGTCGAGCCGAGCGTTGGCCCGCGTCTCGTCGTCGCCGACCTTAATGGTGACCGCCTCCCGGTCCATATCTTGCAGGACCGCAAATGCATCCTCGTCCGTCACGTCATCCCCCAGGTAGACCGGAACGTGGTCGGGATGCTCGCTGGCAATGCGGCGGACGGCAGTGCCCTTCGTGAGGCCCTCGGGCCGCAGTTCCACCACCTTCTTGCCCCAGATGGCATCGAGTACCTCCGGCAGATCGTCGAGCCAGCGGTCGATCTGCGCCCGCGCGGCCTCTTCGTCGGCCACCTCGCGGTAGTGCACCGCAAAGGACTGGTCCTTCTCCTCCACCCGCAGCCCATCGATCGACGGCACGGATTGGCGACGGTCGGCAAGGGCCTCGGCGGCGGCGTCGGACATGAGATTGTGGGTCTCTTTGCCCACGACGCCCTCCTGCGCCCCGTGCAGCCCAATCGCGGTGAAGGGTCGGTCGAGAAACGAGGAGAGGGCCTGCAGGTCGCGCCCCGTCACGATCCAGAGGGGATACTGCGCGTCGAGGTCGCGGAGCAGGGTGGGCGCCTCGGGGTGGGGCACCGCCGCGTCCGGGTCGTCCACGATGGGGGCGAGGGTGCCGTCGTAGTCGAGGAAGAATAGGGGATTTTCAACGACGGGCGGCATACTGGAGGTGCGACGGTGTGGTCCGAGAAAAGCGCTCGTGATGCGTGACCCGTGATGCGTGACCCGTGATGCGTGATTCCACGCCTCACTCCTCACGTTTCACGCATCACGAATCGAATCCAGGAAATTCCCGGCCCAGTTGTGCACGTCCAGCGTCTCGATGGTTTCCTTGAGCCCGCCGAGCCGTTCCTTGCGCTCAGTCGTGGGCATTTCGAGGGCCGTGCGAATGGCGTCGGCCACACCGCCGTGGTCGTACGGATTGACCTGTACGGCCTCGGGCAAGAGGTAGGCCGCTCCGGTGAGCTCCGAGAGGATGAGCACACCGTCCTGTGACGCCGTGATAAACTCCTGGGTGACCACGTTCATGCCGTCCCGCAACGGCGTAATGAGCGCTGCGTCGGCCGCCAGGTAGAAGGCACAAAGCTCATACTGCGTGTAGGTGCGGTAGCGGTAGTTGACGGGCACCCAGCTGTTCTGCGCAAACCGACCGTTAATGCGGCCCACCACCTCGTCCACCTCGCGTCGGATCTGCTGGTACGACTCCAACTCTGTACGGCTCGGGGTGGCAATCTGGAAGAAGCTCACGTTGCCGTGGTATTCGGGGTTCTCTTCCAAAAACTCCTCGAACGCGAGCATCCGGGAGTGAATGCCCTTCGTGTAGTCGAGGCGGTCGATGCCGATGACGATGTGATCGGTGCCGAGGCGCTCCCGAAAGGTCTGGGCCTTCTGCTCGATCGACTCATCGCGGGCCATCGCCTGAAACCGACGCACGTCGATTCCAATCGGATGCGCCTCGACCCGGGTTTCCTGCCCGTCGTACCGAACGCAGTTGCCGTCCACCTCCGCGTCGAGCAACACGTCGGCGCTCTCGATGAAGTTGTCCACGTACTCCTGCACGTGAAACCCAATCAGATCGCACCCGAGCATGCCCCGAAGAAGCTCGCGCGACCACGGCAGGATGCGAAAGATCTCCATGGCCGGCCACGGGATGTGCCAAAAGTGCCCGATTGTGGCCTCCGGACGTTCCTGCCGGATGAGATTGGGAGACAGCATTTGGTGATAGTCCTGAATCCAGATGACCCCTTCTCCTCCCCGCTCCGTCTCATCAAGCACGGCCTCGGCAAAGCGCCGGTTGACCTGCCTGTACGTCTCGATGAACTCTTCCTCGAGATTTAGGTGCTGGATCAGATAGTGCGACAGGGGCCAGAGAATCTGGTTGGCCATGCCGTAGTAGTATCCGTCGAGCTCCTCGGTACTGAGCGGCACCCGTCGCACGAGGAAGTCCGGATCGTCGGCCGGATACTCCTGGCGCTCGGGCAGGTCCGGCTCCTCGCCCATGCCGACCCACACGCCCCCCTGTTCTTCGAGCACAGGGAGGAGCGCCGTGGTGAGCCCGCCCACCGAGGTCTCCCAGCCTTCATCAGTCTGTCGAATGGGGACGCGATTCGCAACTACGGTGAGACTCAAAGTGGGGAAATTGCGTGGTCAGAGAGGCAGTGATCGGATGCCGGGAACGCCCCAAATAACTGGCAACGCGTCTGGGGGCCTCCCCTGGGGAATGAGTCCGTTACTATCATACCGGTGCTGGCGAACGAAGGCAAGACCAATCCCGTGGACTTTTCGCGGTTGTCTCTGCACCTTGTCGGCGAGCGAGGTCCGCGCGCTCGCCCTCCCTCTCCGCCGTCCACCGTCGCAGCGACATTTCAGTTCGAGGACTCGTCCATTGCTTCCAGCACGTCCTGCGCCACGTCCGGATAATCGGTAATAAGCCCGTCCACCCCGAGCCGAACCAGACGGCGCACGGCATCGCGCTCATTCACGGTCCAGGGCACCACGCGGAGGCCGCGGTCGTGGGCCGCCTGCACGAGGGCCTCACTGACGGAGAGCGTGTCTGCGGTGCCATGCATTACAAGGAGCGCGAGCCGCACGGGGAGAGCCCCCTCCCGCCGCGCTACGCGGAGAACTCGCTCATCGAATGATTGAATGATGGTCCGGTTTGCTACGCCGCCCTCACGCACTGCGCGTAGGACACGCCGCGCGAAGTCGTCGGGGGACGGGTGAAACTCGTCGTCCCAGTCGGGTCGCGACTTGATCTCGATGTTGTAGAAGACGGGCGGGCGGTCGTGCTCAGCGACGTAGGACTCCGCCATCGCGATGACGTCGCGGAGGAGCGGCTTCACGGCGGGGAACGTCTCCTGCCGCGGGAAATCGGGATGTTGGCGCCGCCCACAGTCGTACCGCTCAATCTCAGCGTAGGGCATACGGTAGAGGGTGTGCTCCTTCTCCTCGTCGGCCGGAACGGGCGCGCCGGACGGCAGGCTGCAAATCTTGTGGTTCATCCACGGCTCGTGCGAGACCACGACCTGTCCATCCCCGCTGACGACCACGTCCATCTCCAGGGTCGTCACGCCGATCTCCAGCGCGCGCCGGAACGCGGGGATCGTGTTCTCGGGCGCAAGGCCGCGGGCGCCGCGGTGGCCCTGGAGGTCGATACCGTTGGGCAGGATCGGTTCTCCAGGTGAGTCCTGGACGGGGGAAATGTCGGGCACGACGCGAAAAATGATGACGAGAAAGAGAAGGCGGGCACGGAGACCAACAGGCGGCATCGAGGATGACAGTCGTGCGACGGCGGGAGCGCTCCGGCCCTCGCCCCGCAATCCACCAGAGCTCGTCGGAAGTCCTCTTCACAGGTTAAAGGGATACGAATGATTACGTACGACGCAAGATCGGTGGCGATTCCTTGCGCGCATGCGTATGTTGAGAGATTAGCATGTGAATGCCCACACCTCTTCAGGCCGTGGTGCCTCGCGGTCGGCACCGGTTTACGTACTTGTTGAACGGATTCCTTCATAGACTATGGAAGCGGACGACAGCCGGGTGATCCCCATCAACATCGAGGACGAGATGAAGTCCTCCTACATCGACTACTCGATGTCGGTGATCGTGAGCCGGGCCTTGCCCGATGTGCGCGACGGCCTCAAGCCGGTGCACCGGCGCGTGCTCTACGCCATGCACGAGCTCGGCCTCACGCAGGGCGCCAACTACAAAAAGAGCGCCCGTGTCGTCGGGGAGACGCTCGGAAAATATCACCCGCACGGCGATTCGTCGGTCTACGACACGCTCGTGCGCATGGCGCAGGACTTCTCTATGCGCTACCCGCTGGCCGACGGGCAGGGCAACTTCGGCTCCGTCGACGGCGACTCGGCGGCGGCCATGCGGTACACGGAGGCCCGCATGACGCGGATCGCCGAGCAGATGATGAACGACATCGGGAAGGAGACCGTCGACATGCAGGAAAACT
>JBDGQN010000141.1:0-5272 GCA_042219055.1 Salinibacter sp. | reverse complement strand
GCGCAGCCTTGCGGAGGCTGAGGCCGGGGGTTCGAATCCTCCCGGGCAGGCCATTTTTTGTTCCGTTTTCCCCTCGGTCTCCCCTGGAGGCCGAGGGTTTTGTTTTGCCATCGTCAGATCCCCACATCTCCGGGATTGAACACGAGCCGTGTGAGGACTACGTTTAGGACCGCGTGCTTGTATACCCTGAACTGATGTCCCCCCAATGACTCTCCTCGTCCGCTCCCTGCGTTCCGTCGGTCAGGTCGTCGGATTCGTTGCCGTCTGCATTCTGTTCTGTGCATCGACGAGTGTTGCGCAGGTCCCAACCCCCAAATCCGTCCTCGGCTTCAAGCCCGGGGCCGACTATAAGCTGGCGCATTACGACCAGCTACTCGACTATTACTCGAAACTCGAAGCGGCCAGCGACCGGGTGCAGATGACGACCATCGGCACCACCTCCATGGGGCGACCCATGAAGCTGCTCTTTTTGTCGAGCGCCGACAACCTCGACGATCTCGACCGCTGGCGTGACATTAGCTCGACCCTCGCTCGGGCTCGCGTGGGGGAGGCAAAGGCGAAGAAACTGGCGGAGGAAGGGAAGGCTGTCGTGTGGATCGACGCTGGGATGCACTCTACGGAGCGTGCTCCCGGCCAAGCCATGATGACACTCGCCCACCGCGTGGCGACGGAGGAAAGTGCGGAGATGCAGAAGATCCGTGAGAACGTGGTCCTTCTCCTCATGCCGATGATGAACCCGGACGGGCTCGACATCGTCGAGAACTGGTACGACCGCGTGCTCGGCACGCCCTATGAGACCACCGATCCCCCGTGGCTCTACCAGAAGTACGTGGGCCACGACAACAACCGCGACTGGTTCATGAACAACATGCCGGAGACACGGGCAGTGACGGATGTGATCTACAACGAGTGGTACCCGCAGATCGTCGTCAACCACCATCAGACCTCGCCGTCGTGGGCCCGCATCTTCGTCCCTCCGTTCACCGGGCCGGTCAACCCGGACATTCATCCCGCCGTGGTGTCGGGGGTCAATCAGGTGGGCACGGCCATGACCCAGCGCTTTGCGATGAAGGACATGCCCGGGGTCATCTCGAACGACACGTTCACCATGTTCTGGAACGGGGGCATGCGGACGGCACCGTACTTCCACAACCAGATCGGCATCCTCACGGAGGTAGCCCACGCTACGCCCACGCCGCGCTACTACGAGCCCGACTCTCTGCCGAGCCACGTGGGCTACGGCAATCCGCAACCTACCGACGGCACTGGGCTGTTCTATCCCGATCCTTGGAAGGGGGGCGAGTCGCATTTCATGGACGCCGTCCGCTACACGAACACCGCGTCGATGGGTGTGCTCGACCTGGCGGCCGACCGGCCCCATCAGTTCCTCTACAACATGTACAAGATGGGCCGCGACGCCATCGAGGCGGGCCAGAGCGGCAACCCGTATGCCTACGTGATTCCGCCCAAGCAGTGGCACGACCGGGAGGCCCACAACCTCGTCAACATTCTCCGCCAGGGCGGCATCGAGGTGGATCGTGCTACAGCGTCGTTCCAGGCCGGGGGCGAGACGTATCCAGACGGGTCCTTCGTCATCAAGGCGGCACAGGCATTCCGCCCGTTCCTCATGGACCTACTGGAGCCGCAGAACTATCCCACCCGCCGCACCGCCACCGGCGAGCCGGAAACCCCGTATGATTTGGCTGGCTGGACCCTGCCGATGCAGATGGGCGTCACGGTAGATCGGATCAACGAGTCCTTCAGCGCCCGCCTCGAAGCGGTAACGGACTCTGTTGCCCCCGCGCCCGGTCGAGTCCACGCCTCCGCGAGCTTCGGGTATGCCTTCTCGCACCGCTCTAACGTCGCCGTCGAGGCGGCGAACGAGCTGCTGGCCGACGGCGCTACCGTGTACTGGGCCGAGGAGGGCGTGACCGCAAACGGCACTGAGCTGGGCCGGGGGGCGTACGTCATCGAGCGACAGAACGGCACCGCCGACCGTGTCGAAGCGATTGCCGAAAAGGATGGCCTCGAGGTCTACGGGCTCATGAAGAAGCCGGAGGGTCCCCTCCACGAGCTGCAGCAGCCCCGCGTGGGGATCTACAAGTCGTGGGTCCCTAGCTCGGACGAGGGATGGACCCGCTGGATTCTGAAGAACTACGACGTGTCGGTCGATACGCTCCACGACGCCGACGTGCGCACCGGGGATCTCTCGAAGTACACCTCTATCATTCTCCCCGATCACTACTCCACCGACGTCCTCCTACACGGCCACGAAGAGGGGAGCATGCCCGAGCAGTACACCGGCGGCCTTGGACTGAAAGGAGCCCTTGCGCTGGAACAGTACGTAAAAAACGGCGGCAGTATTGTGGCCTTTGACGGCGCCAGTGTGTTCGCCATCGAGCAGTTTGGGCTGCCGGTCCGCGACGTGACGGACGACGTGCCAAGCTCCGAGTTCTTCATTCCCGGCTCTCTCATCCGGACGACCGTCAACACGAAGCATCCTCTGGCCTACGGCATGCAGGACACCGTGGCGGCCTCGTTTCAGCAGAGCCGGGCGTTCGAGGCAATACAGCAAGACGTGACGGGCGAAGGAGGTCGCGAGGACATCAAGCTTGGCCCGCCGCCCCCGGTCGAGGTGGTGGCCCGCTACGCCGAGAAGGACCTCCTCATGAGCGGCTGGGCCCTCGGGGAGAAGGAGCACATCGGCGGCAAGCCCGCGATGGTGAACGTCCGGCACGGCGATGGAAACGTGGTGCTCTTTGGATTCCGCCCGCAGTTCCGCGGCCAGCCGCGGGGCACATACAAGCTCATGTTCAACGCGCTTCACGCCGCTACGACGGAAGGGCTGCCCCAGGTAGGGCAGGTTCCTGCGGATCCCTTTGCGAGGACGAACGAGTAGTGATTCTTACCACTCACCTTTTCTCCCTCACCTGACGACTCGCGTGCCATGCGTCGCTGTTGCCTTCTCCTACTCGGAATATTTCTCGTCGGTGCTGCCCAGGCCCAGGACCACGGCCTGTGGCAGATGTATCAGCATCACCTGAAAGGCGCGAAGTACGTCGACCTCACGTTTGCCTTCAGTCCCACGAGTCCCGTCTGGCCCGGCTTCGACAACGCCAAATTCCGGGCGGCAAAAGCTGGGAAATCGATCCCGGGCTACGTCACGAAGGGCGATACATACACCTACGAGGAGCATGGATTCATCGCCACCTCGTACGTCCTGCCCACCGATCAGTATGGGACGCAGCTCGACCCACCGGCGCACTGGAATGAATACGGGGCCACGATTAGCGACCTCCCACCCACCTACGCGGTGCGGCCGCTCGTGGTGGTGGACATTCACGAAAAGGTGGCCAAGCATCCCGGTTATCACGCCAAGGTGGAAGACGTGAAGGCGTGGGAAGAGAAATACGGTCCCGTGCCGGAGGGATCCGTCGTCATGTTTCGGTCCGACTGGCACGAGAAGTGGAAAACGAACCCGGACCGCTACAACAAGAAGCCGTTCCCCGGCGTGGCCCTGGAGACGGCCAAATACCTGCATGAGAAGCGGGACATCCTCTTCCACGGCCACGAGCCGCTCGACACCGACACGACCGCGGGTCTCATCACCGAGGACTGGATCCTCAACAACAACTACGCCCAGGCAGAAGGGGTGACGAACCTGGACAAGGTGCCCGAGAAGGGCGCGCTCGTTGCAATTGGTTTCGCGAAGCCGAAGGGCGGCACTGGTGGGTACGCCCGGTACATTGCCATCTGCCCACCGGACTGGAAATACGGCGTAACAATGGAAGAGGCGCCCGGCGCCCCGCTCCCTGAGCACGACCACCCCCTGCGGCGCGACGAGCACGGCGTGTTGCGCCCGATGCCCTCAGACTCGATGCGGTGAGACGTCCCCCGGATCTGAGTCGCAGGGGCAGGCGCCCCCGGCCCAATTCCGAATGTTCGCATCGCCGAAGCCCGCTGTAGCGACGCGCCGCCGGCACGTCGGCTACCGGGCATTGGCGGGCGGCTGGTAGACATGAAGAGAGTCCGCGAGCAGCTGTCCCCACGACGTGTCGTAGGGATGAACCGCTTCTACACGCCTCCCGGCCCGGTACACGGGGCGTCCCTCGTTCGCCCAGCGGAAGATCGATCCCCCCAGGTTGACAACAGCCGCGAATCCCTGCTCCCGGAGCGTTTGCGTGACCCCCGCCGATCGATACCCCACGGAGCAGTAGACCACAATTGGGCGGTTCGCCGCGAGGGTGTCAAGGGCCGGATAGGTGCCGGCCCCCGGATCCACGCGCTGCGCCCCGCGAAGATGGCTCACCGCGTACTCCTGGGGCGAGCGAGCATCCAGAAGAATGGGCTTCGGGGCCGTGTCGTCCGATAGTTGCTCGGCGAGCGAGTCCGTGGAGATAGACGGCACATTCGGATAGTCAGCGGCGATCATGTGCCGGACCGCCTGCCAGGTCAGATCCTGCGAGCATCCCGTCTGCACGGCGACCAGGAAGAGGAGGGAAGCGACAAGCTTTCGCATTAGGACCAGCAGAGTTGAGGAAACGAGCCGCCGTTGCTGGGAAAGAGGCAGAGCTTGGTGATGTACTTCGTATCGCGTAGGTCACGATGCACTACGGAATACGCACTACGCAATACCTACAACGCAATCACATCCTCGATAGTGGAGGCCTCCTCGTAAATCTCAATGACTTCCTCGCTCGACGACATGCGGAGATGCGCCGTGACGCTTTTGTAGTTGCCTTTGCTTGACTCTCGGACCCGAACCGGATGCTCGCCGAACACGGCCTTGAGTTCGTCGAGTTGCCCGGCGGGGGCAATAAACTTAAAGGTGTACTGCGCGGGCCAGTCGTTCTGGTCGTCAAGCAACTCCTGAAACCGGCGCCACCACGCGCCATCGTCCTCGGGATCGGGCCGATTGAGAAATCGCATCGCTAGAAGAGTACTCCTTGAGAATACTGAGGTCCTCCTACGTAGATCGGTAACACTTCGTTCGCTGCACGGATGCCGAGTCTGAATGTGAAGTGATAAAGAAAGCTTTTTCGACTCGCCATATGCGTAACAAATCGACGGACGTGTTTCGTTTTTCGTATCGCAGCGCTTTCTTCCAATTACCGCGCAGTTTCTTCGAACAAACCAAATGTCCTCATGATATCGTCCACACGCCGCCTGGGCGGGGTATTCCTTGGCCGTGCGCTAGGGATTCTACTCCTGCTTGCCCTGTGTGCTGTGCCCTCCGTTCAGGGACAGGATCTGCTCCAGAAGTTTGAGAAGA
>JBDGQN010000140.1:0-6839 GCA_042219055.1 Salinibacter sp. | reverse complement strand
CGGTCTTGCCCAGGCCCTGCTCCAAGGCCAGGATGGCGCTGGAGCGGCAGGCCAGACGCGCTGCCGATTCGACCACAACGAGGGATGCTCGGGCGAGAACGATGGTTGGTCGGCTTCGGGGACGCGTGCCTCCTCCGCGCCCGACGGGCAGCGCGGAGTTCTGGAAGACCTTGCGGACGTGCTCGTCCTGGGAATGAGGGCAGTGATACATGAGATGGGCGTTCTGAGGATGTGACAACGTCGTAACTAGGGAGCGGGTCAGGGCGAGGCGATCCGGCCGACGCGCTAAGGACATTGTCGGGCAAGGGATGCGCATATTCGCCCATGCCGCAGACCGAGTCGGCATTCGAGATGACCGCCCTCGACAGGAAGTTTGCAGAAAACGACGGAGGCGCACTCGAGCTAGGTTCACTCGTTGTTGGCGTCTCAACGCTGCGGCGGCGGTTGATCCAAGCGTTGGACAACCTCCGACCAAGTGCCTTCCCGCTTCCAGCGTGTCCATTGACTGGAGACCGTTTCTGGTTTGCCATGCTTCGCCGGCAGGTCCTTCCATCTGCCGCCCCGGTATAGATACCGCAGGATGCCTTCAAGAACCGTGCGTCGATCCATGGCTGGCCGACCGCCGTTCTCAGGTTGTGTGTCAAGGAGGAATGGCCAGATGCGTTCCCATTCTGCGTCGCTCAACAAGTCGCGGTCATAGCCGGTTCCGCTGCGGGCAACTCCGGCTCGGCCAAGCTCCCATTCGATCTCTTGCCAACTATGTGGATATTGTCGGTTAAGATGCCGTCTGTAGAGGGTCTCCTCGACTTGAGCTTTTTCCTCGCCGGTGGCAAGATCCCATCTGTTTTTCTCGCTTAGTGGCTTCAAGCAGTACCACAACCAACGCCGAAGCCCGCCGTATTCGTGAATCGGTCCGACATCGACGATGGCCTCGTCTTTGTCCCCATGGTCAACGGGCACGATGGCGCGCCAGGTCGGCGCCAACTTTGCAGACCTTATCTCTTCAGTCGCTACCAAAATGCCGTGAATGTGAAGGCGGAAGGGCTTGGACCTCCACGGCCAATAGGAAAGATCAAGTGCCGACCAGGCCACAATCACGTGCGGATGTTTGTTCACAAACGCATTCACCCCCTCAAAAAGGGAATCGATCATGCCCGGATCCAGGCGAGCTGTAAGTGGATAATTGGCCGTGAATGCGATCAGGTGGCGATCAGCCACCGTTTGCCATCGGGGGTAAACTGCTGCGAATCTTTGGTAGCGACGACGCGACTGACAGGGATGGCAGAGTTTTTGCCCACACAAACATGGAAACTTACGAAGTTGTGTTTTCATATTCATCTCGTCGTAAGAGGGTAATCGTGCCGGTTAGGGAACCTCGTGGGAGACGATCAGTGGAGAACGGTCGCCACATACAACGACAGCCAGTCCGGCCGCAGTGTCGGTGCCTCGGAGAGGGGGGCCCAGGACGCACAGGGAGCCGCGAGCTCTCAGTGACGAGAGCCTTGCGACTCCGAGTCAGCCGCTAACGCGTTCCCAAGTTCGTCTTGGCCTCTTGTAAACGCGTTGGCACGGCGACGCTTGAGGCATCGCGGCATCACGAACGAGCCGACAGACAGAAACGACGACGACTTACATAGCAGCCGCGTCATCAGGCTATATCTCGGCTTTGGTCACCAGCTCAATCGGGGTCAAGCCTTGCTCCTGGCGCCGCACCTGCAACGCCGCCCGAACCGCTGCTGGATCGACATTCGCAGCGGCAAGCGGAAACGTGACGCCTATGAGTGGGATCCTTCACGTGGCATCGCTGCGGCGCCCTGTGGACGTGACAGACATCACACTCAAGAGGGGCCAATGGCCTTGGGCGGCGTCCCTTGCGGTCCCACGCTGATTCACGCCAGATTCGATCCGTTTCCATGGAGTTGCTATGCACGACATTGACCAGTTGATGGACCTTCTCGGCCTGAACCGCAACCAGGTTCGCGTCCGCTTGGATCACTTTCGAGGACTGTTTGAAGACAGCATCCACACGGGCCAGCGGAACAAGACGCTGGTCGGCGACAACGGGATCTTCATTCTGCAGCGGGCTCGCGAGCTGGAGAAGACCGGCATGACGCTCGACCAGATCAAGACGGAATTGGAACGGGAACTAAACGGGGACGAGGACGAGTCGAATCGGACCAATGGAACGGGCCATGCGGCCCCGTCCGAACTGATCGAAACGTACGACAAACTGATCGCCAGCAAGGATGCCGAGATCAAGTTTCTTCGGCAACAGGTCGAACAGAAGGACAAGCAGATCCACCACTTCCAGGAGATCGTGGAGAACCGGCTGCCGGCCGGTCAGGGCGAGCGCCCGCATGCAGGTTCGATCCAGTCTGGATCGAAGGTCGGAAGACTCCAAAGGTTCCGGCAATTCTTGTGTGGCGAGTAAAATGTAAAATCGTTCTCAATTTCGATTCGTTCATCGGGCCCAACTATCGTCGAATGGGGGGAAGCCAAGTCGGGACTATCGTCGTACGGGAGGAAGACCTATCGTCGCATGGGGAGAAGAGCTATCGTCGTATGGGAGGAAGACTCATCGTCGCATGGGGGGAAGCCCCGAATCGCGGAACCCCCCTTCCATTGGGCGGTGTCGCGATTCGACTTTCCCCATGAAGGTGTTATAACGTTGGTCTTAAGGTATTTAAGAACGTTATGGCAACGGGGAGACATCAACCCGACGGCCAACTGAGCAACGGCAAAGGGCAAATGGCATGAGCGACGCGCACGAGATCAGGGGGTCACAACTGCAACTCGGCGACCGCATGAGCGATGAGACGAAGGACCTCGTCGTTCCCCAGTTTATCCGGGCCGAGGTCAACCTGCTCGTCTTCCCCTTCTTCGCGCTCAACCATCGCGAGGTGACCACCCGGCGCGACACGGAGTTCCAAGCCGTCGTCAACCGCGATGGAAAGCAGGTGGAGATCACATGGATCGTCTCCGCGAACGCCCGCTACGGTTACCCCGGCCCCTACGACAAACAGCTGTTCCGGGCGATTGAGCAGGTTCTCAGTGGGATGTACCCGCCGATTCAGAACCCGATCGCGTTTTCGACCTACCAGCTCTGTCGATTGGTCGGAAAGGGCAACGGGGGTCGGCAATACCGCGGGATCAAGGAGATCCTGCGCCGCATCGTCGCCACGACGATCCAGTCGCACGGAGCGTATTATCATAAGGGCCGGCGCCGCTGGGTCGACGACACGTTCCACCTCTACGACCGCGTCGTCTTCAAGGGCGAGGAGTTTCCCGACGGCCGCGTGGCGGAGACGAACTATCTCTATCTGAGCGACTGGTATCTGGAGAGCCTCAACAACCGCTACGTCAAGCCGATCGACTACGAGTACTATCAGTCGCTGCGCAGCACGATCGCGGGGCGGCTCTACGAGCTGCTTGGCGTCAAGTTCTATCACCTGTATCACTCCGACGTCGCCAGCCTGCGCTATCGCTATTCCACGATCTGCCGGCTGTTGCCCATCGCCCAGCAGAGGTATCGCTCCAAGGCCCGGGAGAAGTTGGACCCGGCACACAACGAGCTCGTCAAGACCGGCTTTCTCGCCGACGTCCAATGGGAGGACGCCGGCGGCCAGGACTGGCGCATCCACTACACGCCCGGGCAGCGCCTCCACGACGAGATCGAGGCGTTCCGCACGCCCGACGAATCCTTAAGCGTAGATGTCGACGACGCCGAGCCGATCCGGGCCGGGCCGTCCGACGCCGAGGTGGAGGCCTTCGTGGAGACGATCCTCGAGGTCACCGGCGACGAGCACAGCCGGGCGTTCTATCGCAAGATCTGCCGGCGGGCCTACGCCGAGCCCAAGCTCAACGAGCTCATCTTCCGCGCGCTGGGCGAGGTCAAGGAGGAGGCGCGCGAGGGGCGAATCGAGACGAGCCGGGGCGCGGTCTTCACGGATAAGCTCAAGCGCTACGGCGGCGAGCGCGGGATCGATCTCGGGTTGAGCCAT
Source organism: Salinibacter sp. (assembly GCA_042219055.1). Taxonomy (GTDB): domain Bacteria; phylum Bacteroidota; class Rhodothermia; order Rhodothermales; family Salinibacteraceae; genus Salinibacter. The sequence continues at coordinate 2,838 of JBDGQN010000140.1, read as the reverse complement.
GGCTGACGCCGGCGGACGCGCTGACTAAAATCCCAGAGATGGACAAGCATGAGCGGATGAACGCAGAACTCATCAAATAGTTCAACCGCTACGTGCGAGACCATCCAGAGTTCGCTTAGCAGATTCCCGACGACGCCACCGTCATCATGTAGCTCGAAAGCGACGAGGCGTTCAACGCCTGGGCTTGCGAGCTGGCCGAAGCGCGGCGGGCCGAAGGCGAACGGGTCATCTTCGTCCGCATCCGGAAGCTGGCGCCGGTCCACTCCCGTATCCAAGAGCTCAACCTCGAGCCGGTCGCCTGAGGCCATCCCCCACACCCATTGATAAGCGCCTACATTCCGCAACTGTTATGTTGTTTAGGGTGTGCTCCATATCGAATGTGTAATAGGTACACACTCACTGGCGATCGCTAGAGGAGCCCGTTCAGGCCCTGGTCGTCGGCCTGGAGCTCGGCGACGAGCGTCCGGAGGACCTCGCTCCGGTTGGTGGTGCGCGGGTGGGTCCGGTTGTAGTTGGCGACCGCCTTGTCCAGCCAGTCCAGCAGCGACTGGCGCATCATGACGTTGATGCGCACGTCGGCGTCCTCCCGGCCGATCAGGTTCTCCGTCAGCGACTCCTCGGTCTCGCGCCGGCGGCGGTCACTCAGTCTGCTCATGCGATTCCATCCTCCTCAAAAACTCGTCGACAAACGCGGCGTAGCTCTGCGCGCCCGTGCTTTGCGGGCTTGCCTCGTAGACGGTCGTCTGCTGCGCCTGGGCCTTCTCGATATCAAGGTTCTTGGCGATGCGGGACTCGAAGACGGCCTCGCCGAAGTAGTCGCGCAGCTCCGCGAGCACGGCCTCGTTGACGGTGGAGTTGCGCCGGTCGAACATCGTGGGCAGCACGCCGGCGATCGCCAGGTCCTCGCGCTCCAGATTGCGACGCACGAGGTCGATGGTGTCGAGCAGGTCGGCGATCCCCTCGGTGCTGAAGTGGCTCATCTGCGTCGGGATCAGCACCCGATGGGCCGCGGTCAGGCCGATCACCGTCAGCGGCCCCAGCGACGGGGGACAGTCGACGAGACAGAAGTCATAGGCATCGCGGGCCGGCTTCAGCTTGCGCCGGAGAAGGCCCTCGGTGCCGATCCGGCTGGCGAGCTCCACGCTGCCGGCGGCGAGGCGGATGTTGGCGGGCGCGACCCAAAGCCCCTCAATCGAGGTCGACTGGACGACCTCGCCGAGCTCGGTGGCCGAGTCCAGCAGCAGGTGATAGACCGTCCGCTCCACCTCGTGGACGGGGAGGCCGAGTCCAGCCCCGGCGTGGCCCTGCGGGTCCATGTCGACGAGCAGGGCCCGATGGCCGCGCTGGGCTAGGCCGGCGGCGAGGTGGATCGCCGTCGTCGTCTTGGCCACGCCGCCCTTCTGGTTGACGATCGCCGTCACGTCCATGGTCGCTGACGCTCCCTCCCGCGGGACCCGATCCGCACGCCGTGGCGAACGGGTCCATCCTGAATGTGTGTCCATTACACACTGAGCACACAACGATACCACATCTATGGGCGGGGGCCAAGGGGGCCAGTGAATGCGTTGACCAGGACATCTAGCGCGTCATGCCACACGTGGCGATGCAACCCGGAGTTCATCCGAGGCCGGCCTCGTCCGAGTCTTGCCGCTCACGATGACCGAACAGACAGAGCAGGCCATAGAGGCTCTCTACTCGGATGCCGCGGGCGGCCCAGAAGCGTTTGGCCGGATTCGTATGGAACGTCTCGAAGTCGTTGGAGAGGACTACGTCCGGTTCGCTCAGCACCGCCGCGGCGAAGATCGGCGCGTCCTCGATATCCACGGCATAGGGGCGTGCGGCCTGGACCTCATCGGGCGTCGGCCAACGGGTGAAGCTCGCTTCGAACGGCTTGAGAAAGAGATCGACGATCTCCCGATGCTGGGGGAACGTGCGGGCGATCACCTCGCGCAGCTCCCAAGCGACCGTCTGGTTGATCACCAGCTCGAAGGCGCCGGCCCCGTAGAGCGCTTTGACCTCGCCGGCGAGCGTCGGCCGGCCCTCGGCGTCCGTGGGGAAGCAGAGCATGGCCAGCAGGGCGTTGGTGTCCGGGAAGACGGTCAACGGCTCATCAACGGACCGCGTCACGACGATTCGGCGTAGCGCTCGTCCCAGAGGCGGCGGCGGGCGTCCGTCGTCGCGGCGCTCAGGTCCGCCTCACGGACCCCCTGGGCCTGGGCCGCCGGCGCAAGGATCTCGCTCAACAGCGACAAGGGAAAGCGACCGTGCTCGCGCAGTGCGTGGAGTTCCTCAAGACTGGCCAGACTCGAATGGATCAACATCCGCGCGAGCACTGAGGGACCCACGTCCAGGTTCTCGGCCAGTTCGGCGAGCCGTGCTTCATCGTCATCGTTGAGCCGGACGCTCAGAACCTTGCCCATGGAACCTCCTGTATGCGTGAAGATGCTAGCGTAAACATTACGGACGCGATCGCGACGTGTCAACGCGCGCGTGAGGGCCGGTTCAAAGGGATTCGGAAGGCGACTTGATGCGGCGCGAGCCGTGGGTACAGCATTGGCCTGACCACCAACACCGAAGAAAGGGGAGAGGGGATGAGCAAGGGCGAGTTCGTCGACCAGCTCGCCAAGCAGACGGACCTATCCAAGAAGGTCTGTCGCCGGTGACGAGATCGTGAATTTCGAGATCACGACGCTGGCTCCGCGTCGTCGTCCACGCCGAGCGACTCGATGAACCGCAGGATCCCCACCTTGAATCGTTCAAAGTCGTCCACCCGTTCGGTAAAGACCTGGTAGACCTCGTTCCAGTCGATCTCCCAGTACCGGTGGATGATCCGGTTGC
>JBDGQN010000014.1:0-9285 GCA_042219055.1 Salinibacter sp. | reverse complement strand
CGGTGCGGGTGGACGGGGCATTTACCGTGGAAGATACGGTAGACGCCGACTTCTCGTCGCTTGAGGACGTCACCGATCCCACGAAAGACGTGACGGTGTCGACCGCCAAATTGCGAGTGAACTACGCGAACAGTATCCCGCTGGGGGCCAACGCAACGCTCTTCGTCCTCGATAAGAACGGCAATAAGGTGCTGACTCTTCCCGGGAACGGGAAGACGCTTTCCCTCCAGCCGGCCCCGAAGGCCAGTGACGGCACGGCCTCGGGGACCAAGACGGGGAAAACCGTTCTCGACCTCAGCGACGAAGAGCTCCAAAAACTATCCCAAGGCCGCCGCCTTCGATTGCGCCTGAACATGACGCAGGCGAACCAAGGTGGGGCCGCCACGCTTCGCGCCTCCGACACGATTGAGCTCTCCCTGGAAACCAAGGTGAAAGCCTCGGTCAAGGTCAATTGAGCGAGCCGTGGTCCTCGACGGCCCGATTTATCCCAACAGTGTTTTCCGGTAGTATGGTTTGGCGACGGTACGTCCATCTGACAGCTTGCTTGCTGACCGCTCTTCTTGCGGCGGGGCTCACAACCCTTCCCGCAGCCCACGCCCAGTCCGGGGCGCGAAGTGCCTGGGCCATCGGGACGGGTGGAGGGGCGTCGGCGGTCGGATCTCCCACGGCGTCTCTGTACACGAATCCATCGCACCTGACGGTTGGAATGGAGGGGCCTTCCCTCGAAATCCGATTCCTCGATCTGCGGGCGTACACCGGGGGCGATCTGTTGCAGTTCAACCACTACAAGGACACGTTCGGCGAACAGTCCGGCACGCTCACGAACGCAGAGGAGTCGAAGGTTCTCGACGAGTGGTTTGGGGGCGAGCAGCGGAGTGTCGCGACATACGCGGTGGCCGTGCCGCTCGCCATTACCTATCAGCCGTCAGGCAGGCAGTGGGCCTTCGGGGTCGGGCTCCGCACTCGTGCGATTTCAGAGGTGAGCGTCAACCGAGGGTTTTTTGATCTCTTCTTGGTCGGAGCAGATTCCAACCGAACGGTGCCGGTCGATGGTCGCTACCGTGCCTATAGTACCATCGACCTTACGGGGACGTTTAGCTACACCTTCGAGTCGATTCCTCTTTCGGTGGGGGTCTCCCCACGCTTGATCTTTGGTACGAATTACGCCGATGGCACGCTCGACTCCGAAGTGACGGTGACCGACAGTTCGCTCACGCATCGCTTCGATTACACTGCTCGCGCCGCGGGGGGGGTTAGCCGTGATGTGTACGACACGTTCGATGCCTTCAGCGGAAGCCCCTTCGAGGACGTGTCGAGCGGATTAGGGGGAAACGTCTCGGGACTCGGGGTGGGAGTCGACCTGGGGGCGACCTATGCTGTACAGTCCAATCTTTTCGTATCGATGAGCATTACGGACCTAGGCACAGTTCAGTGGAATCGGGATGCCCAGATCGTAACGCCGGAGAGTAACAAGTTCCGATTCGACGGCGTGAAGCTGGATCTCGACCGCCTGGAAAATGAGTTCAATGGTGATCTGGGGGAATACTTCAAACATCAGGTGGACAGCCTGGCGCAGGCCGCCTACGAGGACGTTCAGCGTGATCGCTCGTCCTTCTCAACGGGGCTCCCAACGGCCCTTCATCTCGGGGGGACCTGGGTACTGGATCGGCTGACCCTCACGGGGGGGGCGACGGTAGGACTCAACGAGAAGGCAGGAGCAGTGAGCCCGTCTCCGGCGGTCCATCTGGGCGGCGAGTATCGTCTCGGTCCCGTGCCGCTTCGGGCGGGCGTGCGACTCGGAGGCCCGCAGGCCGTTACGCTCGCCGGCGGCGTCGGGCTCGACGTGGGAGGCTTTCGGTTTGACATTGGCGTGAGTGGCACGCCCAGCACCTCCACCCTCGGGAGTGGGGGGCGGTATTCGGTTAGTCTCTCGATGGCGACGGTGCGCTTCTAATTGAAGCGCGAGGACCCGCCTACTCATCCTCCCGCCGCGGGGCCAGCAGGTAGAGCACGGCCATTCGGAGGGCCACGCCGTTCGTGACCTGGCTCAGGATGATGGCTCGCTCGTGGTCGACCACCTCGTCGGCCAGCTCGATGCCGCGGTTCACTGGGCCGGGGTGCATAATCAGCAGGTCGGGATTGCGGCGGAGGTGATCGGGGGTGATTCCGAACTGGCGGTGATACTCGCGCGTGCTGGGGAAGAGCCCCTCGTCCTGGCGCTCCATCTGGATGCGGAGCGCCATCGCAATGTCGCAGCCGTCCAGCGCTGCCTCCAGGCGCGTGGTGGTGCGCACGTCCATCGCCGCCTCCATGCCCACCGGCAGCATGGTTTCGGGGCCGCAGAGCGTGACCTCGGCTCCGAGTGTGGTGAGGGCCTGCACGTTGGAGCGGGCCACGCGGCTATGCGTAATGTCGCCGATGATGGAGACCTCCAGGCCCTCGAACGAGTCCACGTGCTCGCGCATCGTGAGGACATCGAGCAGGGCCTGGGTGGGATGCGCGTGGGCGCCGTCGCCCGCATTGATGATGACACTGTCGGTGCAGCGAGCCAGAAAGTGCGGGGCGCCGGGGGAGGAGTGTCGGAGAATCACCACGTCCACCTTCATGGCCTCTACGTTGCGGGCCGTATCCTTGAGCGTCTCGCCCTTCGTAACCGAGGACCCGGACTTGGAGAGGCTCACTGTCTCGGCGGAGAGGCGTCCGGCGGCGAGGCTGAACGAGAGCTTCGTTCGCGTAGAGGGCTCAAAGAACAAGCTGGCCACCGACGTGCCCTGCAGGGTGGGCACCTGACGGATGGGGCGGTCGAGCACGGACCGAAACTCCTGGGCCGTGTCGAGCAGGTGGCGCACCTCGTCGGCCTCGTAGGTGGAGAGGTCCAGCAGGTGCCGGTGGCGGAGCGGAGCGGACCGCTCCTGTGTAGTGGACGATTGGGCGTCGGCCATCGAGAGGAGGGCGTCGTGGACTTGGGACAGAACACAATAGGGGACTGCCTACCGGGCCGCGTCGATGGGGGAGGTTGGCGTCTGGACGAGCCAGACGCCGTCCTCGTCGTCGACCTCCTCCACGCGCACCCGCACTTCCTCGTTGGGAAGGGTGGGTACCTCGCGCCCCACGAGGTCGGTGGCGATGGGAAGCTCGCGGTGGCGGCGGTCGATGATGGTGAGAAACTGGACGGAGGCGGGGCGCCCCATGTCCATGAGGGCGTCGAGCGCCGCGCGGCCGGTGCGGCCCGTAAAGACCACGTCATCGACGAGCACGAGGCGGCGGTCCGTCACGTCGAAGGGAATGCGCGTGGTCTGAATCTGGGGCTGTTCCAGGCGAAGGCGCACGTCGTCCCGGTACATGGTGACGTCGAGGAGGCCCAGGGGCAGCTCGATGCCGGCCTCCGTCTGGATGCGCCCCTGGAGCCGCCGAGCCAGGTGCACACCTCGGGTTTGCATCCCGACGAACGCAAACGTGTCGGCGGGGGAGTGGGCTGTCCCCAGATCGATGTTCTCCAGAATTTGCTGGGCCATGCGGTCCAGCGTGCGCCCGAGGTCGCGGGCGGTCATGAGTTGCGCTTTGATGCGGTCGTCGGAGGACATGGACGAGGGCGGTCGTTCGGCAGGCGGTTCGGCATTGCGTCTCAGCGGTTCCGGGGCAAAGAGTAGGCCCCGGAACCCTGCGCACCTCCCAAGGAACTGAACACAGGACAAACTTTCTAACAAGTCCCCCGCATTTCCTCGAATCTCCTGTCCGTCCATGGCCGAGTCGAGTCTCGCCCGTCGCTATCTCGATCCCGTCGTCATTTCGCAACTCGAAACCATGGAGTTGCGGGCTCGGCTCATCGTCGAGGGCTTCATTACCGGGCTCCACCGCAGTCCCTACCACGGCTTCTCGGTCGAGTTTGCCGAGCACCGGCCCTACAATCCCGGCGACGAGCTCCGGCACGTAGACTGGAAAGTATACGCAAAGACGGACCGCTACTACATCAAGCAGTACGAGGAGGAGACGAACCTTCGGAACTACGTCGTCCTCGACACCTCCCCCTCCATGCGTTATGAAGGCGAGGGACCCGTCTCGAAGCTTGAATACGGCTCCTACCTTGCCGCTGCGCTCCAAAACCTCATGCTCAAGCAGCGGGACGCGACCGGCCTCATCGGGTTCGACGAGTCGGTTCACACGTTTCGCCCGCCGAAGGCCACCCAGGGCTATCTGCGGCAACTCCTCGTGGCCCTCGAACAGATCCATCGGCAAGACCCAGAGGGCACGCGCACGAGCGCCGCAGCCGCGATCGAAGAGGTGGCCCAGCGGGTCAAGCGACGGTCCCTAATCGTCGTCATCACGGATCTCTTCGAAAACATCGCGGCCCACGACGACCTGCTCCGCGCTCTTCGTCACCTCCGGCATCGGGGCCACGAGGTCATCGTCTTCCACGTGCTGGAAGGCAGTACCGAGCGGCAGTTTCGCTTCCCGGATCGGCCCATGCTCTTTCGGGACGTGGAGACGGGCGAGGAGGTATCCCTCCAGCCTGCACAGCTACGCGATCACTACACGGAGGCCGTCGACCACTTCACCGAAACGTTCCGGCGCAACTGCTTAGAGCACGACATCGACTTTGCGGAGCTGGACACGAACGAGGCCTACGACACGGCCCTCCTGGAATACCTCAACAAGCGGTCCCGTCTCGCATGATTCCGATGGGCCTCCCGGCTACACCAGCGGCGCTGGCTCCGGGAACGAGGAGCGGACGGACGCGAGGTGATCGAGCACGGCGGTCTGGGCGTCCGGGTCGGACAGTGCGACGATCACAGGCCCCTCCTCGGTGTGCAGACAGATGACCTCGTCCGGCACGGCGCTGAGGAAAATTCGGGTCGCAGCGTAGCGGCGGTAGTGGCGGTGGTACCGACGAGCAGAGAGGGTGGACACGTCCGTGAGGGCGGTGTAGTCGACGCGGCAGACCCGGTCGCCCTGGCGGAGAGTGATCGTCTCGGGCCCGCACCGTACCCGCACCGCCGGGCGGAACCCGACGAGGCCGAGGCCCAACAGCACGAGGACCGAGGTCCCCTGGCCGATCCAGAAGAGCCGTTGCCAGAATGGATGCTCGGTCAAGACTGGTTTGAGGAGTGCCCAGCCCAGGTAGTGGCTCATCAAGAGCACGAGCGTGAGCCCCGTGAGCACGACGATATAGAGCGCTTCTCCGCGGAGCCGATCGTCGATCCACGCACGAACCGCTCGGCCAAGCAGCGAATAGCTTGGATGATACGCCGATGGGGAGGTGAAGGTGCGGGGCACGAGCTCAGGGTCGTTGTGCGGAACAGGGCGTTTGTCCCGAGAGGTTTGACGGACGATGGTACTCAATGAAACCGACACGGGTATCTGGAAACTCGCTCAGTGTTCGACCTTTCCCTGCGGGAGCAGGAATTGTAACGAAAAGCGCGGGAATTAGGAGCTGCCATACTCGTTAAGGTCAAGGGTAAATTCTTCTTGAAATGCCCGATAGCCTGTCAGCAGGATGGTCGTCACGGGCACGGCAATCAGCAGACCGAGGACCCCGAAGAGGGTTCCGAACACGAGGAGCGAAAACAGAACGAGGAGAGGGTGGATGCCTACCTGATAGCTGAGAATGTTGGGTGTCAGCACGCTCTGCTCGAGAAATCCTTCTCCGAGCAGCACCAGAATGACAATTGCTGCTTTGGTCCAACTTCCGAGCAGAAGGGCCACCAGGGCGCCGATGGTCATCGTGATGAGGGCACCGATCTGGGGGATCAGGTTCAGAAGGCCTGCCAGCAGGCCGATCAACAGCCAGAAGGGAATGTCGAACAGAAAGAGGAGGACCGACACGTTGAACGCTGCGATGAGGCAGATCAAGAGTTGGCCGCGGAAATAGCGCCCCACAATGCTTCCGGCCTTCACGATATAGTTCCGATGTCCACCTGCGGTTGGAAAGAGATCTACGAGGGCTGATTGAACGGTCGGGTAGTCTCTGAGCGTGTAGAAGAAGATGATTGGCGTGAGGGCAAGGAGCGTAAGAAGGCCCAGCACCGAGTCCAGGGAGGACACTAGGTCCTGAATAGCTTGGGGAAGCCGTGCGGCCTGTTCTTTGATGAGGGTTTGAATCTGAGCAATGACCTCTTCCTTCTGGAGAAGGGCGGCTTCCTGGAGGGTATCGAGCAGCGTGGAGGCCTCCAGCCAGGTGCGAAGGCTCCGCATGGCATTCAGTACCCGGTTGGAGAGCGCCTGGGTCTGGTCGGCGACATTTGGGGCCAGAATGAAAACCACTAATGCAAGTACGCCCCCCAGGAGGGCCGTGACGAAGAGGGCAGGCAGCCATCTCGGCACCCGGTAGCGTTCTTCAAGACGCTCGACGAGTGGATTAAGCAAGTAGGCCAGCAGGTAGACAACGCCGAAGGGGATGAGGACGCGACTCACCTTGCTCACCGTCCAGAGCAGGAGTAGCAGCCCTCCGGACAGAAGCAGGGCGCGAGCGGTCTTGTAGTGTCGCACGGGCCACAGCAGGATCACTCCGGCGAGTCCAACCAGGGGCGGTGTGAGGAAGACCTCCTCCCGAGGAGGGGTGTGCATTTCGTACAGCATCGCGAGAAAGAGGACGACGCCGCCCGCAATGAGAATCGTTTCAAAGGCCGTTTGCCGGAAGGACTCCTCGCAAGGCTGCTCTGTCGTAGAGGAGGCCGCGGAAGCTGTGGAAGCGGGGGGCGGGGAGGTATCCGATCTGGAAGCCTCGGAAGCCGGGGAAGACTCGGAGTCGGGGGCCATAGAGTGTGGAGTGCCGTGTCGGGACACGAGCCTCCTGCAAACTGCTGACGGTCCTGTGGGTTCAGGCGGCAGCGAGACGTCGCTTTCGCTCCTAAGTAGACCCGGAAAACTACGTTCGTAAGAAGCAGTCATTTCGAGCGGAGCACTGGGAGCGAACGCGAGGGCCGAGAAAACGAGGTCATGCTGCCCGCAGCACGAGTACTCCAGGGGTGCGAAGCGGAGTCGAAAGGTCGTCCAGAACAGACCGGAAACGACGGATTCGGAGAGATTCTTCGGTCGCTTGGCGGCCCCCTCAGAATGACGAGTCCTTTACATTCCCCAACAGACCTCTTGAAGGTGCACGATGTCCAGCCCGGCCATCACATCTTGCCGCCGAAACCGACTCTCGATGCCGCACGGACAGAGACGCTCAGACGCCCACACAATCCGAGCACACGTCCCAGCACGAGTGGGAGATTACGAGCAGACGAGCCGTTTTCCCCTCGAATCGATTTTGAACATGCGATTGCCCCGGCACCTCCAGCCCCGCCGGAACAGCGAAATGAACCGACCGTTTCGAGAGGCTCGTCTCAATGAGTGGGTCTTCTGGCCCGCGGTCTCGTCTCGGTTGCGTTCATCGATTCCCCCCACATGGCTTCCTCCGTCCGGACCCCCTCCCCCCGTACCGCTCAGGCCGACACGTTCTGGACGCGGCTCTCGCCCACGACGCGGCACGCGGCCTGCCTCGGGCTCTTGCTAGTTGTGGGCCTTGCCTTCTACGCCCCCGCCATCTTCGGGGGCAAAACTATTCAAGGGACCGACACCATCACCTTCCGGGCCAACGCGCAGGTGACGGTGGAACACCACAAGAAGACCGGGGAGTGGGCCCGCTGGGCCCCGAACGTGTTCAGCGGAATGCCCTACATCAATGAGAAGATTTCCGTCCCGCAGGCCGATGACCTGGTGAACCTCATCCGCGGACCCCTGTGGCCCGTGTCCATACTGTTTGTGCTCATGGCGGGCGTGTATCTGCTCGTCTTCTACCTGACGCGGACTTACCTGTCGGGGCTCTTATCGGGGCTTGCCTTCGGATTCACGACGTACATTCCCATCATCATCGGGGTGGGGCACGGCACCAAGTTCGTTGCGCTGGCCTACGCGCCGTACGTTCTGCTTGCGTTCGTCTACACCCTCCGCAATCCCTCGCTCCTGGGGGGACTTCTGTTCGCGGGGGCATTAGCTCTTCAGCTACGAGCTAATCATCCACAGATCGTATTCTACACGGGAATGCTCCTCCTACTGTGGTGGATCGTGGAGGTCATTGGGGCCGTACGGGACGATCGGGTTCCGGAGGTGGCCACCTCCACCGGCTGGCTTGCGCTGGGGACGGTGCTCGGCCTTGCCATGGCCGCGGAGCCCTATCTGGCGCGGTACCAGTACAAGCAGTACTCGGTGCGGGGCGCCGCCGCAGCCATAGGCGGAGGCGGCAATGGAGGAAGCGGGGGGATGGGCTGGACGGCGGCCATGCGGTGGAGTCAGGGACCGGGGGAGCTGTTCACGTTCGTCGTGGCGGAGGCGTTCGGGGGCGGCGGACGGACGTACTGGGGACCCAAGACCTTCACCGAAGGGCCGCACTACATCACCGGCGTGGTCGTGGCTCTGGCGGGTCTCGCCGTGTGGCGGGTGCGCACCTGGCTGGTCTGGGGGCTCGGGCTTGGCGCGCTGGGTACGGCCCTCTTCTCGTTGGGCAAGTACGCCGCGTGGCTCAACTGGCCGATGTTCCGGTACTTCCCCTTCTTCGACGCTTTCCGCGGGCCGGCCATGTGGCTGAGCCTTACGGCCCTCGCCTTTGCGGTTCTGGCCGGCATCGGGCTGGACTATGCGTTGCGGCGCGACGACGCGAAGGGGCGGCGCCGAGGGCAAAATACGGATCCGCGTCAGCGGCCCATTCTCATCGCATTCGGGGCCATGTTTGGCATCGTAGCGCTGGTGTGGCTTACCCCCAATACGTTTCTTGACTTCGAGAAGCCCAACGAGCGACAGCGCATCCGGCAGGCCCTGCTCCGCCAGAACCCGAACGTGTCCCCCCAGAACCCGCGGGTGCAGCAGGCGGTGCAGCGGCAGATGCAGAAGGTCAAGGAGAAGCGGCGCAATGCCTTTGCGACCGACGCGCAGCGGACGATGCTCTTCCTGTTCCTGGCCGCTGGGGCGCTTGTGCTGTACCGCCGCGAGACGATTCCGCTGTGGGTGGCTGGTCTTGCAGTGGTTGCGGTCGTAGGGGTGGATCTCTGGGGCGTCGATTCACGCTACATGGGAGAGGAGCACTACTCGTCGCAGAAGGTAGAGCAGTCTATTCCCACGTATCCATTTGACAAATTCATTAAGAAGAAGCAGAAGAAAGCCGGTGGACTGGGCCACTTCCGCGTGCTCTCGCTGGTGGAGGGGGATCCGACAAGCAACGCCCGCCCCTCCTACCACTACGAGAACGTGGGGGGGTACCACGGGGCCAAGCTGCAGCGCTACCAGCACTACCTCGACCACATCCTGCAG
>JBDGQN010000139.1:0-3992 GCA_042219055.1 Salinibacter sp. | reverse complement strand
CCTGCTTGACCGCGTCCCAGGGAGTGTTGGGAAGGCGGGGCAGGTTCACTGAAATCGAATCCTGGGGCTTAGGAATGTCGTAGTCCGGGGGGAAGGGACTCGGGAGGCCGAACGAGAAAAGATGGACGTCGACGCCGTTAGAGCGGCCCTGTTCCACGACATCACTGAACTGGTAAAGGTTCAGGTAGTAGGTCTCTGTCGTACCATTCGGTCGATCGACGGTCACCGCTTCTTCCTCGTCACAGCCCATGGGACATTTCGGTGTGCTCCGGAGCGCGGAGTAGGACTGGAGCTGTGCCGCACGGTCGATGCCAGCCATGCCCACGCCGTTGTTGGTGTTGGCCCCGACGATGCCGACCATCTGGCTGGCCACGTCGAGCTTCGGCTTTAGCAGCGAGCCGACCGGCGACTTCAGGCGGCTGCTCGATAGGTCCTCGTGGTTCTGGGTAAAGCCGAGCATCGAGTAAAGCCCAATGGTCACGTTCGAGGAGCCGGTCGTGTAGTTCCAGGCCTGATCCACCCGATGGACGTCGAAGAGGTACTGCTGCTGGTCGACCAATGGATCGTTCGTCTGGTTCTGGGCCGCTGCCCGGCCCGGGAGAAAGAATACGGCGATGAGGATGAAAAAGGCAAAGTTGCGAATGGATGAAGCGTGCATGGGTATCCTCCTGTTCATTGTGAAAGCGGAACACGAGGGACGGGAGACAAGTGCTGCACGCGCAAACGGAGCGACCTCCCGGTACGAAACCGGGAGCCCGTCCCATGGGGAGTTCCGTTTGCGCTTCGGGTCCCTGGCGTGCTGGCGGCACGTCAGGGGCTTTTTTGTCGATCAGAAGAAGGCAATCACCTCGGATTGAGCGTTTTTGAGAGGGTCTGCGAAGAGAGCGGTGGGAAGTCCGGAACCGAATCGGGCAGGGTGGGCCAGAGCGGCTTGGCTTCCATTGTTTCCATGTCGAAGCGGTAGGGCACGTAGCGGGCGCCCTCGCCCCGGTGCACGTCCCGGCGGAAGGTGACGAATGAACCGTCCGCACTCCATACAGGAATGTCTCCCCCAAGCTTAGTAACCTGCCGAACGTTCTCTCCGCGATGATTCATTAAAAAGAGCTGCTTTGCATTTCCGGTTTTCCGGGGCTGTACGATAAGATCGCTCGTAGGACTCGGCACCGGCTTCTCTACGAAACGAAGCGAGTCTTTCGGGAAATCTGTTATCCAATGCCAAGAGCCATCGGAAAAATCATAGCGCGCAAAGTTTCCACTGCGCGGGTTGTCACTACGAACGTACTTCTGCCCGACGGTATACCGGTCATGATTTCCGAGACGAGTTGGCGAAAATAGTTCGACCAATGGACCCGTCGTTGCTGAATCCCGAGTATTGATGACATACAACCCTCGCGGAAACGGCTGCTGATATGCTTTTTGGTTGGCGAATACGAGAATGCGGTTGCCATCCTGAAACCACCCAGCCATGCTTACAACCGGGAAGGAAAGACGCTGGTCGTCCTTACCCGTCCACTGCGTCGTCTCTAGCGTCTCCAGATCAATCGTGTACACGTAGAAGTCAATTCCAATCGCTACGGTCACGACAAGGCGGGTCCCCGAAGGATGCCAGGCCACGTCATGGGTGTTCACGCTAATCAGGCGTGGGTTCGACCCGTCTCGATCGACAATCCAGAGTTGATACCGAGGATCTGAAGGCGTTCCAGGGGTCCGCTTGCGAATCAGGGCGAAGCGATCCCCACTCGGACTCGGCTCCACGATGGTGATGTGCTCGGTGCCGGGCAGCGGCTCGCCGCCGTACTCGCCGGGGGCGAAGGTCGGCTCTTCCTTTTTTGGTTCGGTGGGTGTCGAGCAGGCCGCGGCGATGACCACGGCACCGACGACAGTGCTTGCAAGGACGGGGAGTAGAAAACGTCGCATGGCAAAACTGATCATCGAAGAAACACAAGCAAGAAAACGACGGGTGAATCGAACCGGTCTTCGGAACCGCCTTCCTTCGGAGACCCGCTTGGGAGTCCCTCCTTCCTTAACAATTGTCTACTTACAGCTGAACTGGGTTCAAAAGGTAAGTCCGACTGTTGCCATGATGCCCCGATTCTGGGCGGAGAACCGCAGGCCGGGAACGTCGGACAACCCGAGACCGAATCGGGCATCCAGGGTCACCATCCTGCCCGCCCCGACCTCAATGCCTGCACCAGCCCCGAATTCCAGACTGATGGCATTGCCGCCCAAGTCTTCGCCCACGTTTATCGCTTCCGACTCCCCTTCAAGGCTTGCCTCGGCTGCCGCGTTGACGCTGAATCCAACGGTAGGCCCCGCGAGCACGTGAGGCACGACCGGTCCAACTGCCGGAAGTTCGACCCGGGCCTGGATCGGGACCTCGAGGTAATCGGCCTTAATCGTAATGCTCCCCGATTCTGTCTCCCCACCGAAATTCTGAACGGTGAACTCGATCTGGCTTCCCTTCTGGATGTATCGGATCCCGGGCCGGAGAGCGACCGGCCCGCCAAAGTCGGCGACAACGAATGCGCCCGCTATAAGACCGGTACGCCGACCTTCCTCTATCCCCGAAATGCTCGGAAGCCCCCGAAGGAGGGTCTGGATCGTTTCTGCCTCTTCGCCCCCGAAGGTGGCAAAGTTGAGACCCACCCTGATTCCAACCTGGAGGTCTACAGCGTCCGCCTGGGCACTGGTGATTGCCCCGCCTCGCTGAGAGAGTTCGTTTTCTTCTGTGTCCCAACGGCCGTCGAGAACCGTGGTGGAGGGAGCGGCCCGTCCGCCAGAGTCGGTGTCCATTTGTCCAGCTGCAGGGCTGGGCAAAAACTGCACGCAGAGGCCCATCAGTAGAATGAATCGGTAATCCAAGAAAGAGTTAGAATCAGGCATCAGGTCTCCAGAGTGGAACGTGGTGGCTTTCGGTAGAGCAGAAGCCGAGCAAAAAACTGGCCCGTACCGAGCAGACGGAGAGAGTCACCATGGCTCGATCCGTCACAACAATATAACCCCCCCCCTCTGAAAAATACAAATGTTATGGGCGAACGCAACAGTACAGCGGGGGCCTCGCACAGCCCCGAAGCGCGACAGGCGCTTGTGAATCTTTCCGGGCAGTCGGCAATTGACTGGAGGAAGCATTTTTCAGTCCAACACGCGCCCGGCGCCCCGTGACCCTCCTCGTCCTCAACGGCCCCAACCTGAACCTGCTCGGCACCCGCGAGCCGGAGACCTACGGCACGACGACGCTTGCCGACATTGAGGACGGTCTTACGGAGACGTTTCCGGAGATCGCGTTCCGCTTCGAACAGGACAACAGCGAGGGGGCGCTCATCGATCACCTGCACGCCGCGCACAAAGATGAGGTTGACGGCGTGGTCTTCAATCCGGGTGGGTACACCCACACGTCTGTGGCCCTGCGCGACGCGGTCGCCGCCATCGAGCCGCCGGTGGTGGAGGTGCATCTGTCCAACGTCCACGCCCGCGAGGACTTCCGGCGCACGTCGCGGATCGCCCCGGCCTGCGTGGGGCAGATGAGTGGATTCGGGGCCGAGGGGTATCGGCTGGCGGTGCGGTTTTTTGTGATGCGTGAGGCGTGATGCGTATTGCGTAGTGCGTATTGCGTAGTGCGTATTGCGTACGGGTGTGGCGGGGAGGTCATTTTTGAGAGTGCTGCTGCTTTCCAAGAGAGTTGAGGATCGAGGGTCGTGGGGGAGAAAAGCCGCGCGTATTGCCTCGAACGTCCCTCGCCCGTCGCCCCTCTCCTCTCATCCTTCCATTCGACACTCGACATTCGCAATTCGACGTTGGCCGATGGCGGGCTACAAGGGTCACATTGCGGGCGCGACGGTCTTTGGGAGTGGGTACCTGGTGCTCCTCGGGTACGTCTTTTCCGTGGACGCGGCGTACCGGCAGTTCTCGGTGCTGGAGCAGATCGGCTACCCGCTGGCGTTGCTCGCGCTCGCGCTGCTCTTCGGCCTCTGGCCGGACGTGGACACCGACTC
>JBDGQN010000138.1:0-14487 GCA_042219055.1 Salinibacter sp. | reverse complement strand
GGTGGGCGGGGCCGTCTACGGCGACCAGTGCTCCCCCATCTCGGACACGACGGTTCTCTCCTCGCTGGCTACGGGGGCGGACCTGATGGACCATGTCAATACCCAGCTCCCCCTTGCGTCGGTGGCGGGGGGGCTCGCCATCGTCCTCTACACAATTCTGGCGGTGCTCGTCGTGTGAGGCGCGATGCACCGGTCAGTCAGCGCGGGCCTCCGCCTCGGCGACATGCCGAAGCACGTCGGGCACGCTGTCGGGCGTAACGGAGATCGAGTCGATGCCGGTCTCCACTAAAAACTCAGCAAACTCGGGGTAGTCGCTGGGCGCCTGCCCGCAGATGCCGACCGGACACCCGGCAGCGTGGGCGTCCTCGATGAGCTCTGCAATTCGCCGCTTCACCGCCGCGTTGCGCTCGTCGAAGAGGTGAGTGAGACGCTCCGCGTCGCGCCCCACGCCCAGCACCAGCTGCGTCAGGTCGTTGGTGCCGATCGAGAAGCCGTCGAAGCGCTCCGCAAATTTGTCGGCCAGGGCGATGTTGGACGGCGTCTCGGCCATCGCGTACACCTCCAACCCATTCTCGCCGCGCTCCAGGCCGTGGTTGGCCATCACCTTAAGCACCCGGTCGGCTTCCTCGGGGGTGCGGCAGAAGGGGATCATGGCCACCACGTTGGTAAAGCCCATCTCGTCGCGGACCCGCTTCAGCGCCCGGCACTCCAGGGCAAAACCCTGGCGGTAGGCGTCGCTGTAGTAGCGGGAGGCCCCGCGCCACCCGAGCATCGGGTTCTCTTCGTGGGGCTCAAAGCCGCGGCCCCCGATGAGGTCGGCGTACTCGTTGGTCTTGAAGTCGCTGAGCCGGACAATGACGGGGTGGGGGTGCTGAGCAGCCGCAATTGTGGCGATGCCCCGCGAGAGGTGATCGACGAAGTATTCCCCCTTGTTCGGGTCGTCCTCCGTCAGCTTTTCGATGCGGCGCCGCGCGGTCTTGTCCCCGACCTGATCGAAGGCGACCAGGGCCATCGGATGCACCTTGATGATGTTGTTGATGATGTACTCCATGCGGGCCAGGCCCACGCCTTCCACCGGCAGCTTCCACCAGTCGAGGGCCGCGGGCGGGCTCGCCAGGTTCAGCATGATCCGCGTATCGGTATCCGGGAGGGCCTCAAGGTCGATCGCCTCGGTCTCAAAGTCGAGGACGCCGTCGTAGACGTCTCCCTCGTGTCCCTCCGTGCACGCGAGCGTCACCGACTGATCGTCGGACAGAGTTTCGGTGGCGGTGCCGCAGCCAATGACGGCCGGGATGCCGAGCTCGCGGCTTACGATGGCGGCGTGGGAGGTGCGACCGCCGCGGTCGGTAACCACTCCTCCGGCCCGCTCCAGAATGGGACCCCAGTCGGGATCCGTCATCTCGGTGACGAGGATGTCACCGTCTTCGAACCGCTCGCCCTCGTCGACGCTTTCGAGCACGCGGACTGTGCCCCCCACGATGGATTTCCCAATGCCCAGCCCGGACACCAGCCGAGATCCCTCCTCGGTTAGCCGGTACGTATGGAGCGTGCCCGCTGCTTGGCGCGACTGGACCGTTTCGGGGCGGGCCTGCACCACGAACAGGTCGCCGCTGTCCCGGTCGCGCGCCCATTCGACGTCCATTGGGCGGTCGTAGTGCGCCTGGATAATTCTGCCCCATCGAGTGAGCGTCAGAATTTCTTCGTCGGACAGCACGAAGTTGGACTGCTCCGCGTCGGTGGTCCGTACCGTGGTGGTACCGCCCTCGCCCGTCGACACGATCTTCTGGCCCTGATCGCCCTTCGTCTTTTCCAGGATCGGCGACAACGACTCCTCGTCCACAAAAGGTGTGTAGACGGTATACTGGTCCGGGTTGACGATTCCTTTCACCACACTCTCCCCAAGGCCGTAGGCCGCGTTGATAACGGTGGTATCCGGAAAGCCCGTTTCGGTGTCAATCGTGAACAGCACGCCCGACTTGTCGGCCCGCACCATTTTCTGGATGCCGACCGAGAGGGCCACGTCGAGGTGACCGAAGCCCTGCTTCTCGCGGTAGCCGATGGCCCGGTCGGTAAAGAGGGACGCGAAGCACCGCTTGCAGGCGGTGAGCACGGCGTTGGCCCCACGCACGTCCAGGTAGCTCTCCTGCTGGCCCGCGAAGCTGGCCTCGGGCAGGTCCTCGGCCGTGGCGCTGCTCCGCACGGCCACATCCACCGCTTCAACGTCGTAGTCCGCGCTGAGAGCACGGTAGGCAGTCCGGATTGCCTCGTCCACGCCCTCCGGAAAAGTGCCCTGTCGAATCTGTGTGCGGATGGCCGTGCCCGTCTCGTCGAGCGACTGAGTGCCCGCCGCCCATGCGCTAAGTTCATCGCGAATCTGTGCCGCGAGCCCGTTGGCGTCCAGGAAGCGTCGGTACGTCTCGGCGGTCGTCGCGAAGCCGTGGGGCACGCGGATGCTCGTCTCCTTCAGGGCACCAATCATCTCGCCGAGAGAGGCATTCTTGCCCCCAACGAGGGGGACATCCTCGTCACTGAGGGTGTCGAACCAGCGAACGGTGGGCTCTGTCTGAGCGGGTGTTGTGGGATGGGACATGGGGATCAGGAGGCTTGTGGCACGAGTGAAGTACGGAAAAGAACATCCCCGACGGATTCGGACGGCGGCCAGGGGGGCTTTCTGCAGAGCCCCCGAACCACCGCAGGAACTGTGGAGCCCTTGGAGATCAGGCGGCGCCGGATGAGCGCCGGAGCACCCGTCGCGAGGGATTCAGAAAGAGAAGCGAGCCCGAGGAAGCCCTCCACGCCAAACAGAATGCAAACGGCGCTCTGGTTTTGAAAGCGCTTCCAAGAGGTGTCACAAGATTGTCGAGAATCCTCCCTCCAGAGGTGAAGGGTCGGGGGGCGGAGCTCGCTCATCTTTTCCAGGTCTCCGACCAACATGCTGGTCCAAGAGGTCTCTTGAGGGAGGAGAATTCTCGCACCTTGAAGGCGAGTTCGAACAGGCCCTCAGCGACAGGAGCGACGGCGTGCCCCCGATGAATTGGGCGGAGATTTCCCCCAACCTTACAAACTGTTCCCCGGGGATACAGTAGTAGACAATGGTTTGCAACTTCTCTCAATTGCGACGGACATTTTGCCCCGTAGACAATCGGAGGCGGAGTGTGCATGCCGTTGAAGGTCGGAGCCTCACTCTGACCCGTCCCGATCACGCTTCCTCACGACAACCACATCGACACACATGGATCACAAGGAAGGACAGTATAAAGTACGCGACCTGAGCCTGGCCGACGAGGGCCGCAAGCGCATCGAATGGGCCGAGAGCCGGATGCCGGTACTCATGCAGCTCCGCGAGGAGTTTGCCGACGAGAAGCCGTTTGAGGGCTATAAGATCAGCGGCTGTCTCCACGTGACGAAGGAGACGGCTGTGCTCGTTGAGACGCTGCAGGCCTGCGGCGCCGAGGTGGCCTGGAGCGGCTGCAACCCGCTTTCTACCCAGGATGACATTGCCGCCGCCCTCGCCAATCAGGGCGTCGAGATCTACGCCTGGCACGGCCTCGACACCGAGGACTTCTACTGGTGCATCGAGCGCACCATCGACACGCCGCCCCACCTGACGCTCGACGACGGGGCGGACCTCATCTTCACGGTCCACTCCGATCACCCGGAGATGTCCGAGCACATCATCGGCGGCTCCGAGGAGACCACGACCGGCGTCCACCGCCTCCGCGCCATGGACAAGGACGGAGAGCTCCAGTACCCCGTCTACGCCGTCAACGACGCGGAGACGAAGTGGGACTTCGACAACGTGTACGGCACCGGTCAGTCCACCATCGACGGCATCCTGCGTGCGACCAGTACCATGATGGCGGGCAAGAACTTCGTCGTCGCCGGCTACGGCCACTGCGGTCGCGGCGTCGCCACCCGCGCTAAGGGCATGGGGGCCAACACGATTGTGACGGAGGTGAAGCCGGCGAAGGCCCTGAAGGCCACGCTCGACGGCCATCAGGTAATGAGCATGGACGAGGCCGCCGAGAAGGGCGACATCTTCGTGACCGCCACTGGTATGAAGGACGTGATTCGCGGCCGTCACTTCCTGCAGATGAAGGACGGCGCCATCGTGGCCAACACGGGCCACTACGACGTGGAACTCAATCTCGAAGAGCTCGCGGAGCTCTCGACCGACGCCCGCGAGGTGCGCGAGAACAACCGTGAGTACACCATGGAGAATGGCAAGCGGGTGTACGTCCTCGGCGACGGCCGCCTCGTGAACCTGGCCGCGGCGGAGGACAAGGTGTACGACATCCCGCAGGAGATGGACGACGAGATCGCCCGCGTGAAGCTGCAGACGATGGGCATCGAGATTGATGGCCTCTCTGAGGAACAGGAGCACTACGCCACGGACTACTCCGCCGGCACATAGGCAAGTGGACGAATGGGGAAGGGGGCGCGGAGAGTTCGAGCCGCCCTGCCATTTGGCTGCGCATCGAAGCGCCGCTCTGACTCGAATGTGTTCGGGTCGGAGGGGCGCTTTTTGTGCGGAGGAAAAGAAGAATCCTCTGCGAGGAAGCCCAGTTTGGTAGTACAAAAAGAACGGGTATAAGAAAGGCTCTCTATTCTCACGCTGATTGATCCCTATGCCAACAACAGCGGCCCGGGTCAAAAGAGGAGGGGGGATCCTCAGCAAAGAGGGGGAGATCCGGTTTCCCGGTGAGAGGGAGCAGGATTGGTCGGCTATCGCGTCGGAGTCTCCAGGGCATTTGGAGGTGTGAGCCTCTGCCGAGTGCGTCCATGGGGATAGAAATTCTTCAAAATACCGATAAGCGCCATGCCAAATGTTAAGGACAGGATCAAGGATCACCAGTTGCGCTGGGACGAGATCGTTTCGGATCCGGCCCTCCGCGACCTTCCGTACACCGTCGAAACCAATGCCCGAGGTCAGATCATCTTGAGCCCCCACCAAGCCCACCACGCCGAATTGCAAGGTGCTCTTCTCGATTTGCTACGGAAGCATGTTCCCAAAGGACGGGGAATTCCCGAGTATCCGCTTGCGACATCGGAGGGCGTAAAGCAGGCCGATGTTGTCTGGGTGAGCGAGGGGCGTCTTGAAGAGATGCGAGCGACGGGCGACCCGCCGACGCTGGCCTCGGAGATTTGCGTAGAGGTGATGAGCGAGTCGAATACCGAGGAGGAGATGCAGGCGAAGCGCCGGCTCTACCGGGAGATCGGCGCCGATGAGGTGTGGGTCGTTAGCGAAGAGGGCGACATCCGGCTCTTCGGGGAAGAAGAGCAGGAGTGCTCGGAGATCGCGCCGGAGTGTCCCCGGTCCGTACAGCTGTAGCTCCCACCTGCGGCCATCCAGCGACAAGAGGGAGACGAGGGGGGCGCCCGCGTTAGGCGGCAGACGATGGGCGTCGAGGTCAACGTGCTCTCTCCGAGGAGCAGGAGCACTATGCTACCGACTATCCATGTCGTCGTAGGGCAGAAGGCCCGCGCCGCGCAGCAGCATCCACCAGTCGTGCGTACTCGGGTCGTTGGTAATGAGCGGCAGCGCGCGCTCCTGCGCGTCGGCGGCATCGGTGCTCACGTAGAGTGCGTTCTGGCTCAGCCATACCAGCGCGGTCTGGACGCCGGGCCGCTACGACTGGCGCAGAAACGAGACCACGAACAGGCCTGGCAGGATCAGCTGAAAGAGCGACCCCCCCCGAGAATGAAAAGGTCCAGCCGAAGGGGGCGAAGAAGACATGCCCGGCCTCGTGGATGATGAGGTCGGCGATGGGCCGAGCCATCTGAGACGAGACGATGAGGAGTAAACGCACCGGGGGGGTCCAGTGTGAGTTCAAAGGCGATGCCATTCTCGACATTGTTGGTCATCGACGGTCGGTGCCGTGTTTAACAATCCCTGAGCCATCTCAAATCCAGGCACTCGTTCCGTCCATGGCCCTGCTCCGTATCTGCTCGCTCGTTTTCCACCTCGGTCTTTGTGCGGCCGTCGTGTTCCCTGCGCACTCCCAGGACGTGACGGTGGGGATTCGCACCGGGATGGTCCAGTCGACTGTGCAGGGCGATCTCTTCTACCGTTCCCTCCAGTTCGAGGGGGGACGGGTGCGTACGTCGTTCCAGACGGGGGTCCAGGTCACGGGATTTCTGGCTGTTCCGCTGAGTGACCGATTCTCGGTTCGGATGGAGCTCCAGTACGCCCAAAAGGGGGCAGCCGTCCGCGGGAAATGGGTGGGCGAGACCTGTGGCGGACCGCTCGTGGATTGTGTCATCCCGTCGCTCGATGGGACGTACCAGATGTCCTTGGTCCAGCTTCCAATCCTCATCACGTGGCATCGTCCCCTCGGGCACGGCGTCGGCCTTCGCGTACTGGCCGGGCCGTCTCTCGACGGGCTCCTGGACACACGCATCACGACGGCGTCGCTCCGCGAGTCGGCCCTCCCGGAGAATGCTCTCACCCCAGTGTCCCACCAAATGATCGGGGGAGTGGGGGGCGTGGAGCTTCAGTACGATGTGCCGTCAGCCGGGGCAGTTCGGGTGGGGGCCCGGTACCACCCAGCTCTCACTGAGATCGATGTGATCGGGGCGGACTCCACCCTCCGGAGCCGAGCGTACGCGTTCAGTCTTGGCTACTCATTTGAACTTTAATCATGGTGTTTGCCTTGCTTTTTTCGGCCGTTGGCGCCACCTTCCTCGCGGGTCCCTACGGGGCGGGAGCGAGGTCTCTCGAACGAACGGTCCGTTAAATGATGGCGTCGATTCCCACTACACCCCTCCCAAGCGGAGAGGGCCTTCCGGTCGTCGGCTTTGGCACGTGGAGTCAGACCGAGGAGGACGTGCGAGCGGCCCTTCCGGTGGCCCTCGACCACGGCTATGCGCACGTCGACACGGCAGAGGGCTATCAGAATGAGGCGGCCATCGGGGAGGTGCTGGCCGACTATGATCGCGAAGATCTTTTTCTCACCTCGAAGATCCTCCCCGCGAATCTTCACTACGAGGGGGTGCTCAGGTCGCTGTCCACCTCCCTGGAGGCCCTCAGGGTCGATGCCCTGGACCTGTACCTGATCCATTGGCCAAACCCTGCGATCTCGCTGCGGGAAACGGTCTAGACACTCGATCGCGCCCACGAGGAGGGGCTCGTCCGTAACGTGGGGGTGAGCATCTTTGGGGTCTATGAGCTCAAGTTCGCTCGGAAGATCGCCGACGTCCCCATCGCGGTCAATCAGATTGAGTATCACCCGTGGTACCAGCGGACGGAGCTGCTGCGCTACTGTCAGGAGCACGACATCGTCGTGGAGGCGGCTGCGCCTCTCGCCCGCGCGGGGGTGCTCGAGGACCCGGTCGTTACGGAGGTCGCCGACGCGCACGACGTGATGCCCGCGCAGCTCGTTCTCCGATGGGCCGTGGACCGAGGGATCGTCGTTCTTCCCCAGTCCACGAAGTCGGCTCACATTCGGGCGAACATGAACCTCTTTGACTGGTCCCTCGACCCCGAGGCTTGCCCGCCTCGATGATCTCGATCGGGGGCAGAACGTCTACTACCCCGATGTCGATGACGACATTTACGGCATTTCGGCGTAGAAAGGCGCGACGACGGCTGGAGGACCGATCGGAGAAATGGGGCGGGGGCCGCTGCTCCCGGTCCTCGGAACGATGTGGAGGTTTGGGGGTGAGCCTGGATGGATCGAACAACTTTCGCTGACCGCACCGACCATGACAGATCTCCGCTACCTCCCCGATCATGACGACGTCACCACCTTCACTGCGACGGTCGAGACCGCCACCGACGACTACATCGTCCTCGACGGCACCTACTTCTACCCCGAGGGCGGCGGCCAGCCCGCCGACCACGGCACGCTCGACTGGGAAGATGGGGCGGCCGACGTGGTGGACGTGCAGAAGGAGCACGGCGAGGTGCGCCACTACATCGACGAGCGGGAGGGGGCGCTTCCGAACGAGGGCGACGAGGTGACGGGACACGTCGACGAGGAGCGGCGCCAGATGCACCGCCGGATGCACACCGCGCAGCACGTCGTCTCCAAAGTGGTGCTTGACGAGTTCGGGGCGCAGACCGCCGGCAATCAAATTCACGCCGACCGCTCCCGGATCGACTTCGAGCCCGCTGATTTCTCGGGCGAGGACGTGGCGTTCATCGAAGAGCGGACCAACGCCGTCCTCGACGAGGATCTGTCGGTGGAGAAAAAACAAATGGCCCGAGCCGAGGCGGAGGCGCAAACGCCCGAGGGCCGGGGGCTGCTCGACCTCATTCCCGACCACGTAGATCCCCTACGCATGGTGAAAATCGGCGACCTCGATCTTTGTCCGTGTGGGGGGACCCACGTCGACCGCCTGAGCGATGTCGGGTACATTCACGTCACGAACCGGACCTCGAAGGGCGCGGACGTGGATCGAATCGAGTTTGAGTTGGTGGATTGACGATCGCGCCGCCGGTCGCCCCTCGTCCCTCTTTTGCGCCGCGTCTGCTACGATTCTCGCATGGGAGTCACTGCGCATGCCCCTGGCAGCGTCACGACCATCTTCGTGCCGCAGGACGGTAACACATCCCTGGGCATCAGCTTCGCCACGTCCGACGGCGTGTCGGCGACGGTAGAGTCCGCCCGCGACCCGTTCATCTACCTCGATGGCCGTCCCGCAGAGGTGGAGCCCGTAACACGGGTGCTCGATCGCCTCGATGTCACCGCTACTGTCCGCCTCGACACGGAGGTGCCCATCGGGTGTGGCTTCGGCGCCAGCGGCGCGGCCACGCTCGCCACCGCTCTCGCCGCCAACGAGCGGTTCGATCTCGGCCACGACCGCGAGGCCCTCGTGCAGATGGCTCACTGCGCCGAGGTTGCGGCGGGCACGGGCCTCGGGGATGTCTTCATTCAGAACCGGGGCGGTCTCGTGTGGGACGCAGGCGACGGGCTGGAGCGCACGACACGCACTGCTGAGATCGAGTATGAAAGCTTCGGGGGCATCACCACCGCTGCGGTGCTCGGGGACGAGGACACGATGTCGCGCGTTGAAGAGGCGGGCCGACACGCACTCGCAGATGTCGATCCGGAGGGGGCGATCCACGATCTCTTGCACGTCTCATGGCGGTTCGCAAGAGCGACCGGTCTTGCCACCGAGCGGATTGTCGACACCGTCGAGGCGGTTCAGGCTCAGGGAGGACGAGCCACGATGGCGATGATTGGGAAGACGATTGTGGCGGTGGGGAGCGACGGGATTCTCGACCACGACACCGAAATCACGTCCTCGGGGGCCGCGCTTCCGTAATTCACCGTCGTCGTTCGCAATCAAGACCATGATGCCCTTCAATCGGTCCTGGACTTCCGGTGCGTTCCTCCTGGTGGTTGCGGTCGTTGGGCTGGGGTGTGGAGGCTCGGACATTGAACGGACGGAGATTCTCTGGGACACTTGGGGGGTGCCGCACATCTACAGTTCGGACGCCGACTCCCTGATGTACGCCTTCGGGTGGGCGCAGATGCGGGCACACGGCAACCGCGTCCTGCGGCTGTACGGCACCGCTCGGGGCCGGGCTGCGGAATACTGGGGCCCAAAGCACCTCGCCTCGGACCGACGGGTACGCACCCTCGAACTGCCCGAGCACGGGCGGCGATGGGCCGAGAATCAAGAGATGCCCTTTAAAAGCTACGTGGAGGCGTTCGTGGCCGGAATGAACGCGTACGCCGAGGCCCATCCGGATCGTATTGCCGATGAACGGGCCGTCGTCCTTCCCGTCCGGCCCCGCGATGTCTTCGCCCACGTCCTTCGCACCCTCCACGTCAGCTTCGTGGCGCGGGGCGATCTGCAACGCTCGCAGCGCTGGCGGCGGACCGGCTCCAACGCCTGGGCCGTGGGCCCGTCGCGCAGCGCGAGTGGGAACGCGATGCTGCTCACGAACCCGCACCTGCCGTGGGGCGAGCAGTTCACGTGGTTTGAGGCGCAGCTCGTGGGGCCCAGCTTCGACGCGTACGGGGCGACGCTGCTGGGCATGCCGTTTCCCGGGGTGGCCTTCAATCAGCATCTTGGCTGGACCCACACCGTCAACCCCATCGATGCCTCCGATCTGTACCGCCTCCGCCTCGTCGACGGGGGGTATGCCTGGAACGAGGGCACACGCCCCTTCAACACCGACACCAAGGTCCTGAAGGTGAAGCAGGCGGACGGCTCGATGCGGACCGACACGATGGTCGTGCGGCGGTCCGTGCACGGCCCCGTCGTGGCGCAACGTGAGGACACGGCCCTGGCGCTTCGGGTGGCAGGCCTCACGCAGTCGGGCCTGTTTGAGCAGTACTGGCGCATGCTCCGGGCCACCAACCTGTCACAGTTCGAAGCGGCCCTGCGGCGGCTGCAGATGCCGATGTTCAACACCGTTTATGCCGACGAGGACGGACACATCTTCTACCACTTCGGCGGCCGGGTGCCGCAGCGCAATCTCGACGGTGGGCGAGGGGGGGACTACTGGCAGGGCGTGGTGCCGGGGGACATGTCGGCCACGCTCTGGAAGACGGTGCACCCCTACGAAGACCTGCCCCGCGTCGTAGATCCGCCGAGCGGGTGGATCCAGAACGCCAACGATCCGCCCTTCACGTCGACGTTCCCACAGCAGGTGGACCCGTCGGCCTTTCCGGACTACCTCGCCCCCCGGGTCCCGGAATCCTCGGTGCGTATGTTTCGACCGCAACGCTCCATCGCGATGGTGAGCGGGGACTCGTCGATCACGTTTGCGGAGCTGCAGGCCTACAAGAATGACACCCGGATGGCGGCCGCCGACCGGCTGCTCGACGACCTGCTTCCGGCGGCCCGTCAGGCCGAGAGCGCCCGGGTGCAGCGCGCCGCGACAGTGCTCGCCGACTGGAACCGGACGGCGGACGCCGAAAGCCGGGGCAGCGTCCTCTTCGCGAACTGGCTCCGCGGCATCCTGGGAGACGGCGGGTCTCCGTTCGCAACGCCGTACCGGCCCAGCGCCCCCCGCACGACGCCCGACAGCCTCGCCAATCCGGAGGCGGCGGTCCGGACCCTCGCGCAGGTCGCCCAGAAGGTTGAACGCCGACACGACTCGCTCGACGTGCCCTGGGGCGCCGTGCACCGTCTGGTAGGCCCGAACGGGTCGTACGCGGCCTCCGGAGGGAACGGGCTCTTCGGACTTTTCCGCGTCCTCTGGTTCGATGAGATGAAGCAGGGGCGACGCCGCGCGACGGGCGGCGACTCGTATGTCGCACTGACCGAGTTCACCGAGGACGGGCCCCGTGCGAAAGCCATTCTTCCGTATGGCAATGCCTCCCAGCCCGGTTCGCCCCACCGAGCCGATCAACTCAAGATGTACGCGGAGAAACGGATGCGCTCCGTCTGGCTGCACCGCGACAGCGTCCGTGCCCATCTCGAACGGAGAACGACCTTCTGAACTACCGGGGAACGGGGAGGCTGGGGAATGGCATCAACGGGGCGTGAATTGAGGAGGAAAGTGGGACGATTCGGGAGCGCACGGATACCACTGAATGCATCATACCCGATCCGCCTCCATCCACTCTCCTCAACCGCTCATCATGTCCTCCTTCGAAGATCGCCTCATCAAGCGCCTCGGCCTGGAGACTCTGGACCGCCGCATTGCCGGCTGGATGCAGCGCAACGGGCTGTTTGTCCTCCGCATCGGACTGGCCGTGGTCTTCATCTGGTACGGGATCCTGAAGCCCCTCGGCATGAGTCCCGCCGCGGAGCTGGTACGGCGTACGGTCTACTTCGTCCCTCCGGACATCTTTATTCCCATCCTGGGCTGGTGGGAGGTGGCCATCGGCGTGGGCCTCTTGTATCGCCCGCTCAACCGTACCGCTATTTTTCTGCTGTTCTTGCAGATGCCGGGCACGCTTCTCCCGCTCGTGCTGCTGCCGGAGGTCTGCTTTACGCAGATTCCGTGGGGACTCACGCTAGAGGGCCAGTACATCATCAAAAATGCCGTCCTCATCGGCGCAGCCCTCGTGGTAGGCGGTACCGTACGCCAACGCACGACGACTGATGACTCACGGTGAGGCAGTTCCCAATCCAAAAGCACTACACATCCCACGTCAGGATGTCTTCCTCGGACTTCTCCTTGTCCTCCCATTCCTCAGCGTCCTCCGGAGGCTCCTTCATTTTCGTGATGTTATAGCCGAGGTCGCGCCACTGATTGGCGAGGTACTCGTTCCACTGCGTGTAGTGCTCCCACTTCTCGGGCAACTGATCCTCCGGGTAAATGGCCTCCACAGGGCAAACGGGCACACAGGCGTTGCAGTCGATGCACTCGTCGGGCTGGATGGCGAGGAAATTGGGCCCCTCGTAGAAACAATCGACGGGGCACACCTCCACGCAATCCATGTACTTGCAGTTTATGCAGGGCTCGGCAACGACGTAGGGCATACGCAGACCGGAAAAGCGAGAAAGACGTGCAGTTGCAGTGAGGGAAGAAATTCTGTAGTCTGGTAATCCAGATGGAAGGTGCGGTTCCAGGGGGCTCCGGCCAGTCCGTGCGTTTGCACAGAAGTCACGGGGCCGTTGAGTATGCCTGTTTCGACACCTCCTGTGGACTGTCTGGTCCCGCCTCGATTATTTCGATCGTTTCTTATGTCGACAAAAAAGACAGAGTGCCCGGGACTGAGGGAGGAGCTGGGAGCAGAAAGTCTTTTCTGGGGCAGCTGCAAACAATCCGACGAGACAACCCTGAGGCGGGCGTTGCGCCGAGTGTCTCAGTTCGAGTGCACAAGCGGTCACCCAGGCCTGTCTTAGATTGGTTCCGCGGCCTCTTGCTCGGGCACTTCCTCACCCCCCGTCACCTCGAACCGCGCTCCGCCGTCTTTGCTTTCGGCGACCGACAGCGACCATCCGTGGACCTCCACAATCGACTGCACGATCGACAGACCAAGGCCCGTGCCCTCCTCGTTTGAGGAGTAGCCCTCCCGCAGGACGGCCTCCCGCTCGTCGGGGGGAATGCCCGGGCCGTCGTCCTCCACGAAAAAGCCGCCGTCAAGCTCGCCGACCCGAATCGACACGGCATTTCCGCCGTGCTCCACGGCATTGCGGAACAGGTTTTCTAGGAGTCGCTGGAGCCGGTCCTTGTGGGCGCGCAGGATCAGTCCGTCGTCCGTATGGAGTGTGGCCTGGGCGGTGTCGACGTGACCCCAACTCGTCGTAGCCACCTCGGCGAGACGACAGGGCGTCCGGTCGTCGGGATCAAGGGTCTGTTCGCTCCAGGTGAGGGTCATCACGTCCTCAATCAGGTCATTCATCCGGGTGAGGGCGCGGCCTACGGCAGCCAGGTGGTCCGGGCCTTGATCCGCCTGCTCCCCGTCACTCTTCCCATCCGGGTCCGAGGGGGCGTTTTGGGCCAGTTGCAGCCGGCCCATCGCCACGTTCAGCGGGTTGCGGAGGTCGTGGGTCACGAAGCTCGCAAAGCTGTCGAGGCGTTCGTTTTGACGTTCGAGCCGGGTCGTGGCGCGGCGCTGCTCGAGTTCATAGCTCACCCACTGCGCCATGAGTTCGACGAAGGTGCGTTCCCGATTGGTGAATGGCTGCGGCCGGGCCTCCTCGGCCGCAAAACAGAAGGTGCCGTGGAGCTCCCCCTCCACGATCACCTTTGCCCCGATGTACGCCCCCAGCCCAAACGTCCCGTAGGCCGGATCTCCGGCCCAGCCCTCCTCTGTGGCGTCCTGCACGACCAGGGAGCTCTCTTCCTGGATCGTCTTTCGGCAGTACGACTGCGACAGCGGGCAGCTCTCCCCAGCTTGAAGAAGCGGGTGCGTTCCCGACGCGAGAACCACCTCCTGCTCCTTCTCCGAGATACGGGTCAGAAAGCCGTACGGAAGGTCCAGATGATCCCGCCCCAGGTCAATTAGGCGCCGTACCTTCGTCTCGAAGTCTGCCTCGCGGTCGGCCGTGATGCGGTACATCGACTGCAGGGCCTCCTGCTCGTTTTTCAGGATGCGCTCCCGCTCTTTGCGCTCCGTGATGTCGAGAATGACGCCGTTGTAGATGGTCTTGCCGTTGCGTTGCTCCGGGATGGAGGCGCCCAGCAGCCAGAGCTGCCGTCCCGAGGGCGTCTCGAACGGCATCTCGTGACGCCAGGCGGCGCCTGCGTCGACGGCCTCCTCGACCGATGCCCGGAAGGCATCGCGGTGCGGTTCCGGAACGTGGTTCGCAAAGCGGGCATGGAAACCCTCCGGGTCCGCGGAAATGCCGAGCAGGGTCTCGGCGTGCTCGCTGACGAAGGCACTATCGTACGTCCCGTCTGGATGGAGCCGGGCCTGGAAGATAACGCCCGGGATGCTGTTGGCGATGCCCCGAAGCCGGGCCTCTCGGTCTCGTAGGGCCTTCCGGGCCTGCCGCCGCCCGACGTACAGCCGAACCAGTCCCCCGATCACACTCGCCCCTCCGAGTCCAAAGAGCACGGAGGCCCACCACTGCCGATACCAGACGGGCCGGACGCGCAGCGGCACGCGCAGCACAGGGCTCCAGTAGTGC
>JBDGQN010000137.1:0-18715 GCA_042219055.1 Salinibacter sp. | reverse complement strand
GCCTGGGGCGAGGGCGGCTACTATGGGAGAATCTTCCTCAACGTCGCCGGGCGCGAGCCCGAGGGCAAAGTCGAACGCGCCGACTACGACAGCGTCCGCGATGAACTGATCGACAAACTCGAGGCCCTCGGCGACGAGGATGGCAAGCCGATCGGGACGCGGGTCTACAAGCCCGACGATCTCTATGCGCGCGTTGAAAACATCCCACCCGACCTGATCGCGATCTTCGGCGATCTCCATTGGCGCTCGGTCGGAACGGTCGGCTGGGGCGCCGTCCACGTCCACGAGAACGACACCGGCCCCGACGACGCCAATCACGCCCAGCACGGGATGCTCGTCGCCCACAACGTCCCAGGCCTCAGCGGGGAGCTCGACGATCGGCACCTCACCCAGATCGCGGCGACGATCCTCGACGGGCTGGGCGAACGGGTCCCGGCCGAGCTCGGGCCGACGATCGCCTCGGCCTATGGGGACCGCTGAACGGGTCACGCGGTAAACCGACGTGGCGTCCGCCCCATACCCAGCTAGCGTCGTGGGTTGACCTTACCTGACCATCTCCCAGAAGCGGGCCAACACGGCATCTTCGAGGCGCCGGTGGAAGCCTCGATCGATCGGGTGGGCGATGTCCACGTACTCGCCGTCAGCAACCCGTCGGCTCGGCATGACGACGAACGGCCCGTCGCTGCCCTCGATGACCTTGATTCCGTGCACGATGAAGACATCGTCGAAGACGACGGAGCCGAACGCCTTCAAGGCCCCTTCGTCCTCGAGCGGGCGGATCTCGACCTTGGTGATCTCCATGGCTTCGTCATCGGCATGCTATCATGGCGCAAGGGCCATGTCGGGTCCGAGGGGAGGCGGCCAGGGATACGACAGGTGCGGTGCCCTGACAGCTGCTACAACACGTAGAGTCCGATCGCGACGAGGCCAAAGACCGCCTCGACGCCCATGAGCGCGAGTACGAGATTCCGTTCGTGGATCCCCCCGGTCAGTCTCATAACCAGCTGCGGGAAGCTAACGGGCAACGTCCGTGGGCAGTGAAGCCGCCCGTCGGCACGCAGCTCACCCCACCACTCGGTGCTAGGGAACCCGCTGATCGCCTTCAAGAGGAAGTCGAGCGCATAGGGGAGAATCACGACGACGCCGGCGGTCTCAAAGTTGCCGACGATGACGGCGGCGGTGAGGACGGCGCCGATCGTCAACGTCCCGACGTCGCCGATCATGATCCGCGCCGGAAACCAGTTGAACCGTAGCGCTGCCACCAGTGCCCCCAGCGCCGCCAGCAGGATCACCAGCGCCGTGGTCGCCCCGATGTAGGCGGCGATCACGGTCAGGCTACCGACCGCGACCGCGCCGAGCCCCGTCTCGAGGCCGTTGAAGCCGGCCAGCATGTTGCAGGCGTTGGCGGCGCCCGTAACCGCCAAGGGGACCAACACCAGCACGTACGCTACGCCGAAGTCGATCTTGCCGATCAAGGGAACGACCATGGCCGTCTGTCCCGCCTCGATGGCCATCAACGGCAGGGCGGCCAACAGCGGCAACACCGCCTTGCTCGCCTGCGGGATATCCAGCAGGTCGTCGAGGACTCCGATCAGGGTGACGATCAGGACTGTCGCCAGCACGGCAAGCAGTGTCACGACCTCCACGTCGATCAGGCCGTCCAGGAAGACGTGCATCGCCACCGCCAAGAGGACGCCCGGCACCAGGCCGGCAACAATGCCGAGACCGCCCATCTCGGGGATCTCCGGCTTTGCCCGCTTGTGCATGTCCCGGCCGGTCAGGCCGCTTTCCCGGAGCCGGGGCACCAGCACCCGAAACGAGAGCAGGCTGGCGAGCAGGCTCAGGACGAAGACCGCAAGGATCATGGCCAGGTTATCCCCAGGGACGTCAGCATTGAGCGACCGTCACGAACGACGTCGTGGACACATCCTCGAGACATCTCGAGCGACCAAGCTGGGGGCCGAACCATCCCGGAATTCTATAGGGGGACGAGGCCGCGCACAAGCCTTGCGCGGCCTCGTTCTAGGCTAGCAATGGGCGTGCATTGTGACCGCTCTCGGATGACCGAGCGGGCCTACGGGATGGCTTCAAGGCTGCGTCCCCGTCTGAAAGTCCATGATCTCCGCATTGTCCGCGTCGCCGAGCGTCAGGTGAGCGGGCGCCCACCGCACGTCGGCCGCGCCCCGGCCGAAACCGGACTTCGGATCGATGCGCAGGCTCACGACGTCGCCTGCCGACGTGCCGCCACGCGGGCGGACGGCCACGACGCGAACCCGGCCCGCGTCGTTGTCGATCTCCGTCGCCAAGACGAGCCAATTCGCGGCCGGTCTGACGCCGGTGACGTCGAGGGCGTCTGCGTCAAAGCGCAATCCGTCGGCCCTCACTTGGAGCGCGGCCAGGCCGCCGTTCGGCATGTTCTGCACCTCGAGACGGATCTCATCAGGATGGACGCTCGCTTGGATGCCCGTGGCGTCGGCGGGCAGCCCCGGGATGAGCCCTGGACATCCCGTCAGCAACGAGGCCGCACCCAGCAGCAGGACGGAGATCAACCCGAACCGTGTTCGGCGAATCCCGCGATGGCTCAGTATCAGCGAGAGCCCGAGGGCGAGTAGCCCCAGTCCGGCCCAGTTCTCGACCCTCGGCGAGCGCGAGGCGGGCGACGCATCCGACCCCTTGTTCAACGCGCGACGGGCGATCCTCTCCGCGTCGTCGCGGTCGACGTCGCCATCCCCGTCCACGTCGCAGACGGCCACGCTCCGAGGCACGTCGTCACCCTCGAGCAGCCCTCTTGCCAGCTGCAGGCAGATGCGGGCGTCGATCGCGTCGACGGCGTTGTCTCCATCGACGTTCCCATCCGCCACGGCCTCGACGTCAACGCGGACGGTCGCCGGGTCGCTGACCGCTTGGCCATCGGACGCCGTAAACGTGAACTCGTCGGTGCCCGCGAATCCCGACTGCGGCGCGTAGGTCAACGCCGGCGGCTCGCCGGAGAGCGAGCCATGCTTGGGCGGGGTCTCAACCTGGAAGTCGAGTTCGTCCCCGTCGACGTCCGCGGCGTCGAGCGTCACCTCAACGGGCGTATCCTCATCCGTTGAGACGGACTGATCTCGGGCGACCGGGGGATCGTTGACCGGCGCAACCGTGACGCTGACCTCGGCCGGACCGCTCCTGCGATTCCCGTCGTCGGCCCGATAGGTAAACACGTCCTCGCCGTGGAAGTCCGCGTCCGGAGCATAGTGGATCCGGCCCTCGTCGATCGACGCGGTGCCGTGGTCGGGGGACGAAGCGATGGCGTAGGTCAACGCGTCCCCTTCGGGGTCCTGGCAATCGGGATCGATGCGGGTCGTTGTGTCCTCGTCGATGCCGACCGTCAGCGGCCGACAGGTTGGGGCATCATTGACTGACTGGATCGTCAGCTGAGCCGTCGCCTCGTTGCTCGTCGCGGCCCCGTCGGAAGCGCGATACGTGAACGCGTCCTCGCCATGGAAGTCCGGATCGGGCTGATAGCGGAACCGATCGTCCGCCACCTCGACGGTTCCGTGATCCGGCTGCTGGCGGACCTCATAGCTCAGGGAATCGCCGTCGGGATCCGAGCAGTCCGGCGCGAACTCCACCGTTTGATCCTCGTTCGTCGTTGACGAGATGTTCCGGCACTCGGGCGCGTCGTTGGTCGCCGTCACGGTGATCGTGACCGTCGCGACGTTGCTGAGGGCCGCGGCCCGTGCCCGCGACCCATCGGCGCCGTCGTCGGCGTGGTAGGTGAACGAGTCGGACCCGGTGAAGTCCTCGGCAGGCCGATAGCGCAGCTTGCCGGCGGTTACGCTGGCCGCTCCGTGGGAAGGGGCGTCGACGATCTCGTAGCTGAGGCTGTCCCCATCGGGATCGGTGCAGTCCGGCGTGACCTGCGCAGCCGCTCCCTCCTCGATCTCGACCGAGATCGCGTTGCAGGACGGTGGGTCATTGACCGGGTTGACGGTGACGTCCACCGTCGCGGCCTGGCTGTCGGCCTGCCCGTCGTCGGCGCGGTACGTGAAGGTGTCCGAGCCGTTGAAATCGGCGTCGGGCTGATAGTGGAGTGAGCCAGTGTCCACGCTCGCCGATCCATGGGACGGCGCCTCGACGATCTCGTAGTTGAGGCGGTCCCCGTCGGGGTCGGAGCAGTCGGGCGCAACTGAATTGGCGTTGTCCTCGTCGGTCTCGAGCGAGACGTCGTGGCAAGTAGGCGCATCGTTGACGGCCTCCACCGTGACGTCCACGGTCGCGGTGTCGGTTGCCCCGTCGTCGTCGCGGATCGTGTAGCTGAACGAATCCGACCCATGAAAGTTCGGCGTCGGGTCGTACGTGATCGTGTCATCGGCGGTCACGCTTGCCGTTCCGTGGTCTGGGGAAGTCACGCCATCCACCGTGAGTGGATCGCCGTCCGGGTCGCTGTCGTTGCTCAGGACGTCGATCGTCACGGCGGTGTCCTCCTGGGTCGTCGCGGTGTCATTGCTGGCGCTCGGCGGATCGTTGTCGCTCGCAACCGTCACCGACACGGTGGCGTCGCGACTGGTCGCAGCTGCCGTGACGGATGCTGTGCTGGTGGCGACGCCGTCATCGGCCCGGTAGGTGAAGGAGTCGGCCCCGCTGAAGCCGGCGGCAGGCTGATAGCGAAGCTTGCCCGCATTCACGCTCGCCGTCCCGTGGGACGGGGCCTCGACGATTTCGTAGCTGAGGCTGTCCCCGTCGACGTCAGAACAGTTCGGGGTAATCTGCGCGACATTGCCCTCGTCGACCTCGACGGAGATCGCCTCGCACGTCGGCGCGTCGTTGACCGGGGTGACGGTGACATCAACCGAGGCGGTGTTGCTGTGGGCTTGGCCATCGTTCGCGCGATAAGTGAAGGCGTCCGAGCCGTTGAAATCGGCATCCGGCTCGTACTCGAGTTGGCCATTGCTGACGTTGGCCGACCCGCGGGAGGGAGCCTCGACGATCGCGTAGCTGAGGCTGTCTCCGTCGGGGTCCGAACAGTTCGGATCGATGGACACGGTATCGTCCTCCGCCACGTCCGCGGCGACGTCCTGACAGGCGGGTGCGGCGTTGAGCTCGGCGACCGAGTTGGCCTCGCCCGGCGTGCCGTGGATGGGATCCCCGACAGCGTCCAGGCCGTTGCGGGCCGTGCCGTCGTTGGTCGCCCAGTTGTCAGCGTCGTCGGGCGCGGACGGATCGACCCGCTCCATGGTGCCCCAGCCGTCCGGATCGTCGCTCGGGTTGACCCCGCCCGGCCAGTTACCACTGTCCCGGTTGGCACGGTCGATGACGTTATCCGAGCCGTCCCGCAACGTCAGGGCCTCGCCGCTGTTCGACAGCGTTCCCGTGTAGATTTGATCCGCCGCGACGTCGCTGACTGCCTCGTCGTCGGTTCGCTCCAGGACGTAATAGCCCCCGGATGGAATCGTTCCCGTCAACTCGATATCCGGTGAGCCGTCATCCGAGCCGAGCGTCCACCCGGCCAGGTCGATGGCGCTATCGGTCGGGTTGTGGAGCTCGATCCACTCGTCGTACGAGCTGGCGGCCGTGCCCATCCAGGCCAGCTCGTTGATCACGACCTCCCGCGCCGAGGCGGCATCTGCAGCGTCACACGGCACCAGGGCCAGCAAGAGGCCGATCCCGATCGCCCGCCCACCGTAGCGAAGCCGCTCGGACGTAACCATTCCAACCCCCTTATCGCGCGTTTTTTGCGTTGATATGAGCTACGACACGTGAGACGCAAAGGAAGATAGTGTCAATGTCACATACTATAATACTAGCGGAGTTGGGTCAAGAACGTCTGCCGCTGAGTTGCCAGCTTCCGGCGAACACCGCCCTCTGGCAACATTCACGAGGCCCACCCGGTGGCCCTACTGAGGAACGGCCGGAAACGGCGACCAGCGCCGACTTGAACGGATTGCTCGGAGGTCGGGACGTCAAAATGGGAACGTCGTCGGCCAAGACGGAGAACGGAATAAGGGAAGATAGGAGGCGGGAAGATCGGACGGCCCGACGGCCGTCCGTGGAGCGGTGGGTATTGCCTCCAACCCGGGGAGGAAGGAGAAACGACGGAAGGACGACAGGGGCCGGAGTCACTCGGTCTGCGGCGAGTCGGGATCCTCGTCGTCGCTCGCGGCGCCGGAGCGCAGCTCGCGAACGGCCGGATGCTCGACCACGAGCGCAAGCCCCATCATCAGGATCAGCCCGACGAACCCGCCGAGCAGCGTGTTGAGCCTCGTCGAGGGCCCGGTCGGCGAACTCGGCGGTAGCGCCGGCGAAGCGAAGCGAACCTCGGTGCCAGTGATGGAGGAGGCGATGTCGGTTTCCGCCCGCTTCGTCGAGAGAGTTTTAAACTGCTCCCAAGCCAAGTCGCGGGCGCGTGTTAGGTTTTTCTTGCGAGCCTGTTCGGACTCGATCTGTGACTCCAGCTGATCGATCTGGTTTTCGAGCTTAGTGACAGCCTGACTGAGCGGCTTCGTTGCCGTAGAGTAGCTTGGCACTTCCTCAAGGCCTTGGAGCTGCAACACTTGCTTGGAGACGGAATTGGCCACCTGTGCGAGCAGGTTCTCTTCCTTGCTGGCGATCTTGCCCTCGAGCGACTCGGCGATCTCGGCATTGATGAACTCGTAGCCCTTATTTTTAAGCAGTTGGCTGGATCGCTGTCGGATGGATTTGTCGAGACGTTGAATCCGAGTCCGAAGAGACTTTATGAGCGCACTGAGAGACTGGATTTGATCCTTTCGCTTGCCGGACAGTTGGCTTGACGAGAGCGATAGCTCTAAGTTTCCAGGAATCTTCCCCGTTGTCGCGCGAATTTTCATGAGAAGAATAGGTAAGCTCGACGTCGCACCTACGGCGGCCGCATTGCTTGTCTGAAGCTGTTTGCGGAGCGAATTCGCCGAAGCGACCAAGTCCTTCAACCGACGTCGTGTGGCGTAGTCGTCCGAAAGCTTCTGGAGACGATCCTGCTGCTCCTTTTGGAAAGGTTTTATCAGATTCTGCAGCTGCGTCTTGACGTAGGTCGAGACGATCTCGGAGCGGGCCTCGATCTCGGCGTTGACGACTGCTTCCACGGATCGCTTCTTCGCCTTGGTGAGGCTGCTGAGAATGGCCTTCTTCTCCTCGATTTTGCGCTTGATCTCGTTGATCCGATTCTCGGCCAGGAACTGCTCCAGTTCCTGCTGGGCGCTCTGATACTCGGCCTTCGCGCGCTTCGTCTC
Organism: Salinibacter sp.; assembly: GCA_042219055.1. Lineage (GTDB taxonomy): Bacteria > Bacteroidota > Rhodothermia > Rhodothermales > Salinibacteraceae > Salinibacter. Next base: position 11,486 of record JBDGQN010000137.1, on the reverse strand, counting down.
CTTCCGGACAACTTCCGGCTTGAGCGATGTCCGCCCGAAGATGGAGTTGATGTGAGCCTCGTACGCCTCGCCCCAAGCGTTCGCGACGCTGGAAGCCAGCTGGGGATCGGGGTGGGTGACACTAATCAGAATCGCGTCTCCATCGTTCGAGCCCTCTACGATGCCGAGCAGGTCGCTCGGCCCCTCCATTCCCTCTGGGAGGCGATCGGACAGTTGCTGATAGACGTCCTTCGCGACCGCCGAACTGGTGACAAGGTTGACGAGAGCCTTCCGCCGTGACTCCAGATCCTGGCTGCGGCGCAACATCAAGGCCGCCTGTTCCTTCGACATCGACTTGAGCTGCTGCTGATCCTTCTGGCTGCCGAGGTTCACCGAGACCCTGTTCTGCGACATCGCCACGGTGGCCTCGGCCTCGTAGGTCGGGGTCTGCATGAGCGAGAATCCTAGGGCAGCTCCCCCGGTCAGCACGGCTCCCAGAACAATCAGCTTCCAGTGGCGCACCAGCGCCAGGATCATCTCCTGAAGCGTCAAGCGGTCCCCCTTTGATCCAATCTCGGGATCATTTCACTCTCCGAATTGCCCAAAAGCTAGTCGTTCCGAGTGGGCTTGTCAAGCGGCTCCGAGCGGCGCGCCATCGCGTAGCCAATCAGCAAGGCCAACGCCCACGGCAACAGCGCCATCGCCCACCACTCCAGCGCGTCCGGAATGTGGTCCGGGCCCGGCCATTCGAGGATAAAGTGCGTCGTTCCCGATTCCCCGTCCGCGCTGCTCCCTCCGTTGTCGCCTGGGCCGCTCCCGGTCGGCGTCGGCACTTCCACGCCCCAGCGGCTCACCGTCAGGACATAGACGAGCACCAGGCCCCCCAGGATCCCGAGCCCGGCAGTGCCGAAGAGGCGCCTTCGCCCCGACCCGCGACCGCGCGACCAGCCGAGCCGCGTCCAGGCCGCGATACCGAAGCCCAGCCACAACGCCGCCCCGTAGACGATCAGGGCACGGGTTAACTGATCGGCCGCCGTCGCCCGTTGCTGTCCCTCCGGCTGGAACTCCAAGGCAACGCCGAGGCACGCATCGGCCACGGAACAGCCGATCGACTCCGCCCCTAGCCCGAGGACGAGCGGCAGAGTTGCAGCGACGAGCCAACGGCACGTATTTGACGTCATGGAGATGGGCCCCTCATGGCCTTACGATGGATATGAAGATGCCCGCAGCCAGCTTGCAGGCGCCCCCTAATGCCATACTCCCGCACCGCACGGGACGACCGACCCCATGGCGCATCCAGCCATACCGGGCACCAATCGGACAGGCCGTACGGCCAGATGAAGAAAGATCATTGCCCGGCCTCTCGCGGGTGGGGCAGGGGAGCACGAGCGTGCTCTCGCATGGCCCGCCGAGGCCGGGCAATTTCATGAGCGGATCGATTCCCCTCCGTACGCTCCCTCCATCCGCAGCACGGTCTGTGCCGTCCGGATGGCGATGATGAGATCGCGCGAACCCAAGCTCGCCGACGTGGAACAGTGAGCCGAGCACAGCGCTTCCGAATGCGGTCTAGCTCGAATCTTGAATAGGTCGGTCATGAAGCCAGTGGATGACGTTGAGAGCGGGCGTTGACCCCATGCACGTCGAGCGATATCCTGGTGCTTGTGACATGCATAACGGAGGGTGCCTCCGGATGGCACGAATGACGGTGTCGATTGACGACGAGCTGCTGGCGGACGCCCGGCGCCTGAGCGGCGCCAAGACCAAGCGGCAGACGATCGAGGTCGCGCTCAAGCACCTCGTCCAGCGACTCCGGGCCCGCGAGATCGCCGACCACGCCGGCAGGGTGCCGCTCGCGCTGACGCAGGAGGAGCTGCAGGACTGGCGCGAGGCCCGCTAGCCTATGACGATCGTGGTCGACACCTCCGCCTGGATCGAGTTCTACCATCCGCAGGGCGATCCCGCCGTTCAGGCGACGCTCGCCGACGCGCTGGAGGGGGCCGACGTGGCCACGCTCGCCCCGGTCGCGGTCGAACTGCTGACCGGGGTGCAGGACGAATCGGCCTACCGCACCATCCAAGATGACCTCGACGCGCTGATCCCATTGCCGATTGACGACCGGGTCGGCCGACAGGCAGCGGCCTGGAGTTGGCGGCTGGCCCGCGAGGGACGTCGGGTCCCGACCGTTGACCTGCTCATCGCCGGTGCCGCCCATGTCCACGGCGCCGAACTCTGGCACTACGGCGACGTCCACTTCGCTGCGATCGCCGATGTGGACGGTCTCGCGGAACGAAACCTCCAAGCGACGTCGAGCTAGGGGACGGCGCGCCGTGTGGAGCTCCCAACCTCCCGCGACCCGTAGGTCCAGGTCTCGTGTCTGCCCTGGGGTTACGCCTGCATACCGCCCAACACTTCCCGCTCAATACGCCCCCTCCATCCGCAGCCCCGTCCGCGCCGTCCGGGTGGCGATGATACGGCGAGCCTACGGTAGCGCTCGTTCCCGATCGGGAATACGGAAGCCTGATGCGCGTCCGCGCCTACCTCGATCTGGAGCAAGTGGCCCGCGGCCTCCAAGGCTCGGGCTCCAGGCCAGCGACCTCCTTCAAAGATCCTACCCAGAGCTGGAGCGTCGGACTGATCACCCCGAGATTGACGACTCAACCGGGACACGACGTCATGGACGCGAGCGCCTTTTGGCCGGAGTCTCTGACGATGAAGCCGGACACGACTTATCCTGTTGATATTCGCTGACCGACTCACCCAGTTCCTGAATCGGATGCCCAACGCGCTTGGATCAAACTAAGACCGATTGCCGTCACTGGACCGGCTCACCATGGCCGATATGACCATCGATCGATCCGCCGGCCCACCCAGATATTCTTCTCTGTAGGCGAGACCGATTTGTCACCTCAGGCAAGCTGAGCATTCAAGCGGGCCAGTTGCTCAGATACTCCAGGCGATTCTCCATGTCATGAGCGGTGAGCTCGGTCGCCAACCGAAGGAATCTCCTCACAATCTCACCGACCGAGACCTGCTTGGCGACGATGATGCCTCGGTGCGACCATCCACGTTTTAAGAAACCGTAATGAATCCGCGGGAAATCCTGAACATTGTGTGTAAAGAGGACGGCCTCAAGTGAGGCGGCAAACGTCAGCTGTCGACCTCCGCGGCTGGCCCAGTCCCGGTGGATACGTCGCCTGCCATTGCGCCTCATTCTGGATGGAGGCAAGCTCCTCTTCCATCTCTGTCTGATGGTCATGATAATAGGAGAGGGCGTCGTAGACCTGAGCCGGAGTCAGATGTGGATAAAGCTCCAGAATCTCGTCGACATTCTTCCCTTGCTTATACCAGAGGACGATCGTGGTGACCGGAACGCGTGTCCCCGCAATGATGGGGCTACCGCCCTGCACACCTTCCTTGCGGACGACGTGGGGATGCTGCGTCTTGAGGGTCGTCATGATGTCTCACCTGCCATCGAGAGCGATCTCCGTTCCGGTGGGCACGGCCCCGTTGGATGTCGCACCCACCACTGCAGCATAGCCCCAGTGCATCCGCAGGGCAAACGAGGCCGAGGCGGCCTGCCATGGAAACCACGGCATCTTCGCCCGGTCCCTCTATATCTGGAGGAGTTCCGCGGACGGCTGCCGAACGCGCTTCAGGAGGCCGCCGGGGGTTGGGATGCCGATCGTTCCGGCTTCGGGTGCGTAGTCTCGCGTGTTGTGCGTGACTAAAACATCGCAGTCGGCCATGGACACCTCGACGAGATGGACGAGATCTTTCGGATCCGCCCGATCCCGATACGTCTGGAGTTGTTCCGGCGACGGCCAGGGTGCCACGTCCAGTTTCGCCGTCTTCAGCAACGCTCGGTAGGCGGGAATCGCCTGTGGAAGCCCTGGTGTTCGGCGCGGATTCAGGGGCACCCACAAGGGGTGCCCCTACAAACACCACGATCCCGTGCAGGTGATTCGGCATCACCACGGACGCGTCGATGTCCACGTGCGGGAACCGGTCCGGCAACGATCGCCAATGTGTCTCCACCATCTGCCCGGCCTCGTTCAATGCCATCCTTCCGTCGACGATTTGTCCCAGCCGCGGTTCCCGATCGTCGATACAGACCGTCACGAAATACGCCCCGACCCGCCGATAATCGTGTTCGGCCGGTCGCAACGATCGGCGGCCGTGGCTGAACGGGTCGTATCCGGGGACCATGCAGCATCATCGCCTGAGGTCAGGCCGTGGTTCGATTAGCTTGCCATACGAGTTGGACTCAAGCGCCTACTTGACCCGGTGTGCGAGTTTCACAGGTAGCGATCTCAGCCGGGGCTGCCGAAACTCCTTCTCCCCTGGCGGGAGAAGGTCGGGATGAGGGGGATTCGAGAGCAAAGCGACGGGGGTCCGTCCCCTCACCCCCACCCTGGCCCTCCCCCGTCAAGGGGGAGGGAAACTCTGCTTGTGAAGCGAGTTTGACTCCGATCTCCTCTACTTTGCAAAACCCGCACATCGCGTTACTTGGCCAGTGCCTGCGTGGGTCACCTCAACCAACCCCGAGAACCCAACGAACTCGATGACTCAAGACAGCCACGACGTTGTGGTGCATAATGACGATGCGCTAAGATGATGCCACTTGATGATGTGAGGTGTTCCCGATGCGAACGACGCTCAACGTTGACGCCGAGCTGCTCGACGCCTTGATGGGGCTCAGCAAGGCCACCAGCAAGAGCGACGCCGTCAACCAAGCGATCGCCGAATACGTCCGGCGACGCAAGCTCGAGCGGCTGAAGCAGCTGAGCGGCGAACTGCGACTCGATGAGAACTGGGACGATCTCCGTCGCCTCGAACAAGCCGAGTCTCCATGACCCGCGTCTTGGTGGATACCTCGGTCTGGATCGAGTACTTCAATCGACCGACCTCGGCCGAACAGGCCGAACTGATGCGCCTGCTCGATGGGGACGCCGCCTCCCTCGCGGGTGTGGTCTTGGCGGAACTCCTCCAAGGGGCAAAGTCCGAGCGAGAGCGCGATCTGCTCCGGGAGACGCTCGATGCCTTCCCCTTGCTGCCGGCGTCCCGGGCCACGTGGGAACGAGTCGGCGAGCTTGCGTTCGGGCTCCGACGCCGCGGTCGGACGCTCCCGCTGAGCGACCTCCTGATCGCCTCGCCGGCGATCGAGCACGAACATCCCGTCTACACGCTCGATCCTCACTTTGACGAGATTCCGGACCTTCCACGCCCCCAGCCGCCTGGGGGATGACCTTCGGTTGGGGAATCCGCCATCAGGCGTCAGTTCTCAGCGACTGGATGAAGGCTGAAAGCATCCGCTTCACCTCGCCGACCTCACTGGCTAGCCAGCCATCGTCGGAGTCGCTCAGGAAACCGAGATCTTGAGCCAACAGTCAGCATTCAGGCTGCAGGCGTCAGCCTTCGGCGGACCGCTGACGGCAAATAGCTGATGACTGCCTCTCTCACATACCCCCCTCAATCCGATGCCCCGTCCGCGCCGTCTGGCTCGCCATGATCAGGCCAAATCAGAGCATCCCGTTCTGCACGTTCCCGGCTCTATCGTCCGACCAAGGGACCGCTATCGCGGGGTATGGACATGCTGAATTTGTGCTTCGATTGAGCGGATCATGCGCTGAACGGCTTCCACTTCCGCTTCGCCGAAGTGCTTCTCTCCGCATTGCGAACAGATGTAGGCAGGGATCTCGTGGAGGAAAAGGTGATATCCCTGCCGATTCACCGTATAGCGGGACAGGCTCCTCTCCACTTGGCCCCCACAGTCAAGGCACTCCATCTCGACACCTTGCCTTGCGGGCTCTGTAGGCCAATTCCCATTGATCGGGGATCAGAAGGTTCATGATTGCAGAATGTCGATCAGGCGTTGCATGGCTTCGTCCAGCTTCGTCCGTTGCAGGTGGCCGGCGCGATAGAGAACGATCCGTTGATCAGCCGTGAACAGGCGATTGGGACGGATGTTGCTCGGCTGTCTCAGGCTGACGCTTGCGAAGTCGTCGTCGTTGAGCGGAATGGCGTGGCGATCGCGCGTGCGTTGGCTCGTGATCTGGCAAAGGATACGGTCTTCCCCCTCCAATTCGGCCAGGACAAGGGCGGGGCGTCGCTTGGACTGCTCCAAACTGGAGAACGGAAAGGGCACGACAACGACGTCGCCCTTCACAGTTCCTGCCATGCGGCGTCCTCGTCGGGCGTTAGCCAGTCCTTGGCGAGCGCGTCCTCGCTCATGAGCACCGACTCGGAGCGTTGAACGGCCCGATGCTGGAGAAACTCAATGAAATCGAGAACCTCTCGTTGCAGCTCTTCGGGGAGGCGCTCAATCTGCTCGACAATTCGCTCAGTTTCGGTGTTCATCGTCGGGCTTCTTCTTGAGGCTCGGCGCAGCTTCCGTTAACATCGTAGCTCATTTGCCATCCTGTGCTCAAGACCTGACTCGAAAGATCCATGCCAGGGCATGAACGAACGGTTCCGAGTGGTGCCCAGCCCATTGGCGCGGCTTCAGCGTCGGAAGAAGCGCGTTGGGGGGGGGGCCCGGCTTGGCTAACACCACCCGATAAAACCCGACATTATCCGACAGATCACCACGTGAAGCACCGCCCGATCTCGGACAACAGTCCCAGGACCACGCAACGTTTACTTTGGACTTCCATCAGACTACAATGTCAGAAGGACGGCCCATCTTATTCTTCCAGCTCGGGCAGGAGGTGAGAGCGTCAATGGCCACGGACGAAAACGGCTCTGACACGCTCAACGATCGACAACGGCGGGCCCTGGCGCTGATCGCCCTGGGATGGACGGACCAGGACGTGGCCGCCGAGGTTGGCGTCACCCGTCAGACCGTCAACGAGTGGAAGAATCAAGATGATCGCTTCATCGCGGAGCTCAACAAGACGCGCAAGGCGGTCTGGAACGCCCACGTGGATCGCCTGCGCGACCTCGTCAGCAAGGCCGTGGCGGTGCTCAGCGATAACCTCGAGAACGAGGATCCGAAGGTCCGCCATCAGGCGGCGGTCAGCGTCCTGCGCTCGGCGGGGCTCTACGGCAAGACGTCCCTAGAGCCCGACCTGCCCACGACGCCCGAAGGGGTCCAGGAACAGCGCTCAGCCATCAACCTGGCCGAGATGGCTCGAATACTGACCCGCGAGAATCCCTACGACCAGCAGGCGAAGCACGACCGGTCCAAGGACGTCTGACGGCGAGCGGCCCGTGAGTGCGGCGACGTGTCCACGATGCCGTTCAGTAGTTGAGCAGGTAGAACCCCAGCTTGACGTACTCGGCGAAGAAGAACTTCTGGTGCCCATACAGACGCGCTCAGACAACGCTCAGTACGCCTCCTCCTGCGTCAACACCACCCGCACCGTCCGCAGTGCGATCACGACGTCGAGCCAGACCGACCAGTTCCGCACGTACCAGGCCTCGATCTTGACCCGCTCCTCGAACGGAATCCGGTTTTCCCCCGAGACCTGCCAGAAGCCCGTCAAACCGGGCCGTGCCTGATGGACCGTCTCCATCTCCGGCTCGGCCAGCAACTGTCGGCAATGTCATAGAGATCGGCCAAGGAGACCCGTGCCCTTCAGGGCGTGGGAGAAATTGGCCGCAGCCCGACTGGGCTGAAGCCGTTGGCCTTGCACCAATTTTTCCTATACGAGTAGGATGGTTGATACGATGCCCGTTCAAACGAAGACGCTGAAGATCAAGCTCACTCCCGACTCGAAGGCGAAACACGCTTTCGAGGAAACGATGCGCGTTTTCGGCCAGGCGTGCAACTACATCTCGGGCATCGCGTATGAGCATCGCTGCTATAACAAAGTGGCTCTCCATCACCTGAGCTACTACAGCACGCGGGAGAAATTCGAGCTTCCCGCACAACTGACGTGCTGCGTGCGAGACAAGGTGGCAGAGGCGTACAAGGCGTCGCAGACCAAGCGGAAGCGGTCGTTCGGGCGCTACACGCCCGTCCGTCTCGACGCCCGCACGTTCGGAGTTCTCAAGGATGGCGAAACAGCTTCGCTCTCGAGCGTCCGTGGACGCGTCCATGCTCGGATGGTGCTGGGCGACTGGCAGCGGTCGGTCCTCCGTGAGTGGGAAATCAACGGCGCTGCCGAGCTGGTCTACCAGAAGGACTCGGATACGTGGTATGTCCACGTCGTCGTGCGCCGAGACGACGAGCCACCTGAACCGAGCGGTCGTGTCGTAGGCGTGGACATCGGCATGATGAACCTCGCCACGTCCAGCATCGGCCACAAGTTCAGTGGGAGATACGCTCAACATATCCGTCGCCATCACCGCAATATTCGGTCTGCGATCCAGTCCAAAGGCACAGCCTCCGCTCGTCGGACGCTGAAACGGCTTCAGGGCAAGGAGCGCAGGCAGACGGCGGCGATCAACCACGAGATCAGCAGGCGTATCGTGGACGACCTCAACCCCGGTGACACGTTGGTTCTGGAGAAGCTCACCCACATTCGCGAGCGAGCTAGCCAACGCCGTACACAACGAGCCGACTTCCATTCGTGGTCATTCGGTCAGCTTCAAGAGTTTCTCGATTACAAGGCCCGACACATGGGCTGTTACGTGGGGTACGTGGATCCAGCCTACACGTCGCAAGAGTGCTCGCTCTGTGGTGAGCGGGGTCAACGTCAAGGGCATCGGTTTCTCTGTTCGAGCTGCGGTCACGATGCACATGCTGATTTCAACTCGTGCTTCAACCTTGTTCGGCGGGCAAAGCAACAGTTCGCGCCGCCGGATGGGCGCTCGTCAACGCGCCCCGAAGTAACGCCCGAGGTCGCAAAGGCTCAAGCGAGCAACTGCGCAACCGCTTGAGGGCAGTTACAAGCTCGATGCCTTTAGGCATCGGGTAGTTGACCAAGGCAAGCTGGATGGCATCGAGCGTACGCAATGGCCGACTTGTGGCATACCTCGTGATCAGCCGAGTGGCCACTCGTTTCTCGGATTCCCCAAAGCGAACAATCTCGTAAAGGCCTTGATTGAGGTCGTGCGCGAAGCGTTTCCTGAGGTTGGTAAACGCCTTCGTATCAATCTCCTCGATCCGTACCTTCTTGGCGATGGCCGAGTAAAATTCGATGATGCTCACATCCGAGATGATCAGGTTCCGCTCAGCGGCCTGAAAAAGGCGGTCGACGCTGTGACTGCCCGCTTCTTCGTGATAGCGTTTGACGAGAGCGCTGGTATCGAGGAAGTACGAGGAAAGGACAGGGCCGCCGGGGTCACGCGCGTTCTTCTCGGTCATTGCTGATCAGTTCGGAGAGGTTCCCCTGGATCGTGCCCAACTCGCGGCGCACCTGCGCCAGAGAAACTGTCGGATCCGCTTCCTCTGCAACAAAATCCACAAAATCACTCGTTTTCTCAGGTCGTTCGCTCCAGTCACGAATCATGTTTAGTATCTGTCGTTGATCTTCCTCGGACAATTGTTCGATAGCTTGTATGATCTGCTCTCTCAGCGGAACACTCATTGTGTCACCTCGATTCCGAAGCGTTACTCCAACTGGTATCGATAATAACATCCGGCGCAAGCTCAAACCGATCCGCCGATCTACGGATAGACTCGGAATCCCTCTTGGTGGAAGTGCTCATCGGTGGCCAAGGCCGCATCGACACCCAGACGCTGCATGAGTACAAAGCTGGTGCAGTCGGTGAAGCTATAGGTCTTGTCGACGCGATCCTGAAAGAGGAACCAAGCCGAGGTCTCATCGGCCTGGGTGATCCGCTCAATGGCGACGCCATCCGCCTTCCGCAAGACCCGCCCGGCTTGCACCGCCTTATCAAGACCTAACCTGGCCTGGACCAAGGTCACCAGCTCGTCGAACACGTAGGTTGAGGTCAGCAAAGCTCGGGCCGGGTCGTGAACGAGGGCAGCTACCTCGTCGGTTGCCGGATCCGCGGTTGATGTAAGCGTACCACGCGCTCGTGTCAACGAAGATCCGCTCTGTTCCGCGCCGCTTACGCTCGTGGGTCATACAGCACGCGATCGTGATCTCGGCCTGGGATCTCCGGATCGTCTCCCATACCGGCAAGATCTTGAAGCCGAGGCCGATCCCCCCCGACCTCCGCGAAGTGCTCGTCCAGAATCTGCCGAAGCAGGGCGAAGAGACTCAGGCCTTCCTCGCGGGCGTGGCGCCTGAGCCGGCGATACTGCGTCTCCTCTAAGAGAATTTGGGTCCGGTGTAACCCCGACATGTCGATCACCGCCGTAGACTACATCATTACATTATCCATGTCCAGCTGCGCCATGGGAGCAGATGACTTTTGGCGTGCCCTTGGCCCCTTGAGCCACGTGAGGGCTCTGAACTCAGCCGGAGTCGCGTAGCCCAAGCTGCTGTTCGGTCGTTCCCGATTTCGTGTCGCCGGAACGCGCTCCGCTGGAACAGAGCGCCGCGACGTAGGGCAGGTTCCGATATTGCCCCGCGTAGTCGATCCCGTAGCCGACCACAAAGAAATCCTCGTCCAGTTGGAACCCGACGTGATCAATCACGGCCTCGATCTCGCGACGCGGGGTCTTATCCAAGAGACAACAGCAGCCCACGCTGGCCGGTCCCTGCGCCCGCAGGTGCTCCCGCAGGAAGCGCAACGTCCGACCCGTGTCGATGAGATCCTCCACGACAAGCACGTGGCGCCCGGCGATGTTCCTACGGAAGTCGCCGTCCAGTTGCAGCTCGCCCGGCTCGGTTCCGTCCCGGTAGCTCGTCAGGGTCAGATGCTCGAGCTCGAGCGGGAGGTCGATCTCCCGGACCAGATCCGCCATAAAGATCGACGCCCCGGAGAGCACGCCGATCGCCAACAGCGGCCACTCGTCGGTGCCATCCTGGATGATGTCCCGGTACTCTTGGGTGATCTCGGCGCCCAGCTCGCGGACGCGCCGTCGGAGCGTGTCCTTCGGAATCAGCGCTCTCAGGCCCTCAGGCAGTTCCATGACCGGTTCCTTCCCCCACACCTTCTCCCCTGGCGGGAGAAGGCTGGGATGAGGGGGATGGGCGAACCCGTGAAAACGAACGCCCGTCCGATCACCCCCACCCAACCTCCCCCATCAAGGGGGAGGAGAAACGCCGCTTGTGTCGCGGCTTGAGCTATCGTAAGCTGGGCCACCGCAAAACTCGCACACGTCGTGAGCTACCTCGCCGCGACCGGCGCCTGGCGGAGCGCCTCGGCGTGCTCACGAGCCTCCCAGGGAGCTTCCGGCGTCGGCCGCCCGAAGTGCCCATAGGCCGACAGCGGGGCATAGAGCGGGCGGTCGAGCCCCAAGTGCTCGATGATTGCCGCCGGGCGCAGGTCGAACGTCGCCAGCACCTGCTCGCGCAGCCGTCCGTTCCCGACCACATCGCCGGTCGCGCGGACGTTGACGGCGACGGGCCGGGCGCGGCCGATGGCGTAGGCGATCTTGACCTCCGCCCAGTCGGCCAGCTCGGCCGCGACGAGGTTGAGCGCGATATGCCGGGCCATGTAGGTCGCGGAGCGGTCGACCTTGGTGGGGTCCTTGCCGGAGAAGGCGC
>JBDGQN010000136.1:0-7251 GCA_042219055.1 Salinibacter sp. | reverse complement strand
CCACAGTGGAGGTCAGCATGTCGCGGTTTTTGACGTGGGCCAGCTCGTGGGCGATGACGCCCGCCAGTTCGTCTTTGTCGAGGGTGTTCATAATGCCCTCCGTCACGGCCACCACAGCGTTGTCCGGGTTGCGGCCGGTGGCGAAGGCGTTGGGCTGGTCCTGCGGGATGATGCAGACCTTCGGCATCGGCAGGTCGGCCCGCTGGCGCAGGCGGTCGACGAGGTCGTACAGCTCCGGCGCCTCGGCGCGGCTCACCTCCTCGGCCCCGTACATGCGGAGGACGATGGAACTGCTGTACCAGTAGCTGACGCCGTTCATGCCCACGGCAATCACGAAGGCGAGCAGCATTCCGCCCGTGCCCCCGAGCATCTGCCCGATGAGGGCAAAGAGCACGAGCATGACCGCCATGAGCGCGGTGGTGCGAAAGGTGTTCATAGTGGCTATTTGGGGCGGTGAGAAGCTAACCGAAATCCGATGGTTCATACGAACAAGAGCCGTGCCGCGGTCCCTGCACCTGTCGGGATGTCAGGGGTTCGTAATGCGTATTTCGTGTTGGGTATTCCCTTCGACAAAATTAGAGGAGGTTCCCGAAGCAGATACGAAATACGCAATACGAACTACCCCAGCAGCCCCGTCACTACCATCACGTCGTAGAGGGCGTGGGTCCAGGCGGCGACGCCGAAGCCGCGCGCGAGGAAGAGGGCGTTGAGGGCGAGGCCGAAGAGGAACCGGAACGTGAAGGACGGAAGGGCAAACGGATCGCCGAGCGGGCCGACGTAGTGGGCGCCACTGAAGAGCACGGCTCCGAGGAGGGCAGCAAGGAGATAGGCCTGCGTTGGAGCGTCCAGCAGCGTCCGGAAGAGAAGGGCCAGTCCGCCCACGAAGAGCACGCGGAAGACGAGTTCTTCGTAGAGTCCGGCCCCGATGGAGAGGGCGAGCTGGGTCCACACCGCGCCCCCGGGCGGCGGCACGGCGGCGAAGAGCGCCCCTACGGCCGACGACACGACGAGGGCCACCCCCACCGCGTACACGGCACTCTCGCCCACGAGGCCTACGAAGTAGCGATGTCGCAGCGGGATATCGCGGTGCCGATCCAGCAGGTACGCGGCGGTGCCGCCCCCCACCACGAGGAGCGCGAGGACGAGTCCACCGGAGGCCCCCGTCATTGCCAGCAGGTCTTTGATCCACACGCCGGCTTCCACCCGCACCGTTCGCACGGCGTCGAGGTTCACGAGCACGATCATCGTCTCGTAGAGCGCAAAGAGTGGCAGGGCACTCCAGAAGCCGTACGTGGCCGAGCGGGTGGCCCGGTGGTAGGTGTGCCAGGAAGGCATGGGGGACGGGTGAGATGATGAGGCGCAACCGCAGTGCTGCGAAGGATGCACGTTCAATCGGACATGCGTATTCCGTATTGCGTGCTTGGCCTCAAACGGGAGCCTGCCCTATGAAACATGCAATACGGAATACGTGGTAGCCTCGGGCACTCCCCTGACGGTTTCCTCACCTTCTCTGTTACTCCGGACGGCCTTCCATCCACACGATTCGCAGCGCCACTGTCGGCGTGGTGTCCGCCTCGATGCCGAGCCGCTCGGCCACCGCCGCCGAGACGTCCAGCAGCACACCGCTTTTGAGCGGGCCTCGGTCGACCACACGGGCGAAGGTGTGGCGGTTCGCGTCGGGGCGGGAGAGAAGCAGGACGGTGCCGTAGGGGAGCGACGGGTGGCTTACAACGAGGTCCTCCGGCTCGTACACTGTGCCGCTCGCGGTGAGCCGGCCGGCGAAGGCCTCGGGGTAGACGGCCACGGCGCCGGTGGAGTCCGGAGCGGCCCACGTGCCGGGCGGGGGCACCTCGGGCGCATCGCGGCCTGGGAGCTGCAGACGCCGGTCGGGCTGAATCGCGGTGGTGTCGAGATCGTTGGCGGCGCGCAGTGCCCGCACGCTCACGCCGTACTGCCCCGCGATGCTGTAAAGGGTCTCCTCAGGCTGCACGGTGTGGCTCGGAGGGGCAAAGCGTTTCGGGAGGCGGAGCGTCTGGCCCGGGGAGAGGGCGACCGCCGTGCTGTCGTTGAGGGCATAGAGAGTGTCGGCCGTGGTGCCGAGGCGAAGGGCGAGATTTACGAACGAGTCGCCCGCTGTCGCTGTATAGCGACCGTAGAGCGGGGGGGCGGGAGCGGTTGTCGTCGTGTCCGCTGAGGAAGGCGTGTCCTCGGCGGGGTCCTTGTCCGCATCCGGTTGAGTGTCCTCCTCTGGGGGGCGAACCCGAAGCCTCTGGCCCACCTGCAGCGTCGTGCCCTCCAGGTCGTTCCACCGCTGCAAGGCCTCCACCGACACGCCGAATCGGCGGGCGATGCTGTAGAGCGTGTCGCCGGACTGCACCGTGTAGGTCGAGTCGGACGGGGCCTGGGCGGGACTTTCCTGGGGGAGCCCGCCCAGGGTCACCAAAAGGATGAAAGCAAGAACGGCGGTGCGCATCGTGGACTGGAAGGGTCACTCGAATCCGATGCCTTCGGCCTTCAGTTTCGCGTCCTGAAGCTCCGACAGGGATTTTTGTTCGCCCTGCTCGCGGGCCACCTCGATGCCCCGTTCGTACGTGTCGAGCGCGTCGTCGGTGCGACCGAGCTGCTCGTAGAGCTTGCCGAGGTGGTAGTAGGTGCCCACGTAGTCGGGGGTCGTCTCCACGAGCTCCTCAAACAGCGCGAGCGCCCGCTCCGTGTGATCGTGCTTCAGGTGCTCCTGCGCGAGGGCGTACCGCGTAAACGGATCCTCCGGGTCCTCCTCGTAGAAGCTCTTGAGTTGCGCCAGTCGATTGTTGCCCACGGGGATGTCGGAAACGGTGAATGTGAACGAGCCGAATTGAGGGTCTCCTTTTCCAAAAGAACGTGACGCGTGAAGGCAGGATGCGTGATTCGTGGAAGAAATCGACCTCACGCATCACGCCTCATTCCTCACCACGATTCCCCCGCGCCGCCCCCGCCGAAGCTGCCCCCGCCGAAGCTGCCCCCGCCGAAGCCCCCGAATCCGCCCCCGCCGACTCCGCCTCCCCCTCCACCGTCAAAGCCGCCCGAACCGCCCCCGCCCCAGATGAAGATCGGCAGGTCGGCGTCGCGTCGGCGCTTCGGATGCTTCGCGCCCTTCGCTTTGCCGCGACCGCGCCCCCAGAACGAGCTGCCGATGAAGTAAGCCAGGATGAGGAAGATGTAGATGAGCGTTGTGGAGATGCCGCTGTCGTCGGACGAGGCGGTGGCCCCTTCCGGGGCCGTGTACTCGCCCGCGGTGGCCTGGATGATCGCGTCGGTGCCCCGGTTGAGGCCCGCGTAGAACTGCCCCTGCCGGAACGCGGGCGTCATGATCCGTTCCACGATCCGGTTGGCGATGGCGTCGGGGAGCGTCCCCTCCACGCCGTAGCCCGTAGCGATGAACATCTTGCAGTCGTTCTTCGACACGAGTACGACCACGCCGTTGTCCTCTGCGTCCTGCCCCACGCCCCAGTCGCGTCCGAGGTGCGTGGCGCAATCGTCGATCGGTGCACCGTCGAGAGAGGAGAGCGTGACGACCACGATGGCGGTCGACGAGGTATCCACGTAGGCCGTCAGTTTGCGGGCGAGCGCGCGCTCCCCGCCGCCCGAGAGGGGGTTGCCCTGATCGAGCACCGGCCCGTCCGGCTTCGGCGGAAAGTCGTAGCGCTGCGCGGACGCCGGCGTCGACAGAGGCGCTGCGAAGAGGCTCAGTGCAGCCCTGAGCAGCAGAATGGAGCGGAGACGGGGGCACGGACGGACGAAGAGGTCAATCGTGTCAGAACGATGGACAAAGATTTAAGGCGATCTTGCTTTCCCCCGCTACAGGTGAAGCGTGAGGCGTGAAGCGTGAGAAGGATCTTACAGAGAATCACGCCTCACGCATCACTCGTCAATCGAAACTCACGTCCGGCGCTTGGTCGGCCCCCTGCTCGGCCCCGAACGACGCCTCTTGCTCGGAGCCCATGAGGCCGGCGAGGAGGACGGTGGGGAAGGAGCGGACCTGCGTGTTGTACTGGCGCACCGCGTTGTTGTAGTCGCGCCGCGCCACCGTGATGCGATTTTCGGTGCCCTCCAGCTGCGCCTGCTGGAATTGCTGCAGCTTCTGCGGATTGTCCAGGATTCCGGCATCCACCTGAATGGAGGCGGCCTTCGCCCGCGCCTCGGTGACGGCGGTCAGGGTCTTCCGCTCAAAGTCGGCGGCCCCCTTCACCGTCTCCATCGGATTCGGGATGAGGTCGGCCCGGCGCTGGTACGCGGCCTGCACGTTGGCCCAGGCCTGTTGCACCTGCTCGTCGCTTTGGACGAGGCTGTTGTACGTGCTCGCGGCCCCGCAGCCGACACCGCCGAGGACGAGCACGAGAACGGCAAGCGTGATCGCACCTTTGCTTCGCATAGCCCCGGGGCAGTTTGAAAAAGAAATCGGGCGGGAATGAAGCCGACACACCATTCCAGTCTACAGACAGGGCCCTCAGGAGTTGTGTGACATCGGAGAGCGGAAGCCACGATGTTCGCACCGGACCTCAACGGCGAACCTCCAACTCCCATCAACCCAATGTTTTAGAATGCGTGCGTCTTGTCGATACCAATAAGGGGGAAGGAGTATCAATTACTTTCCGCGCCCGACAGTTCAGCTTCTTGCTGCAGACAGCTTCGCGAGTACTGGGCGTTCCACTGCCGGAAGATACAGCCCTCGGACGCACGATCCTGAAATACTGCTGCTTCGAGAAGAGCAACGAGTGCTGCGCCAGATGTACCGCATTACGGCCGATCGGGGCGCTTCTTTCGAGTCGAAAGTCCACCGGCTGCCCGAGAATCTCTTCCGCAACGCCGTAGAGCATGGGGGCGAGGAGGTCGTGGTTCGGGTCGGCGACCTCCCGACTGGATTTTTCGTCGAAGACGACGGGTCCGGCATTCCGGGGGCGACGCGTGAAAAGGTGTTTGAGGAGGGGGGCTCGTCGAATCCCGACGGAACGGGGCTGGGACTCAGCATCGTCGAGACGGTTGCGGAGGGACACGCCTGGGTCCTCTCGGTCGCGGAAGGGCCGGCGGGCGGGGCCCGGTTCGAGGTCGAGGGAGTAAAGGTCGTGGGGGCGGCGAATCGCCCCCCCGAATGACTCTTTCCGTCGCGGGTTTGCGCACCCACGCCGGCCCCTGAACGACTACGAGGCCTGCGGGCCCGCCGGGGACGATTCGAGCAGAGCCGCCACCTTTTCGCGGAGGGTCCCGCAATAAACGGGCTTAACGACGTAATCGTCGACGCCAGCCTCCACTGCTTTCCGGACGTTCTCGGCACGATCCTCACCGGTCTGCATCATGATGGGGAGGTCCTGAACGTCGGGATTCTCCCGCAGATCGCGTACGAAACTAAGGCCATTCTCCCCCGGCAACCCCCAGTCGACGATGACAAGGTCGAATTCCGAGGGGGCGAACCGAGCGAGGGCGTCCTCGACAGAGCCCTCCAAGACGACATCGTGCTCTTTCTCAAGACAGGTCTGTGCGGCGCGTGCCTGCACTCTGTTGTCTTCAACGAGAAGGATTCGGGCTTGGGCGTCGCTCATGTCTTATACCAGTTACGATAATTCAGTGTGCGCTCTACGGTTCTGAAATCGTTGTCTGTTGTAGCGCCATTGGAGTCCAACGACGATGCAAAGATGTCCACGGAATACGGCTCCACCAACGGGAGCGTCGAGTACTCCGAAGCCCGCACACTAACCGTTGGCGGGACGTGTTAGCCCCCCTCCTCGTGTTCGGATCCTGAATGACGGCAGAGGAGTCGGCGGAATCGGTTGTAAGAAGTGAGCTCGCACTCCAACGGGCCGGTCCATTCGAACGCTTCGGCGCCCCGGACCGTCGCCCAAGGGGCAGTGACGCTGGGCGGCGGTGCCTCACTCGAATTGGATGAGGAGTTGCAAGTTCTCCTTGGCCCATTCGACGTGCCTCTCCGTCTGCAGGGCGAGCACCACGACGCCGTCGTACGCCAGCACCCGGTCGAAGAAGTACTCGGCTGTGGTGGGGAGGGCCCGGTCCGCCTCGTTGGGGGTGTCGACGTGGGCGTGGGTGAAGAGGGCGTCGGCCGCGTCGAAGTAGAGGAGGGCCGACTCTTCGGCCGCGTGGTCGAACGCCTTGCGCAGGGCATTCTGCGTCTGCATGCGGCGTTCGTTCAGCAGCGACGGGACCCGAAACTGATGCACGCTGGCGGTGGTGTAGCGGGTGAGCGTGGCCAGGGCCTGCTGCCGGTCCTCACGCGAGCCGCCATGAAAGAGAATGTGGGTCTGGGGGGACTCCTCCTCGCCGCTCAGAAGATGCTGAAGGGCCTGCTCGAACTCGTCTGTGCCGTACTCGACAGAAGAAGGACCACCCGCATTGGGGGACGAGTCGGGAGAAGCCATGGCGCGCCGTGCGATCGACGAGGTGAACTGGGCCGCTTTTAGCTATGGGGAAATGTGCTTGTTCCCCGATCGAAGCGGAGCTGCGCGGGGGAATGGGAAAAAGGAAGAGTGGGCGAGATGGCACAGGGGGGCGGGAGGGAGAGAGCATATCTCTTCTCCGTCTCAAACTACGCCCTCTCTCCCGCACTCCCATTCGCAACCTATCCGGTACTCTGCATGGCGGCGGCGACGCCGTTGATGCTCAGGAAGATGTCCTCGCGAAGGGCCTCCCGCTCCGCCTCGTCCGTACTGTCACGATAGCGTTTCAGAAGCTCGATCTGCGCGAGGTTGAGCACGTCGGTGTACGGGTTGCGGAGCTCGATCGACTTCTTGAGGACCGGATTGCTGTCGAAGAGGGACGCCTGGTCGGTAATTTCGAGAATGGCGTCCTCGGCCCGCTCGTAGTCGTCCACAATGCGGGGGTGGAACGAGGTGTCCACGTCGGCGAGGGCGTCGTAGCGCTCGGCGATGGCGAGGCGCGTGCGGGCCATCTCGCGCTGGGCGCTGTCGAGGACGGTCTGAAAGAACGACCAGTTCTCGTACAGGTCCCGGAGCGTGTCGCGGGCGTCGGGGTTCTCCTCCATGAGTGTGGCGAACGCCCGCCCTGTGCCGTACCAGCCGGGCACGATGTAGCGCGTCTGCGTCCACGCAAAAACCCACGGGATAGCGCGCAGGTTTTCGAACTCCACCTCCTCGCCCTCCGAGGCGCGCGAGACGGGCCGCGAGGCGATGGGCAGGCGGCTGATGTGTTCGATGGGCGTGGCGGCGGTGTACCACTGCCACCCGTCGGGGTCGTCGATGAACT
>JBDGQN010000135.1:0-7777 GCA_042219055.1 Salinibacter sp. | reverse complement strand
CAGAGCAGCGGACTCCAAATCCGCCGGTTGGGGGTTCGAGTCCTCCCGTCCGTGCCATATCGTGGGCCCTTCCGGTGCCCGCTGAACCGGTACGTATTTTCGTGTGTCTTGTGGGACCTTCTCACAGACTGATTATTCGACCGCCTGCCCATGACCTGGATTCGTGAGTACATGGAGAACGTCATCGCGGAGATGGAGAAGGTAAACTGGCCGAGCCGCGACGAGCTGATCAGCAGCACGCTGATCACGATCGTTGCTACCTTGCTGGTTTCCGGCTTCATCTTTCTGGCCGACCAAGTAATTCAGCGAATCCTGCGGATTCTGTACCAAGTGTAGGCTGGCCGTTCTTCTTCGGCCGTGCGCATGCTGCTGCACGCATTCTCGACCCGTCATGCCTGAAGACACTGATTCCGACACATGGTATGTGCTCCGCACCTTCTCTAATCACGAGAAGAAGGTGCGCCGGTACCTCGAGAGTGAAATCGAGCGGCTTGGGCTTCAGGATCAGGTAGAGGAGATCCTAATTCCAACGGAGACTGTGTTTGAGATGAAGGGGGGAGAAAAGAAGACCAAGGAGAAGACGTTCTTTCCCGGGTACATTCTCCTGAACTGCACCCTGACCTCAGAGCTTCGAGACGTGGCCGAGGATCTGCCCTCGGTCATTGGGTTCCTGACGGCGGGCACCGGCGACGAGCCCACCCAGCTCCGGGAAGAGGAGATCAAGCGGGTTCTCGGCAAGATGGACCGGGCAGAAGAAATGGGCGAGCAGCCCGAAATGCCCTTCAAGGTGGGCGACCCGGTCAAAGTGGTGGACGGTCCGTTCGACAGCTTCAACGGGATCGTCGAAGACGTCTATCCCGACAAGATGAAGGTCAAGGTAATGGTCTCGATCTTTGGGCGCAAAACCCCCGTGGAACTCGACTATTTGCAAGTCGAGCACGAAGAGTAGCCCGCGCCTTCGGTGAAAGGAGGCGCTTCCATGATTCGAAAACTTCGCGTTCTACCCGAATAAAACTGGCGGAAGTCTGTCCGACGGCTGTCGGAAGACGCTTGAACCGCCTTTTTGGATATGGCAGCACCGGTCGAACAAACCATCAAGCTTCAAATTAAGGGCGGACAGGCAAACCCCGCCCCGCCCATTGGGCCGGCCCTTGGCCAGCATGGGGTCAACATCATGGAATTCTGCAAGGCGTTTAACTCCCGGACCGAAGACCGGATGGGGACCCTTCTGCCGGTCGAGATCACGGTGTACGCCGACCGGTCGTTTGACTTTATCGTCAAGAGCCCGCCCGCCTCAGTGCTCTTGAAGCAGAAGGCCGACATTGAAACGGCCGCCGGCGACCCGCTCCGCGAGGACGCTGGCACGGTCACGTGGGACGATTGTCTGGACATTGCCGATCAGAAGCTTCAAGACCTGAACGCCCACACGGTAGAAAAGGGGGCAAGCATGGTCGCCGGGACGGCCCGCTCGATGGGCATCACGGTTGAAGGAAAGCCCGCCCACGAACAGTAACTTTTTCCGCCCCAGGGCCCTCTGGGCGCGCGTTTCTTCCTGGGGACCTCGCAGTCAATCCTCACGCGGGAGTTTTCCCGATCGCTTTCGGGGAAACGTTCGCACCGCACAATCGCATCCAGCCTATGGCTAAGACCGAAGGAAAACGTTACAGGGAAGCTCAAGAGATCGTTCAGGAAGAGGACGGGTCCGTAGGTCTCCGAGAGGCCGCGGAACTGGTCAAGAAAACCGCAACCGCCAATTTTGACGAATCGATTGATTTGGACCTGCGACTTGGTGTCAACCCGCAGCATGCCGATCAGATGGTGCGGGGGTCCATTACCCTCCCGAACGGCACCGGTCGTGAGGTGACCGTGCTCGTTTTGGCCAGTGAGGGGAAGCAGGAGGAGGCTGAGGAGGCCGGTGCCGACTACGTGGGCCTCGAGGAGTACATCGAGCGCATTCAGGAGGAAAACTGGCTCGACTTCGACGTTGCAATCGCGACGCCGGACGTCATGGGACAGGTGGGGCAGCTCGGGCGCATTCTCGGCCCGCGCGGCCTGATGCCAAATCCGAAGAGTGGAACGGTGACGATGGACCTGGCGGAGACAATTGATGAGATCAAGGCCGGTAAGATTGAGTTCCGCGTTGACAGCAGCGGAAATCTGCACACGGCGATCGGCAAGGCCTCCTTCTCGCCGAAAGAGCTGTACGAGAATGCCCTTGCCCTGCTCGAAGAAATCATCAGACTCCGCCCGGCCTCCGCGAGTGGGCTCTACCTGCGTTCCATTACGATGTCGGCCACGATGGGGCCCCCGGTCGAGATTGACCGCAGCTCCGTGCTCCGCGAGGCCCGCTAGTGGCACCGTCCGGTCCATTGCCGCAGATCACCGACTAATCCCTCTCTCCCATGTCGAAGAGTCGAGCCGAGAAAGCAGAAATCATTGATCAGATCGGGGAAAAGCTCAGCGAGTACTCGATCCTGTACCTCACCAACTTTGAAGGCCTGACCGTCGCCCAGTCGAATGACCTTCGCGGACGCTTCCGCGAGGCAGGCGTCGAGTATCAGGTCACGAAAAACACTCTTGCCCGGATTGCCCTCGATCGTATCGAGGGGAAGGACGCCCTCAAAGAGTTCTTTTCGGGGCCCACGGCCGTTGCCTTCAGCGAGGATCCGGCCAAACCGGCCCGCGTCATCCAAGATTTCGTCGAGGAAGAGGACCTGGATCGACCGGAGCTGAAGGTGGCTTGGATCGAGGGCGAGATGTACGATGATCCGGAGGCGCTCGATACGCTTGCGGACCTGAAGTCGCGCGAGGAGTTGATCGGAGAAATCGTCGGACTGCTGTTGTCCCCGGCCCAGAACGTCGTGGGAGGTCTACAGGGGGGCGGGCAGCGACTCGCCGGTCTCGTTCAGTCCCTCGCAGAAGAAGACGAAGACGAATAGACACCAAGGCGGCGTCCTTCCGCAATGGGGGGCGCTGTCGGGTGAGTTCCATTTTTCTTGCACCTTCGCCTTAATTCGCGGCGCAGTGCCGACAGTGCTCGGGACGTAGACCGTCGCTGGACCAATCCACACAACGAACTTATGGCTGACATCGAAGAACTTGCAGAACAGCTCGTTGGACTGACAATCAAGGAAGCCAGTGAGCTTGCGAATCATCTCGAAGAGGAATATGACATCCAGCCGGCCTCGGCGGGCGTGGCCGTGGCGGCCGACGGAGGGGGTGGTGCTGACGGAGAGGCCGAAGAGGAAGAGCAGACGGAGTTTGACGTCGTGCTCTCTGGCATCGACGGCAACAAGATTCAGGTGATCAAGGAGGTCCGCTCCATTACGGGAATGGGTTTGAAAGAGGCCAAGTCGCTCGTCGACGAAGCCCCCAATCCTGTGAAAGAGAGCATCTCCCGTGAGGAGGCCGACGATCTCAAGGCCCAGATAGAGGACGCCGGTGGCGAGGTTGAACTCCAGTAGTACACCGACACGACGTTCCAAAAGCTGGAGACCGTGAACGGGTCGCGTCTCCGACGACATTCCGGTGCCCCAGAAGGCCGATCCCGTCTCGTTCGGGGTTGGCCTTCGGCATCTTTGGGGGACGTCCTTCTCCAGCAGGGAGATTATAATTTCTGAAACAACCTTCTAAGAGTGACCGTAGACTCGGTCCTGTCTGAGTATGTTTTCTCGGGAAGCCTCATCCCTTACGGGGAACGGCTAGGCAGGAATCGTGTCCGAATGCTGAGAGTCCCCCAACGGTCGCTTTTCCATCCTAGAGTCTGACCGGTGGAATCTTTTCAGATGAGCCTGCCAGCCTGCGCGCAGGGGCTTGCTGCGCTCGTTGACGTGTTCTACAACGCGGACGGTCCTGTTTCCTCACGTGCAGTACCTGATTCCGAGATTTGTTCGGTTGTGCGGTCCCCCACGAGCCGTTCCCCCACCCTCCCGCACACCGTGCGGCTTCGGCCACTCCCTTAGACTTCTGCGAACGTAGTTTATTCACGCGAGCGACCCATAGCTTATGCCGACCTTTCTGAACGGAGACATCTCCACGCCTGGGCATCTTGAAGACCCGGACCCGCGAGTGAGCTTTGCGGACATTCCGGAGGTGTGGGATTATCCGGACTTCTTGGACGTCCAACTGAAGACGTTTCACGACTTTGTGCAGGACGACGTCCCTCCTGCGGACCGGGAGAATGTGGGGCTCCAGGCCGTCTTTAATGAGCACTTCCCGATTAAGGATAACCGTGACCGCTACACGCTCGAGTTCGTGAGCTACGAGCTCGACGCCCCGAAGCACACGGTTGAGGAGTGCATTGCCCAGGGACTCACGTTCTCGGTGCCTCTGAAGGCCACGCTCCGCCTGTCGAGCAAGGAAGAAGAGGGCGGCGAAGAGGCCATTGAGGCCATTGAGCAAGAGGTGTACCTCGGCACGCTCCCCTTCATGACCGATCGGGGGACGTTCATCGTGAACGGGGCCGAGCGCGTAATCGTCTCCCAGCTTCACCGCAGCCCTGGGGTCTTCTTCGAGAAGGAGATCCACTCCAATGGCACTGAACTCTTCAGTGCTCGCGTGATTCCCTTCCGGGGCTCCTGGATGGAGTTCTCGACGGATGTGCGCGACGTGCTGTGGGCATACGTAGACCGGAAGAAGAAGGTGCCGGTCACCACGCTCCTCCGCGCACTGGGCTACTCCAGCGACGAGGAAATCGTGAAGATGTTCGACCTCGCCGACGCGGTCGACATCGAAGACGAAGAAGAGTTTGAGGAATACATCGGGCGCGAGCTTGCCACCAGCGTCACGATTGAGAAGACCATCGAGATCGTCGACGAGGACACCGGCGAGGTCGTCGACGAGGAGACAGAGCGCGAAGTGCTGCTCCCGGCCGAGCACGAACTGGAGGAGGGCGACTGGGAGGAGCTCGACGAGTTTGACGTGAGCCGCCTCTATCTCGTCCGCGAGGACGTTGAGGACGAGGCGCTCGACAAGAGCACGCTCGTGGAGACCCTCAAAAAAGACCCGACCCACACCGAGGAGGAGGCCCTCAACGAGATTTATCAGAAGCTTCGCGGCAGTGAGGCGCCCGACCTCGACTCTGCCCAGGAAGCCCTCAATCGCCTCTTCTTCAGTGAGGATCGATATGATCTGGGCGACGTGGGGCGCCACCGCATCAATGCACGACTCGGCATTGATGTCGACGAAGACACGCAGATTCTCACGAAGGAGGATGTCGTGGGCATTGTCCGCGAGCTCGTGGAGCTTCAAAATGATGAGAGCACGGCCGATGACATCGACCACCTCAGCAACCGCCGCGTAAAGACGGTTGGCGAGCAGCTGGGATCTCAGTTCTCCCTTGGCCTCGCCCGTATGGCGCGCACCATCAAGGAGCGCATGAATCTGCGCGATGCCGACAAGTTTACGCCGAAGGATCTGGTCAACGCCCGGACCATCGAGAGCGTGATCAACACGTTCTTCGGGACGAACCAGCTCAGCCAGTTCATGGACCAGACCAATGCGCTGGCCGAGATGACCCACAAGCGTCGCATGTCGGCGCTCGGGCCGGGTGGCCTGACGCGAGAGCGAGCCGGTTTTGAAGTTCGAGACGTCCACCACACCCACTACGGACGGCTCTGCCCAATCGAAACGCCGGAGGGGCCCAACATTGGCCTCATGCTGTCGCTCTGCGTGCACTCCACAATCAACGACTTCGGATTCCTCGAAACGCCTTATCGGGCCGTGGAAGACGGCCAGGTGACCGGGGAGGTTGAGTACCTCTCGGCTGAGGAAGAGGACCGGGCCGTGATTGCCCAGGCCAATGCGCCGATCGACGAGGACGGCAACTTTACGCGTGACGAAGTGCGCTGTCGATACCAGGGGGACTTCCCGGTCGTCGAGCCGGACGAGGTCCAGTACATGGACGTCGCGCCGAATCAGATTGTCTCGCCCTCGGCCAGCCTCATTCCGTTTCTGGAGCACAACGACGCGAACCGGGCGCTGATGGGGTCGAATATGCAGCGTCAGGGCGTGCCGCTTCTTCGGAGCGACTCCCCCATTGTGGGAACCGGTCTCGAAGGGCAGGTGGCCAAAGACTCTCGATCCTGCGTCGTGGCCGAAGGCGACGGCGAGGTCGAATACGTCGACGCCGAGCGCATTGTGGTCCGCTACGATGAGGAGCAGGAAGAGACCGACCTCTCGTTCGGCGAGCCGGTGCAGGAGTACGAGCTCACCAAGTTCCGCCGGACCAATCAGGACACCTGCATGAACCAGAAGCCGATCGTCCAGGCCGGGGATCGCGTGGAGGAGGGGGAGGTCCTGACGGACGGTTTTGCGATGGAGAAGGGGGAGCTGGCCCTCGGCAAGAACGTGCTCTGTGCGTTCATGCCCTGGCACGGGTACAACTACGAGGACGCAATCGTCATCAGTGAGCGCCTCGTGGCCGACGATGTCTACACCTCGGTCCACATCGAAGAGTTCGAACACGAGGTGCGCGACACGAAGCGCGGGGAGGAGGAACTGACCCGGGAGATTCCAAACGTGAGCGAGGAGGCCACGAAGGACCTCGACGAGCGCGGCATCATCCGTGTGGGCGCCGAGGTGACGCCCGGCGACATCATTGTTGGCAAGATTACGCCCAAGGGCGAGACCGACCCCACGCCGGAGGAGAAGCTGCTCCGAGCCATCTTTGGCGACAAGGCTGGCGACGTGAAAGACGCGTCGCTGAAGGCGAAGCCGGGCATGGAGGGCGGCGTCGTGATCGACACAAAGCTCTTCAGCCGTCGCGAGCTCGATCCCGCTTCGAAGAAGATGGAGGAGAAGCGTCTCGAAAACATCGAGAGCGATCACGAGCGCAAGCTCGAGGATCTCAACGAGCGCTTCTGGAACAAATTCTTCAGTCTCGTTGAGGACACGACGAGCGCGGGCCTCGAAGACCGAGAAGGAGACGTGATTCTCAGCGAGGGGGCCGACTTTGAGGAGGAGGCGTTCGAGGACGTCGATCCGGCCGACTTGAGCACGCGGGCTGAGTACACGGACGACGAGGAACTCAACGATCAGATTCACACGCTTCTGCGCAACTACAAGTCGCGCCGCCGCGACATTGAGGGCTCGACCAAACGCCAGAAGCACCAGGTGGAGATGGGCGACGAGCTGCCCTCCGGCGTCGTTCAGATGGCGAAGGTCTACGTGGCCCGAAAGAAGAAGATTGAGGTGGGCGACAAGATGGCCGGGCGGCACGGCAACAAGGGCGTGATCGCGAAGATTGCCCCGGTTGAGGACATGCCGTTCCTTGAAGACGGCACGCCGGTCGACCTCATCCTTAATCCGCTGGGCGTTCCGTCGCGGATGAACCTCGGCCAGATTTACGAGACCCTGCTCGGCTGGGCCGGAGACAAGCTCGGGGTGAAGTACTCCACCCCGATTTTCGACGGCGCTTCGCTCGAAGACGTGGGCGACGAGTTGGAGAAGGCCGGGCTTCCCCGCGACGGCAAGGTGCAGCTCTATGACGGTCGGACCGGGGAACCCTTCGACGAGAAGACGACGGTGGGCCAGATTTACATGATGAAGCTGGAGCACCTCGTTGAAGACAAGATGCACGCCCGTTCCATTGGGCCGTACAGCCTCATCACGCAGCAGCCGCTCGGCGGCAAGGCCCAGTTCGGCGGCCAGCGGCTCGGTGAGATGGAGGTGTGGGCCCTTTACGCCTACGGCGCCTCCAACACGCTGCAGGAGATGCTCACCTACAAGTCGGACGACGTGGAAGGCCGCTCCGAGGCCTACGAGTCGATCGTGAAGG
>JBDGQN010000134.1:0-15526 GCA_042219055.1 Salinibacter sp. | reverse complement strand
GGCC
This sequence comes from Salinibacter sp., assembly GCA_042219055.1. Taxonomy (GTDB): domain Bacteria; phylum Bacteroidota; class Rhodothermia; order Rhodothermales; family Salinibacteraceae; genus Salinibacter. The sequence goes on along the minus strand of JBDGQN010000134.1, from coordinate 15,522 downwards.
CGGGCAGTCGACGTGGGCGTAGTGGCGATCCTCCGTCTCGTACTCGACGTGAGACGTCGCAATCGTAATCCCCCGCTCCCGCTCCTCCGGCGCGTTGTCGATCTGCTCAAAACTTTGCTCCGCTACCCCCCCAACACGCTCGGCCAATACCTTCGTGATCGCGGCCGTAAGCGTCGTTTTTCCGTGGTCAACGTGCCCGATCGTTCCTACGTTTACGTGCGGCTTCTCTCGGTCAAACTCTTCCTTGGCCATGGTGGTCGTGAGGGTGTCGAGTTCGAAGTTGGATCGTGGTGAAAACGAAATCAAGGGCTCGTCTGAGGCGCCCTCGGCAAGCAGGAAAACCTCAACGGGAGATGTCGCCTACCGCCACAGCGGCGCAGCGCTGCGGGCTTCAATGGCTTCTCTCGGGACAATTTTCGACAGCAAACCCGACCCGAGAGAAACAGGACGACGAGTGCAAGGTGACCTGCGCCCGTTGTGCAGTCCGAGGAAACCTTCGATCAGAGGCAGGGTTCCGGACTCGTTCTGACTTCACCGGCTTTCCAAGTCTGTTCGACCGCTTCCGAGCAGCGCCCGGCGCCCCCTGCCCCGGGACGTCAGTCCGACTCTCTACCGGGCCGTTACCCGCAGAATCGACGGGCGTACTGTGTCGAGAAGCGGGGGGAGCGCAGAGGCCTCCCGGCGGAGGGGAAGGGCGCCGGACGGGGTCCCCAGTGAATCGGGCATCTGTTCGAGCCGGGTTCGAAGCTGCCATAGGTATTTGTTCTTCACGGCATAGCTGACGGACTCGGACGGGCCTCCGGACGCATTAAACCCCTGCGTCGCAGGCGCAGACACCAGGACGCCGATCACCTCGCCCTGAAAGTTGAGAAACGGGGCTCCTCCCCGATCAAACGGCGACGATACGGTGGTCCGATACACGCGGGCATCGCCCAGCGCTCCAGATTGGGCACTTATGATCCCAATCGCAGTCCGAATTCCCGCCGCCTCCACGTTCGGATACCCCACCGTAAATACTCGTTCGCCCGTCTTTGCCGAATTGACGGCGAGCGGAAGGGGGCGTGGGAGCACGGACGATTGGGCGGGCCGGAGGAGAGCGAGATTGTGCACCTCATCTTGGGCGACCAGCGTCGCCGAAACAGTGTCGTCCGGCGTCGCAACCGAGAACGTCGAGCGGCCCTCCACGAGCCGATTGCTCGTCACCACCAGCCCGGGGGCGAGAACCCATCCCGTTCCTGAACGGACCTCTTCCCCCCCGAATGAGGCGGACGGCTGCTGCTGAGCAATCCGAGGGATCGCATCGACGGGTTGAATCCGAATGGCAGTGCCCGTGCACCGTTGGGCCTGCGCACAGTTGGTTGTCTGCCCTTTGCGACAGGTCACCCCGAGGACCCCATTCCCCCCGGCCCGGGCCGTCCGCTGCTTCAGCTCCGAAACGGCTTGCGACCGAGAGGGAGATTCCGAATAGACATCCTTCTTGCACGAAACCCCCGTGACCGTACCGATCCGCTCATACGTGGCGTCCGAAAAGCGAGCTTCGTCGTAGACGTGCACGGTTTCCGCACCGGACTCCCGCCGCTCAGACGCCGAATTGGTGCTGGACGAGGCACATCCGCCGAGAAGCACTCCCAACAACAGGAGAACGACACTGGAGAATTGACGAGGCACGCTCCGGGGGGATCGTTTCATTGGAGAGTTCAGTGCTGAATTCAATGCCGGGACTGGCGATCCTAAAAATCGTCGATGTCACGAATGCCCCCGCTCTTCATCCTGCCAGTCCGATTTTTCGGAGAGATTCGCAAGAGGTTCTTTACCCTCCCTTCCAACAGGCTTTCTCTCTGCTGTGAAGGATCTTCCTTTAGGAGTCTAAGTCTGAGGTTCTCCGGCATTTTGCCTCGGGAATTTACAAAACCATTGACGGGGTGTCCATTGTTCTGCTCGAAAATGCTTCCTGAAAGCACCGTTCAGACGTTCCTCATTGCCTGACGGGAAGGGAGAATGCCCATTGGTCACTCGTCCCACCCCGGCGGTGCCCCACTCCGAACGGCATCCCGCGCCTCAACCCGCTGTTCCCCACCGCACATCCTCCATTGAAATCGTCCCCGCCCCGCGATGGATCTCCAGTTGCTTGTCGTTTCCATCCTCCTCGGCATCACCGTGGGTCTCATCGTCACGGAGGTGCTCCGCATCGACGTGGTGGCGATTCTCGCCATCATCCCTTTCCCTGAGCCGGAACGCCCTCCGCAGCAAGCCCGATCAGGCGGTTCAGCGGACTGCCCACGGGCCTTGCCATGATCCTGGGAGGCGTGCTCACGATTGAGGCCGCCGACTGCTCCGCCGAGTGGAGGGTCGTCTTTCTGATCTCCGGCCCGATCCCCATCGGCATTGTCATATAGCAATCCGGGGCGGCAGCGCTCGTTGCGAAAATCCTGGTGGGAGTCGTGCAGGTCAAGCATCCATCTCGGTTCTGTACTTCTTCTACCTTCAGCACCGGAGTGCAGGATCAGTCCTGGCCCAGATCGATCTTCATGCTCGTTACACAGAGAAACTCTCGGGCCTGAAATCGGGTATTCCTAAAAGCGTGGTGTTCACACGTCTCTATTGCCCTCTTGAGAAGTCCGGCTGCCCTCAGGACTTCTCCCCGACTCCCGATGTGCTCTTTCCGACGAATCCACTCATCCATGAGGTCCCGCTCCGCAAGAAGTCAAAAAGTACAACCTCATACGCGAAGTGGAGAATTGACGTCTCAGTCCGGCATCATCACAGGACGCCTCACGGACTGGGCCGACGCTCTGGAGACGACCTCCTCCGAGCTGCTGGAGGCAATGAACCGGGCGGGGGTGGACCCCCTCATCGACACCGGGAGTCAAAAAGATGGAGAGGAGCACCAGCGCCCCACCAATCCGGAGCTTCGCTGCATTGCCCTCACGGAGGCCGACGTGGGACGAGTTAGCGCCGAGTTGCTCGAAATCGCCCCTGTGGAAGCCTCCCCAGAGTAGCGAGGCCTGCCCTCCGTGCTACTCTGACGGGAGGCGCTCGCAGGCCACCTCATCTCCATCCGCATCGAGTCCCTCGGTGGCGCTCGGGAGGGCTGCTTCGAAGAATCGTTGTGCCTGTGGCTGCGTCTCAAAGTCTTCGCAGTCTCGGGGCCGTCCCTCGGTGTTGTAGCGGAGCCCCGTCGGCCCGCTCTGACTGGCGGACACAGCATGGCCCTCGTCTCGCCACTGCCACGGGGGAACCGGCGCCGTTTGCGCCCACAGCCCGCGCCCGGCCTGCCGCGCCCGATGGGCAAGAGTCTGATCGCGAGCGGCATCCGGAGTGTAGTCGAGGTACCACCAGTAGTACCAGGCGAGTCCTGCACGCAACAGGCGCTCGTTCACGTCGACACCGTCGCGGACCACAGTCGCCACCCACCGACCAAACCGGTCCCGATCGCGAACGCGAACCTGAATGCGACGCCCCGCCACCTGCTCGCGGAGGAAGGCTGCGGCTTCTTTCCCGTACGGCTGCGTGAGTTCTGGAGCATCGAGGCCGTGGAGCTGAACCGTGACGGTTCTGGACCCGCGCAGGACCGTCATCGTGTCTCCGTCCCGAACCGCCTCCACCGTACCGGTAAACGACTGCCCTCCGGCCGCCCCCACGCCGACGAGAAGAAGCCATGCAAAGCAACATGCCCGACCCATGGGAAGCACCTCTCGACGCTGTGTTTGGAGTAGAATAAAGGGAATACTCACACGTCGATTCCTCCAACAGGGTTTCTCCACGCAAACGGAGAGCCAAACGCGAGTTCTCTCGCACAGAGATGCTACTGCGCCGGCTCCTGGTCCCTTTGGGTCACGAGACGCTCGGCTTCGTCCATAAGACGCTTGAAGCGATGCGCGGTAACGGGACTTTCAAACGCGAGGTGCCAACTGCGTGGGCCCGCACGGGCGAGCTCAAAATCCGACGGGTCGAAGCCCGCCGGGACGGCAAGGTGAATCACGGCATACATGCGCTCTTTGGTGTCGGTGGTTACGGTCACGATGTCTTCGTGACGCTCGGCTTCGATCGGAATCATGGGTCTGCCGAATGTTAGCAAACGACGACGGGTCCCTGCTCCCAACGCCTACACACTCCTGGGCGCGGGAAAGAAGGAACTCCCTAGCGGTTCTCGGGGGCCCGGATGACCACCGTTCCCGACGAGCGGGTCTGGACGGTAGCGCCGCGCGTGGGCGAGAAGGACGCGGACGACGTGCTCGCTCCTCCCCCGCTGCCGGTAGGCTGGGGAGTAAGGACGATCTCCAGACTCCCGTTTGGCCCACCGATGGTAATCGTCACGGTCTCAATCGTCGGCGTTCCTCCCTCATCGACATTCCGATCCTCAACGACACGGAACGTAAAGGAGGTAATGCCCCGTCCCTTCACCACGTCCTCGGGGCCGAAGCCGTTGTCTGTGCTATCGATCACGGCGGTGTCATCAAGGGTCACATCGGTATTGCCCACGGCCTTCACCTTGGTGCCCTCCGCCTCCACCTGCACGGTTGTCCCGGGGGCCAGAGGATTTTCGTTCTGCACGTCCCTGACCGTTAGGTTGTACGTCTGTCCAAGCTCCGCGGAGTCCGGATCCACGATCACCTCCGGTCGCCCGGAAAAGACGACGGGAACGGTGTCGAAGATTATATTCTCATTGCCGGTTTCCGCGGGATCGGGGCAATTGTTGGGATCGACGATCGTGTTCACGCTGTCCGTCCCCACGGTCTCGGCCCGAACCGTAGCAACGCCCCCCTCCGGAAGCGGACGGGCCGACGTGAGGGTGACCTCACCTTGTCCCTGCTTGCCGGTCTGCACAGCCCCCCCGATGATCCCGGCATTCGTGCTGAAGTAAACGGCAGTCCCCGGCACCACCGGGTTCCCGTACTTGTCGCCCACGAAAACGCGGATCGGATTCGTGACCCCAAACTCGGTAAGACCGGGGAAATTGAACTGCTCGGGACCGAGGCTGAAGTGGCACTTGTTGGGAAGGCCGCCGTGGATGGTGAGGGTGACCGGTTTTGACTGCAACTCAGTACCGTCGGGCCGTTGCGTCTGAGCCACCACCTGTACGACCCCGGCCGTCGTTCCGCTCGACACATTCACCGTGGCCTGGCCCCGGCCGTTGGTCGTCGCCGTTTTCGGGGTGAGGGTTGCGTCCCCGGGCTGCCTGCCAAAGCGAAAGTTGACGTCAACGGCCCGGTCGAGGCCGATGGCCTGGCCGGTGGAGTCCACCACCTGAAACGTAAGGCGCGCTACGCTCGTCCCCCCGCTCTCTTGCACCCGAATGGTACTCGTCGACTGGTTTTGCAGAAGGATGTCCGTCGGCCGGCCCGGCTCTCGGTTTTCCCCTCCAATGTTGAGGGTAAACGTCACCTCACTAACCTCCCCTGCGTCGGGGGAGACCTGCCGCACCTTCTCGGCACTCGCGTCTCCTTTTGCAGCGGTGATTGTCACTTCCGTCACCTCCTCCACCTCCAAACTCTTGGAGAACCGTCCCAAGGTGTCCGTCTCAGCCTGGTTCTGCACCTGTTCCCCCGTAGCGTCGGTGAAGGAAAAGCTCACCAAGGCCCCAGCTACAGGGTTTGCGGAGGCATCTAATACGCGACCGGAAATGGTGACCGTGTTTCCTCCACCTCCGCCGGCATCGCACCCCAGTCCCCCCACGACAATGACCAGGGCAACCGCAACGAGGGCACTGACACGACCAACTCGACGGAAAACAGGACGAGGCATGAGAATCGACATTGGGCCGAACGGATGCGTGCTGAGTAAGAGCAAGAAACGTTCCCAAACCGGTCGTTGCCCCAGAATGGGGCCGGCGCGAGACGGGAAACTGGTCGCCTGGAGCCGGGGCGGGTCCTCCGTTCTGGGCCAAGAGACGAGAAGGCTTCTCCCACGTCGGACAAGCAATCGACGGAAGCCCCTGACGATCCTCTCCGTCACCGAACCGAAATCATGGCCGTCAGGATTGTGTCCCCGGAACGACGGAGCAGTACGTTTTTAATGAGCGGCCCGCCCCTAATCGTTCGTCCAAAGAATCCACTCCCGGGATACGCATGACGACCCGGCAACGACTAGCGTTCGGGCTCGTGCTGCTGGTGCCGCTCGGACTCGGGACGAAATTCTACGCGGGGCCGGCTGCCGGATGGGTCCATGGGCACGCGGGCGGCGTCCTCTACGTCGTTTTCTGGACGATGGTCGTAGCACTGGCTTTCCCCTCCCTCTCTCCCGCAACGGGAGCCGTTGGGGTATTTATCGTAACGTGCGGTCTGGAGTTTTTACAGCTCTGGTCGCCGTCGTTCCTCCAGGCCCCCCGGAACTCGTTTCTCGGCCACGCGCTCCTCGGAAGCACCTTCGGATGGTGGGATTTTTTGCACTACGGCATTGGGGCCGTGGCGGGGAGCCTTCTCGTGCGGAGCATTGTACAGGTGAAATCGACCGCGGAAAACGGGTAGGAATGTCCGCCTGTGCATTCCCCACAGCACCCGACCCTCTCACCGCGCAGCCGCGCTCCCCGCGGGCTCGATAGAAGACTACTGGGAAAGATCTGAATCGTCTCCGACCGCACCGTCGCCCGACGGATGGGAAAGGTCCTCGCGAGACGAATCGTCGGGCTGGAGGGGCTGATCCGTGCGCGCCTCTACGATGAAATCGGACGTGTCGTCCTGAACTTGAAGTCGCAGATGGTGCTGGCGTGCCAATTCGAGAAGGGCCAGGAACGTCGCAATGACGAACCCTCTCGACTCGTGCCGAACGAGATCCCGAAACGCGACGTGCGGTTCGCGGTCGAGCCGACGCATGACGTAGCGCTGCTGCTCCTCGACCGTGTGCTCGACGGGTTCGACCTCGTGGACCGGTTCGTCGTCTTCCTCCTCCACTTCGAGTACGCGGCCGAGCGCCTCGACGAGTTCGTAGACGGAGGCATCGACCTCCACCTCGTGGCTCTCCTCCACGCGCTTGCGATCCTCATCGGCGTCGCCCCGAACGAAGTGATCGCGCCGACGCCCGCGGCGGGTCGACAGTTGATCGGCGGCCTCTTTGAAGCGCACATACTCAAGGAGCCGCTCGACGAGCTCACGGCGTGGATCGACGGCCTCCCCCTCCTCGTCGGCCTCCTGCGACGGCAGCAGCATACGGGCCTTGATGTTGATGAGGAGGGCCGCCATGTAGATGAAGTCCCCTACCCCGTCGAGGTCGATTTCCTCCATGACCCGCACGTAGGCGAGGTACTCGTCCGCGATGCGGGCAATAGGGATATCGTAGACGTCGATCTCATCCCGCTTGATAAAAAACAGGAGCAGATCCATCGGCCCTTCGAATTGCTCCAGCTCGACGCGGTACATGGCCGATCTTGCTGTGTTGATCAGGCGGTATCATCAGTGATCCTCGGTGGCGGCCCGCTGCCGACGAGGCATCTACAGTCGTTTCTCCTCCCTTCGGTTCGTACTCGTACGGATGACGGCGGTGCCCGTCCAGGCAGTCGGCGGGCGTAGTGCAGGCGGGTCGACGGAGGCCTCCCCTCTATACGAACGGCGAGAGCCAAAGGGCCCTCGCCGTTCGTTCTCTCAAACGCATGCGAACCGTAAGCATAGGAGTCCGGAAGACCGCTTACCCGTCCTGCTCTCCGTTCTCGTCGACGAACGGCTTGCGGGTGAGGCGCATCTTGCCGTCGTCGTGAATCTCAAGGAGGTGGACTTTCACCTTGTCGCCCACCTCAAAGTGGTCGTCGACGTTCTCGACGTAGTCATGAGAGATCTCGGAGACGTGGAGGAGGCCCGTCTTCTCCGGCATGATTTCGACGAACGCGCCGAAGTCGCGGATGCCTTTGACGGTACCGATGTAGTCCTCGCCCTCCTCCGGTACGGCCACGATCTGCTTGACCCGCTCGACCGCAGCCTCGGCGTCGTCTTGATTGGTCGCCGCAATCGTCACGATGCCGACGCCCTCTTCTTCCTCGACGGTGATCTCCGTGTTCGTTTCTTCCTGCACGCTCTTGACGACTTTCCCCCCCGGACCAATGACGGCACCGATTCGCTCAGGATCGATCGTGAGCTTGGTGAGGCGAGGAGCGTGCTGCGAGAGCTCCTCACGCGGCTCAGCGATCACACTCTTCATCTCATCGAGGATGTACTCGCGAGCCCCACGGGCCTGCTTCAGGGCCTTCAGCATCACGTCCCGTGAGAGCCCTTCGATCTTCATGTCCATCTGGCAGGCCGTAATGCCGTCCCGGGTCCCCGTGATTTTGAAGTCCATGTCGCCCAGGTGGTCCTCCTGACCAAGGATGTCGGTAAGAACCGCCGTCTCGTCGCCTTCCTGTACGAGGCCCATCGCAATTCCGGCCACCGGCTTGTCGATCGGGACCCCCGCATCCATGAGGGCCAGGCTGCCGGCACAGACGCTCGCCATCGACGAGGAGCCGTTCGACTCCATCACGTCAGCGTTGATGCGAATGGTGTACGGGAACTCGTCCTGCTCCGGAATGACCGGCCGCAGGGCCCGTTCGGCGAGCATGCTATGCCCAATCTCGCGGCGCTTCGGACCGCGCAGGTAGCTGGCCTCGCCCACCGAGAAGGGCGGAAAGCGATAGTGAAGATAGAACGACTTGTCGGTATCGGCAAAGACCTCGTCCACCGGCTGGACGTCCTCAGACGTTCCGAGCGTGATGGAGCCGAGGACTTGCGTCTCCCCCCGCGTGAAGATGGCCGAGCCATGCACACGCGGCAGGTACCCGACTTCCATCCAGAGGTCCCGCACGTCAGTACGGTCGCGGCCGTCAATGCGCTTGCCCTCTTCGACAATCACCTCACGCATTTCGTCTTTCTCCACCTCCCCAATGGCGTCGCGGATGTCGGAGGCGGTATAGCCCTCAGGCGTCTCGGTCTCGTCCCCAAGAATGTCCTCTACCGCATCGTCCTTGATGTCGTCGATGCCGCCATGAAAGATTTCTTTGCTGTAGGGACCGTGGATGTGATCAGACACCGTTTGTCCGTATTGCTCCTTCATCCGGTCCACGAGCTCGTCGGGCACGAGGTCGGCCTCCCACTCAAACGGTTCTGGCTCGTCGGCCTGCTCCACAAGGCGCTTCTGCCCCCGGCAGAGCCGCCGGATGGAGCGGTGGGCCTGGTCGAGGGCTTCAATCATGCTCTCTTCGCTAATCTCGTGGGCCTCCCCTTCCACCATGACGAGAGCGTCCTCTTTCCCCGCCACCACAAGGTCGATGTCACTGTCCTCGGTCTGCTCCATCGTGGGATTCACGACGTACTCTCCATCGACGCGTCCGACGCGCACCTCGGCGATGGGACCCGAAAACGGCGCGCCCGACAGCATGAGGGCGGCGGACGAGCCGACCCCGGCGATCACGTCTGCATCGTAGTCCTGGCCGGCCGAGATCACGAAGTTTACGACGTGGACGTCGTGGTAGAATCCATCCGGAAAGAGGGGACGGACGGCCCGGTCGATGAGCCGGGCCGTGAGGGTCTCTTTGTCGGTGGGACGGCCTTCCCGTTTGATAAAGCCGCCCGGCACCTTGCCGCCCGCAGCAAACTTCTCACGGTAGTCGACGGTCAGCGGAAAGAAGTTTGACTCGTTCACCGAGTCACTGATCGTCGCGGTCGACAGAACCATCGTGTCGCCCAGGCGGGCCACGACGGCGCCGTCCGCCTGCTTGGCGATGCGCCCGGTTTCCAGGGACAGCGACTTCTCGGGGACAAACTCAATGTCTTGAATCTTGGCTTCAGGCTTCATAGGTCTCGGTCTGCTACGCTCAGGTCAACAAGGGGCGAAAAGGGTGCTATCACGAGGGCCGACGACCAGCGCCCGGTCGACACGGCAATCCCACCATACAAAACGGCCTCCCAGCCATTGCCGGGACGCCGCACGTAAGGGGGTCTACTTCCGAAGATCGAGCTCGTCTCGAATGGTGCGGTAGCGCTCAATTTCGTTTTCTTCGAGATAATTGAGCAGCCGACGGCGCTTGCCAACGAGATCCAAGAGCCCGTGGCGCGTGGAATTGTCGTTTGGGTGTTCCTTGAGGTGCTCCGTGAGGCGTTGAATCCGCTTCGTAAAGATTGCAATCTGCACCTCAGGAGTGCCCGTGTCGTTCGGTCCGTTGCCGAACCGATCTACGATTTCCTCTTTCTCATCCTTGGTAATCATCGTGCGGTATGGGTACCTCTTTAGATTGGTAGAATAAGAACAGTTCGCGGTGGCGTGAGTGCTCCGTTTAACCATTCTCTTCTCCGAACCGTGCGTGCCGTTTTGCACGGCACATCGGCTCTCCACAGAGCATTTAGTTAGCGTAGGTTCGATTCATGTCTCGTTCTAGGTGGCACTCTCTGCACAGGCTCACTAAGTTCTCAGGCCTGTCTGCCCCCTTCGGGGATGAGTACCCCCTATACATCCTTATGTGATGGACTTCGGCGTTCCCTTCTTTGAGGGGAGTGCCGCAATCCTGGCATTCCCATTCATCTCTTTCTAGGGCCTCCCACCTTTTGTCCTGATCCCTACTTTCTTGGTTTCCGAGCCACGGGTTGTCCTCGGGAAGTTTCTCCCTTTCGTCCTCCTGGTTATTCAGATACACCTTCGGCTTATTGGTGTGCGATTGGGTGTATCTATCTCCCATGCCTGATACCCGTGTGAGTGTTGCGCCGTTTATGGTCAATGGGTGTTCACGGTCAAGCTTGTGTTCGCACACTTGCGCGACCGACATTTTATACTTTCTGCCTAGCCAGTCCGTGAGCTTGTCCCACACGAAGTGGTCAAGGTCGTTGAAGACCTTTCCAGCGTTCAAGGCGTACTTGTAGTAATTCGCCCACCCCCTGATTACGGCGTTCAGGGCCATGATCTTGGACCGCACCGATACGTCCGTTTCACCGTTCGTCGCGGTCTTCACCTTGGTCCTTATATCCTCTTTTGCCTCCTTCGTGATTAGCTTCCTCACCGACCCTTGTTTCTTCTGGATCCGGTACCCGAGGAAGTCTACTCCGTCCTCAACATGGACCAATTCCGTCTTCTTGTCCGACAGGGTTAGGTTGAGTTCTTCGTCTAGGAAGTCCGCAACCCCCTCTTTCATCTTCTCCGCGTGCTCCCTTGTGCCGTTTGTTAGCATAAGGAAGTCGTCGGCATATCGGACATGTGTCCAGTTTCCCTTCCCTCTCCGGCGTCGTCTATTCGACTCCGTTTTAGAAAGGTCTGTCCACTGTTTTACCCACTGGTCCAGCTCATTCAGGTAGACGTTAGCCAGCAACGGGGACACAATGCCTCCTTGTGGCGTGCCCAACATTGAATGTTGGAATGTGCCGTCTTCCATGATTCCTGCTTTGAGGAACAACCAGATCAGCCTCCTAACCTTCTTTTGGGTGATCCGGTTTTGAATGATCTGTTCCAGCGTGCGATGGTCTACGTTGTCGAAGAACCCCTTTATGTCGGCGTCTATGACCCACATTTTGTTATGTGTGTAGGCCGATATTTTCGCCGCTTTAATTGCATCCTGGGTTCTCCTATTCGGACGGAATCCGAAGGAATAATCGCTGAAGTCTTGTTCGTAGATCGGTTCCAGCAGCATTCTCAGCGCCTCCTGTACTATCCGATCTTTGATGGTCGGAATCCCTAGCGGGCGTTTCCGTCCATCTCCCTTCGGTATGTACGTTCAGCGTACTGGTTTGGGATCGAAGGACTCCGTTTTAAGTTCTTCGGAGAGGTTTCTCAGGTTCTCACCTAAGTCCTCCTCGAAGTCCTTTAGCGTCTGTCCGTCGATTCCGGCTGTTGCCGATCCCGAATTGGACTTCACCGACCGATAAGCTCGGTTCAACCATTCCGGGTAGCACATAAAGTTGTAAATGTCATCGAACCGGAAACTTGGGTCTTGCGCCCAAGTCGCCAGCTTCTTTTGCGTTTCGTCTACATCCATCGGCATCCACCGTTGGGTGATTTCGACTACTTTTGCAAGTGTAGCTTCATGCTCTGCTGCTACCCTTCGTCAAGGTCAGCGATTTGCGCTGCTCAGACTACTACGGTAGCTCCGTCGTGCTGATAGGTCATTGGCCGATCCGGGGGCCTTATCATTCCTAACAGCACTTCCCGCGTTTGACGGTTCGTTGGTCCTCTCCCAAGTTAGGTGCTGCCTCGTACTTGTCCCTTAACCCTCCGCGTTGGAGGTATCCCACCAGTGACCGTTGGATCAGGATTCCCGGTCATGCGGCTGGCACAAATCCGCTTTCCAGAGTATCCGCAGACGAGTGGCTCTGGTCTGGGGCTCACCCACGCCGTGCGCCCGGTCTCCGACATGCCCACGTTGCTGCCTGATAACAGTGGCGGGTCGCCGGAGCGCGGGATTCGATTCCACAACGCTTCTACACTCCTCATGAAACAGTTTAGGTGAGGGGCCTAGTTTCCCGTTGGAGACTAAGGCAGTTCGCTCACACTCACCTTGTTGGGAATGCGCCAAGGGGATCATCTTGGACTTGTACCCGCGGACTGGCTAGGCCCGTCACTGCTTGTCCTCAATCCCCCTTCCTGGGTCAGATTTCTCACCACATGGCCCGTGCCATGCAGCTTCGACCCGTAGGGCGTAGGTCTATCCTGCTAGACCTATTCTTGTATGTAAAGAACAGTATCCGAACCGTCCCTTTCGCGGCTCACGTGCCATGCTAAAGAAGAACCGCGAGAACTGTACAGTGTCGCGGGTGACGATGTCGAGCAAACCCGCCAGAACACCGGTTGGGACACCGGGAGTCAGGCTGTAGCCCCGACAACGGTTCTACAATGCTCTTCGTCTTCCGAAAGTTGCGCCGCCAGCGCCTCCGGGGAATCAAACTTCTGTTCGTCCCGCAATCTTTGCAGGAACTGAACAGAGAGGCGCTTCCCGTAGAGGTCTCCCTCAAAGTCGAGCAGGTGCACCTCCACGGTAACGTCCATCTCATCGAACGTGGGGCGCCGGCCGATATTCATCATTCCGCCTCGTCGCTGGCCATCGGGAAGTTCTACCGTCGTGGCGTAGACGCCGCGCTTGGGCACGAGCTTTCGGGCATCGTCGAGGGCCAGATTGGCGGTCGGATAGCCGAGTTTGCGCCCTCGCCCTTCCCCTCGAGAAACGACCCCACCGAGACAATAGGGTCGTCCCAGCCGCTCGTTCGCCTTCTCAATCGCCCCCTCCTCCCGCAACAGGGTCCGAATCGCGCTCGACGACACCACGTCGTGGTTCACCTCCTGCGGGGGAATGACGTCAACCCCGAAGCCATACTCCGGCCCGAGTGTGCGAAGGAGATCTACGTCGCCGCCCCGGTCCTTGCCGAACCGATGGTCGTACCCCACGGTAATCTCCTGCATCCCAACGCGCTGCACCAGCACCTCCCGAACGTACTTTTCGGGGGGAAGCTGGGCAAAGCTCATGGAAAAGGGAATGACCACGAATCGATCGAGGCCGAACTCCTCCAGCACGTCTGCCCGCTCGGTGACGGTCGTGAGGAGCGGCACGTCCTCGCCGTGGACAACGGACCGGGGATGTGGGTCAAACGAGACGAGGGTGCTAGTGCCCGACTGCTCTTCGGCGCGCTCCTCCAGGTACTCGAGGATCGCCTGATGACCTCGATGCACCCCGTCGAAGGTGCCTACAGTGACGACCGACCGGTCGTCGTGGGTGATCTCGTCCCAGCCAATCTCACACTTCATACTCGAAATCGGGTCGTCCTACGAGAAGGTATTCTCCAGTTCGGCCAGGGTCCAACACTCCTCAGCCGTAAAATGCCCGATGGCTGTGCGGCGAAGGCCCGTGAGGTGCGCGCCCACTCCGAGCTTCTCCCCAATGTCACGGGCCAGGGCCCGGACGTAGGTGCCTCTCGAGCACTCGATCCGAACCGACACGTCCGGGGCGTTCCAGTCGGTCAGTTCGAGACGATCGACGTGCACCTGTCGAGGGGGACGGTCCACAGTCTCGTCCCGGCGGGCCTTCTCATAGAGGCGCTCTCTGTCCACGCGCACCGCGGAATACATGGGAGGAACCTGCTCGATGGTCCCACGGAAGGCCTCCAGGGCCGACATTACGTCCGAGCGGGTCACGTCGGACGGATCGGTGCGCTCCACGATCCTGGTCTCGGCATCGTGTGAGGGAGTGGCCTCTCCGAGCCGCAGGGTGGCCTTGTAGGTCTTGGGCAAGTGCATGCAGGCCTCCTGCAGGCGCGTAGCGGGCCGGGCCACGAGGATGATGAGCAGGCCTGTCGCCAATGGATCGAGAGTGCCAGCGTGCCCGACTTTTGACACTCCCGTTCCCTCCCGCACGATCTCCACCACGTCGAACGAGGGGAGTCCCTCCGGTTTATCGACGGGCAGAATGGCCCCCTCCTGCCACGTCGAGGGACCGTTCGGAGGCATGCAAATCATCTCCGGCGGAATGTCGCGCTGGGCCGCGGCGGAAGGCACGAGGTCGTCGGGGGTGGATTCACAATGCGGAGCGGAAGAGACTGCAAACTACGATCGCACGGGGGGCCGGTCACAAGACTATACGTCGCAGCGGGCCGCAACCCGCCAACGGCGTACCGCTACTCAACATCCTCAGGAACCTCCTCCCCGTCTTCGAGACGCCGCTCCCGTTCCTCTCGGATGCGGTCGAACAGGTTTTCCATACGCTTGGCCTTCTCCAGCGACTCGTCGTGAAAGAACTTGAGTTCCGGAATTTCGCGGACCTGGTGGCGGATCCGAGAGGCCAGCTTTTCGCGGATGTCGTCGGTGAGGGCTTTGAGCTGCCGAAACGTAGCCTCGCGCTCCTCGGAGGTGTCGCCCATCACGCTCGCGTAAACGTAGGCGATGGAGAGATCCCCCGTGACGCGGGCTCGGGTGATGGTCACCATCGGCTGAAGCTGATCCGAATAGTCTCGCTGTAGAATACGGGCGACCTCGCGCTGAACGAGTTCCGCGACGCGTTCGGTGTAAACACTCATCTCCGGCAGGGAATCAGGTGAAGGATCAGAGGACGGACACGGGACGTGGCAGACACGCCCCGAGAACTCGAGCCCTGAACTTAGACCTCGAGTTCCCGCTGCTCTTCGACGATCACGTAGGTTTCGAGCTCGTCGCCCACCTTCACGTCGTCGTAGTTGTGGACCGAGAGTCCGCATTCGTACCCGCTCTGCACCTCCTTCACGTCCTCCTCGAATCGTTTGAGGGAGTCAATCTCGCCTTCGTACTCCACAACCCCGTCCCGCACGACGCGGACCTTGTGGTTTCGACCGACGGTGCCCTCGTTGACGTAGCACCCCGCCACGGTGCCCACGTCGGGCACGCTGAACGTCTCGCGAACCTCGGCGCGGCCCTTCGTCTCTTCGCGGCGCTCGGGGGAGAGAAGTCCTTCGAGGGCATCGCGCACGTCTTCGATGGCCGAGTAGATGACCGAGTAGGTACGGATGTCGACGTCCTCCCGGTTGGAGGCCTCACGGGCGCCGGAGGTGGGACGCACCTGGAAGCCCAGGATAATCGCGTCGGACGCACGAGCGAGCATCACGTCGCTCTCGGTGATGG
>JBDGQN010000133.1:0-4544 GCA_042219055.1 Salinibacter sp. | reverse complement strand
CGTCCTGTCTCGTTCCAAGGCCAGCCGTTTCATTACAATCATGATACAAGGGGCGACCGGCCGGTCGCCCCTGCTACACAGTCAGGATTCGGGTCCATTTGACGCGATCATCAACCTTGTCAGTCAGCGCCCGAATATGCTCCGTGACGTCATCGGCATGATCGAGCAAGTGCTGGGCAAATGTGCCGAGGTTGAGCACCAGCCGACCGACCGCTCCGACCGACGTCCCCGCCAGCGGGGCGGAGATCGGGGAGGCGCGGGAGCAGCTGGGATCGGCGCCGGTGACGTCGTTCGAGGACGGACTGCGGGCGGCGATCGGCAGGTATGGGGCGAATCGCGACGGGGCAATGCAGGTCTGCTGATCTGCGCGGACGGCATGCGTCAAGGCTCGAAGATGGCACGGGCATCTCGATCGCTATAACGTGAAGATCAACGGAGAGGGAAGCGGACCCCTGAAAGGGAGAGATTGGAATGCCGACTGAAACGGATGAGATCATCGAGACGATTGCCGCTGAGCTACAGATTCCGAAGTCCCAGCTATTGGAGCAGAGTTTGAAGACATTCCTCAACCGGCAGCTGCGCCAATGCGAAGCCGATATCCTCCAAATCACAGGGGAATACGGGGTCTCGTCCGTCGACGACATGGAGACACGCTACCGCGAGGGGACACTGGAAGAGGCCGACAGTTGGACGGATCTCCAGCGTCTCGATCACCTCGAGTATCGACGGGACCGCCTCATGGAGTGGCTGCACGAGCTGGGATGAGTATCGTTGATGTTCCACAGTTGCAACGCATCGCGGAGGTCGAGTTTGTCGATATCGTCACGGACACCGTTCCAGGACTCAATCAGCTGCGCATTCTGCTCGAAGATGGCAGTTATGTTGACGTCTGGTTTTCGTTGAAGCTGGAAGGAAGATACAGCTATCATTGGGAGCGCAAGGCGATCGACGGCACAATCTACCGGCATGACAACGCTCCGCACCAACGCTGGCAGCATGTCCGCACGTTCCCGAAGCATTTCCATGATGGCCGTGAAGACGACGTCACCGAAAGCCATTTAAGCGATGAACCGGCAGACTCATTGCGAGAATTCCTGATGTTCGTGCGCACCAACATCAGCTCGACCGGGAATGACGCGGAGTCAGGTTAGCCCTCTACCTTACAAGCAGTTCAGCTGACTGACATTCGAGTTTCCCATCCCGTGCGCTCACGTGGATCGTTGACGACTCCTTAGAGAACATCATCAGTTAGAGAACATCCAGATCATGGCGGCGTTCATCGACGTTCCCGGTTCCGGTGCATCAAGGCCAAGACCTGAAACCCGGCACGCTTCGTGGGATCCTCAGACTGGGTGGTGTCTCAGTCGAGCGGCCTCGAAATCCTCGGTAGTGCCTCCACCATGAGACGCGATTTTCCCCAAACCATCCTCCTCACCGGCTGCGCCGGCTTCATCGGCTGGAAGGTCAGCGAGTTGCTATTGGAGGAAGGCCACGAGGTCGTCGGCGTCGACAACCTTATCGACGCCTACGATACCCGACTTAAGGACTGGCGACTCGGTCAACTGCAACCCTACGAGACCTTTCGATTTCACCAGCTCGACATCACGGACCACTCGGCACTTGAGGGTCTTTTCGATGCGGAATCCTCAGACGCTTCACGCCTCACGCCTCACACCTCTCCCTTCACCGCCATTATCAACCTCGCCGCCCGCGCCGGTGTCCGGCAGAGCATCGAGAACCCGTGGGCCTACGTCGACGAACGTCACGGGGACGCTCAACCTATTGGAGATGTGCCGCGAGCATGGCATTCGGAAATTCGTGCTAGCCTCGACGTCGAGCCTCTACGGGGACCAAGAGCGGCCGTTCGACGAAGAGACACCCACGGATCGGCCGCTCTCGCCCTACGCGGCGTCGAAGAAGGGCGCCGAGTCCCTTGCGCATACCTATCATCACCTCTACGGCCTGGACGTGACGATCCTGCGCTACTTCACCGTCTACGGCCCCGCCGGTCGGCCCGATATGAGCCCGCTCCGCTTTGTCAGCTGGATAAGCGAGGGCAGGCCAGTAAGCCTTTACGGCGACGGCCGGCAAGAACGGGACTTCACGTACGTCGACGACGTCGCCGCCGGGACGATCGCAGCGCTACGCCCCCTCGGATTTGAGGTCATCAACCTGGGCAACGACTCGCCGATCTCGATGAATGAATTCATTGCTGAGATCGCGGAGGTCACCGGGCAAAGCGCAGAGGTCCAGCGGGAACCCATGCAGAAAGGAGATGTGTCCGCAACCTGGGCGGATATCTCCAAAGCGAGGCGCGTGCTATGCTGGGCTCCCGAAGTGAGCCTCCGAGAGGGCCTCCAGGAGACCGTCGATTGGTACGAGGAAAACTGCTCGTGGGCACGTAAGATAGAATTCAAGAAAGAGGTAACGGGTCAGCAATGAGCGCACCGGCGTCCGTCCTGGATAGAATCCAGACTGCAGATGCCCAAGTGACCGTGCTTGGCTTCGCTGAGCTCGGGCACCGGGTCGCCCACGTCGACATCAGCGGCGAGCGGGTCGAGCGGGGCGGCGTCCTGGCGCGCCGAGCCCATCCGTTGAACGGCCAAGGTATAGATCACGCTTCGCACTCAACGCGACCTCCCGCTAACCTGTGAGCTGGGTGAACATGCCATGAGCACCGAAATCGTCAAGCAACGTCTCATTGAGGAGATCGAGGAACTCCCCGAGGAACGCCTACGGGAAGTCCTTGACTTTGTGGGCTTTCTCAAGGGCCGAGACCGCAAGGGCGAAGATCCCATCCTGAGGGTCGCCGGCTGTCTCTCTGGGCCGCCCCTCACGGCGGAGGAGATCGAAGACGAACTTTATGGAGCCGATCCTGCCTGATGCCCGATGCCGTCTTCATCGACACTTGGGGTTGGCTGGCCTATCGTGGGCGGATGGTTAGGTGAAACGAGGTGATTCAGCATGCGCTCGTGTGTGGCCTCCATTGAGCAGGATCCTGAGCTAAGAGCAGATCGAAGCCCTGTAACGCCGATCCGAGAACACCCAGAATCCGATCCGTGGGTTCATGCGCTACCTACGGCGACCATCCGACAAGAGCGGGTCTGCCGGAACTCAGAACTCAGAACTCAGAACGTAGAACTTCGAATGAACGACCGTTACTGGCTCTGCCCCGGCCTCGACGTCAAGCGCTGGATCCTGCTGACCTCCGTCGGCGCCAACGCTCCCACACCTCCCGCACACCCTCCTGTAAACCCACCATCGCCTCGAACCCCAAGAGGTTCCGAGCCTTGCCGATGTCGGCGTAGTTCTTCCGGATCTCGCCCTTCCGTTCCCCCTCAAAGCGAAGCTCCGGCACCTCTAGGCCTGCCTCCTGAGCCAGTGCCCGGATCCGCTCCGCCAGATCTGCAATGGGTGTCTCCACGCCGGTGGCGATCTGGAAGACCACGTTATCGAGGTCCGTCACCGGCCGTTCCAGCCTCAGGGCCGCCTCGATGGCGCGGGCGATGTCGCGGGCGTGGATGAAGTCCCGCGTCTGCCGGCCGTCCCCGTAGATCACGAGCGGTTCCTCGGCCAGCGCCGTCCGGATGAAGCGGGCGACGACGCTCGGCTTGTGATCGGCGTAAGGCCCGTACACGTTGGCAAAGCGCAGGGCCGCAGTCTGCATGCCGAAGGAGTGCGCATACGCCGAGCAGAGCGCCTCGCCGGCCAGCTTCGCCGCCCCGTAGGGCGAGAGCGGGGCCGGGACCTTGGCCTCGTCGATGGGCGGGGTCTGCTCGCCGACGGCTGCGTTGGAGGAGGCGAAGATAAACCGCTCGACGTCGCGGCGGCGACAGCCCTCCAGCACGGTCAGCGCCCCAAGCGCGTTCGCCTCGACGTTGGCAACCGGTTCGGCGAGGGACTGGACGACGTTCGTCTCGGCCGCGAGGTGCGCGACGGCGTCGACGCCCTCGACGGCCTCATCGACAGCATCCGGGTCGCGAACGTCGCCCTCGACGACCTCGACCCGGTTCGCGGCACCCAAGCGTTCGATGATATCGGTCATGTAAGCCCGATCGCCCACGGCGAGGTTGTCCAGGATCCGAACCCGATAATCCCCTTGCTCGAGCAGGTGCTCCGTCAGGTTGGCGCCGACGAAGCCGGCGCCGCCGGTAATCAATACCTTCATCTCACTGCCTCCCTCAGGCTCATCGTCACCGACACGAACAGGCCTCAACCGTCGTCGTCCGCCGACGCCCGGCCGCGCAGCAGCCAATCGAGCACGTAGAGCGCCTGCGGGCCGTGCCCCCAGGCCCGGCCACGCGGCTTCTCCGTGGCCCGGAGACGGATGGGGACCTCGCGGATTCGCGCCCCGTAATGGGCCGCCTCCAGGACAAACGTGCCACACGTACACCGCCCACGCAATTCCAGGCGTCGGGCCAAGCGGGCGCGCAGCGCCCGGAACCCGGTCCCCGAGTCGGCCACACGGACCCGGCGATTGGCGAGCCAATTGAGCACCCGCTCCGACGGCCGCGCGATCTCCGCGCGTCGACCCAAGACCAAGT
>JBDGQN010000132.1:0-7921 GCA_042219055.1 Salinibacter sp. | reverse complement strand
CGCTCACGGACTGAACCACGGGCGCAGTGGCTCCGCAGCCGGACAGTACGAGTCCACCAATAATGAGAAGCAAGGCCGGAAACCAGCCTGAGAGACGAGCAATCGTCGTGGATGGGGCTTCCGCAGTCATCTGCATCATAGCGTGTAGAGGGTGCGTGAGAAATAACCAGTTTCGCGTGTTGGGAGAGAGTTTTCAGCGCGGAAGAATACGCACTTCCGCAATGCTCGCGTGCAGGGGGAGGAGCCCGCTAGCGTCGAAGAATAACTGAGCAATACTCCCCAACAAAAATGCATTATAAAGGGTAAAATCGGGAGTTTGTACTAACATGGAATTTTTGCCTAAGAATGTCAACGGCTAGGTTTCGACATAATGACACTGATTTCAAGAACGGAGCGGTTCTTGCTTGCAGCCACAGCGTAAATCCAGAGTTGGTTCGGTCAAAAAGCGGTTTTCGGTTCGGCGTCGTTAGTGGATGATGAGTGCTTCTTTCAGGGAGTTCTTGGGGAGACACCATCGTAGCCGGTCAGTCAATAGAATTGATCTTCCGAATTCAAGGGCAGCGGGACCCTCCGGCAGTGTCGGTGCGGGAAGTGGGGCCGATACGTCAAGTTGACTTGGCCTATCACGTAGCGCTGGCTCCCGAGGCAGTTGGTTTTGAGGCTCTGTCTGAGCTCGTTGATAAATTCACATCGATGGCCTTGCATCGCCATCTGATGCGGGCCGACGACACCAGTTCATCTCCAGCGCCGGTTTCGTCCCGAGAACCCATTAGACTTCCTTCCGTAATGGTAAGATATTCATTTCAACTCGACCACTGGAGCACAGAGGCGACGCATGCTCGACGAGGTACTTTCGCTCATTCGCGAAAACGATCGGTTCTTCATCACCACGCACCTCGGGCCCGACGGGGATGCCCTCGGATCGCAACTGGCCCTTGGTCGGTTTCTGGAGAGGGTTGGAAAGACCGTGGCGATGATCAACAGTGACGAACTGGACTACAATCTCGACTGGATGCCTGGGACCGATCAAGTGGAAGTCTTTGATGGATCTCTCTCCCAGCACGAGGCCCTCGCCGAAGCCGACGTGGCGTTTGTCCTTGATACGAACGACGAGGAGCGGATCGGAAAAGTGGGCTCGCTCGTCCGCGACGCCACTGCGACGACGGTTCTCATTGATCACCACCTGGAGCCGGAACGGTGGTTCGACGTGCTGTTCGTTCGGGACTCGGCGGCAGCGACCGGAGAACTGGTGTACGAAATCATTCACGAGCTGGCTCCGGATGCTCTCGACCAAGAGGTTGCCACGGCGCTCTATACGGCGATCATGACGGACACCGGGTCCTTTCGATACAGCAGCGTAACGCCGGAGCTCCATCGCATCATTGCGGATATTCTCGAACAGGGGGGGATTGAGCCGGCACCCATCCACGAGACGATCTACGACCGTAGGTCGATGCCGGGGTTGCGACTGCTCGGTCGGATGCTCAACCGCATTCGTCTTCGCTACAACGGACAACTCGGCTATTCCGTCGTGACCCAGCGAATGGTGGAGGACACCGGGGCGAGTTGGGATGACAAACAGGGATTTGTGAACTACGTCCTCTCGATCGAAGGGGTGAAAACTGCCCTTCTCTTCTCGGAAACCGACGATGGATCGAAGATTAGTTTTCGGTCGGAGGCCGACGTTCGGGTGGACGAATGGGCCCGGCACTTCGGAGGCGGAGGACACCGGAACGCTGCGGGGGCCTACGTAAAACGCCCGACCTTCGAGAAGACCATTGAGGCCGTCATTGAGGCAGCGTCGGAGTATATTGGCTTTGAGCCGCGCCACGCTCCGGACGACGAGCTTTCCCCAGAAGATCAGTCGTATCTCAACTCACTTCTCGATGAGACCTCCGATTCCGCGTAAAGACGGGGACGGGCCCACTCGTCCGCTCTGTGAAGCGCAAAGAAACACCGTAGGGGTGGGGTTGACGTTGGCTGCCATCGGCGATTAACGTGATCGTGACCGTCTCGTGGTCCCAGCCCCGAATGGGCCTTTTGGACCAGTCGTATCGTTTTGAGGGGGCGAGAAGCCCCGCCTGGCAGACCGCCTCAGCACTTATCTTCTCGCCCGAGAGCGAGCCTGAAAGGCTGTGCGGTGGATTGCTGTGAATGCGACCCGAGCCCAGCGAGGAGCGAAGATCATGCCCTGACGGTGCTGAGGAAGTGCAGCCGAGTAGGCACAGTGGGGCGACGGGCAACGCTGCAAAATGGTGCTCAAACGATCCTTGTATCGACGCGCGCCCTGAGCGCAGTGAAGAAGTGCTTCCAGAGTACAACCGAGTGAATACAAAATTATTCTGCGTGGGAATTGCAGTGCCCGAATGCTGTCAGAGTGCGCCCGAATACTCTTCAAAGAAGCCGCAGAGAATCCGCCAAACAGCTTCCGACCCCGTGAATTTCGACCTTACCGTTTGTCCCTGCGAACCCGACCGTAGTTGACATGCGCATTCAGCGACCTACATTCCAGCGTCCCGAACCCCCGGCCCCCAACGGAGCGCCGACACGAGTGGCCATAACTCTAGGGGACCCCAACGGCATTGGACCGGAAGTGGTGCTCAAGAGCCTCCACGATCCCAGTCTTATGCCCTCCATGACGCCGGTCCTCATTGGATCGCCCCACGTGCTCCGGGTACACGCCGATGTCCTTGGCTTTTCGGACCTGGACATTCACCTAGTAGAGGAGGTGCCGGAAGAGGTGCCCCACGGGGACGTGGCGGTGCTCGACGTGGCTGCGGATACCGAGCCGCCCGTAATGTTTGGAACGGTCACGGCGGAAGGGGGACGCTTAGCGATGCGGGCCGTGGAACGAGCCGTGGAGGCCTGTCTGGCCGGAACCGTCGACGCGATGGTGACGGCCCCCATCTCGAAAGATGCTGTGCGGCAAGCAGGGTACGACGTGCCGGGGCATACCGAGTTTATCGCGCGAAAAACCAATAGCCCTCGTCCCACGATGATGATGGTGGCCGGAGGGCTCCGCGTGGGGCTCGTAACGAGCCACGTTCCGCTCTCGGCGGTGCCGGAGGCGATCACCGAAGAGGCCATCCTCGAGAAAGTTCGTGTGATCGATGCCTCTCTCCGCGAGGACTTTGCGATCGAGCAGCCGAAGATTGCGGTTTTTGGGCTCAATCCCCACGCCGGGGAAGGAGGTGCCTTCGGGCCCGAAGAAGAACAAGTGATTGTGCCCGCGCTGGAGGCGGCCCGGCAGGAGGGCTTTCGGGTTGAGGGGCCGCTTGCAGCAGATGGGTTCTTTGGCACCCAGCTCGACGCCGGATACGATGCGGCCCTGGCCATGTACCACGATCAGGGCCTCGTGCCCTTCAAAGCGCTCGCCTTCGATCACGGGGTCAACTACACGGCGGGGCTGCCCATCGTGCGCACTTCGCCCGATCACGGGACCGCCTACGGCATCGCCGGGAAGGGCATGGCGCTCCCGGGGAGTACGCGCAATGCCCTCGAAGTTGCCGTTGCTATTGCCCGTCATCGTCGCCAAACGACCGAACCGGCAGCGTGAGAGAGTTCGTATTGCGTGTCGCGTGATCTTTTCCCGTGATTGATTTCGAAAACGTTTCGGTCTCCTTTCCTCTCCCCAACGGAGAGCGACGCTCGGTGCTGGAGGAGGTGTCCTTCCACCTTGACCGTTCAGAAAAAGTCTATCTAGTGGGGCCGACGGGAAGTGGAAAAAGCACCATTTTGCGTCTCCTCTACATGGATCTCTTTCCCGATTCGGGGACCGTCCGGATCGGAGAGTATCATTCTCATCAGATCGAGGAGGAAGAGATTCCGTATCTTCGCCGCTCAATTGGAGTGGTCTTTCAAGATTTTCAACTTCTGCCCGACCGTAGTGCCTACGAAAACGTCGCCTTTGCTTTGCACGCCACGGGCACGTCAAAATCCGAAGTCAAGAGCCGGGTTACGAAAGCCCTGGGACGGGTGGGGCTCAGCCATAAGCGTCGCAACTACCCGCACGAACTCTCGGGTGGGGAGCAGCAACGCGTCGTCATCGCCCGGGCCATTGCCAACGATCCGTGGGTTCTCCTCGCCGACGAGCCCACGGGCAATCTCGACCCGGACGTGGCCGATGAAATCCACGAACTCCTGCTCGACCTCCACCGCCAGGGGATGACCCTTTTCGTGGCGACCCACGACCATCGGCTCGTGAAATCGTATCCTGCCCGTACGCTTGCCTTGATGAACCGACAAGTGGTGGAGATCGACCCAGGAACGCTGTAGGGTCCTTCGCGAAGACCGTCGAACAGAATCGGATCTTGGCTGCTGGCAGTTTGCTCCCAGTTCCGATCAGGAATGTGACGGTATCGGGACACTTTCAGGGGTTGGAAAACCCTTGCGGCCCGGTGGTCATTTGAATCCGTCCAGATCTTTTTTCCATCGGTCGTCGCGAGTCTTCATGCGTCTCGTCTCCACCGTTCTCCGGCTGAGCAGTCGGGTGTTCGATGCGTTCGAGACCTGGTGGGAAGGCAGTCAGGCGCGCCGCCTCACGGCGGGTGTGCTCGTCGGAGGATTTTTGATCGCGTTGGTGGTGATTCAGGCAAACCGATTCGGGTGGCTCCCCCCGGCGGTTGCCGATTCGGTGTCCACCAATCACTTCAAGGCGATCGACGTCGCCTTCACGCTGTTTCTCGTCGTGGAGCTCGTCGGACTAATCGTGGGCTTGGCCACGAGCGTAGCGGACACGGCAGGGAAGCAGTTCGAGGTGTTTTCTCTGATCCTGCTGCGTCAGTCGTTCAAGGAGCTGGTAAAGTTCAAGCAAGAGCCCATTCAGTGGACCTTCGAGGCAGGACGGGAGGCCGTGCAGTACCTCGTGGTCGACGCGACGGCGGCTCTCCTCATCTTCCTGACCCTGGGGCTTTTCTACCGGCTACAGGAGCACCAGCCCATTACCCGAACGGAGGGGGAGGCTCGCTCCTTCGTGGCGCAGAAGAAGCTGGTGGCGAACATCCTGTTGATGATTTTAGCAGGCTTGGGTGCCTATGCCGTGTTTCAACTGGCTCTGGGCAAAGAAACGATCCCGTTCTTTAACACCTTCTACACAGTTCTCATCTTCAGTGACGTCCTCATCGTCCTGATCTCGCTTCGCTACAGCTCGACGTACCACGTCGTCTTTCGGAACTCGGGATTTGCTGCGGCCACCGTCATGATCCGGCTCGCACTGTCCGGTCCCCGCTACCTGGGCGCGGCGTTGGGAGTGGGCGCCGCTTTGTTCAACGTGGGGGTGGCGGCGGCCTACCGCTACGCAGCTCCTGCGGCGCAGGCCTCGGTCAAGCGAAACATGGAGCAGAAAGACCTGGATCGGGAGCTGCCCGACCTCCACGAGAGGGCCATGGAAGGGCTGGAGAGCGTCGAGACTCCAGAGCATGCATCTGCTTCGGACCCGTGACGGGAGAAGAAAAGATTATTCCTCGTCCGAAAAGTCCCGGTGCCCGAAGTAGTGGAGGACGTATTTGATTTTTGAGGCCTTTGCGGGACCGAAGCCAGGCAGATCTTGGAGGCGCTTCTCGATGGTGTCGAGGTCCGCCCCGTCGTTCCACATGTTGGCGGCGTTGCCGTCGTACTGCTCTGCGATGAGTCCGGCGACCTCTTGCGTGTTCTCCGCCATCTTGTTCGTGAACCGGTGCACGGCGGGGGACTCGGCGAAATGATCCTGGAATTCGTCGAAGTCCATCTCCGCGATCGTCGCCATGTCGAGGTGCCCGAGGCGATCCTTGAGCCGGAGCGGACCGGTGAAGGCGCTCTCGGCCCGGACGCGCTGGTCGTAGAGGAGACCGAGGAGGGCCGCATTCGGATCCTCGCGCAGTCGGTCGTCGTCCTCGATCTCGCCGGTAAGGGTGCCCTCTTCCTTGAACCGGTCCATCATGCGGACGAGGCCGCCGGAGAGGTCGCTGTAGTCGATGTGGGAAATTTCGATAGCCATTTTCGAATTGCGAATTTCGAGTGTCGAATGATGAGCGAGGCTTTTCCGAAGTTCGACCCATGGAGCTGGCGTTCGTAGGGAGAGTCAGGAATCATGGGTCATGAGTCAGAAGTCATGAGTGCTTCTCTCGAACGTCGAGGATGGACTCCCGGCAGTTATCGCAACGGGCTCTCGACGGCTGGGCAATTTGCGTGAGTTGGGAAACGTTCAGTGGTGGGCAATCCGAAGGTGTAGCGGGAGGCGACGAATTCGAAATTCGCCACTCAAAATTCCTCATTCGGCCAGCCATCGGGCGGCATCCTCGGCGAAGTAGGTGAGAATCACATCCGCGCCGGCGCGGCGGATGCCGGTGAGCGCCTCCATCGCACACTGCTTGCGGTCGAGCCAGCCGTTCTGGGCAGCGGCCGTGATCATGGCGTACTCACCGCTCACATTGTAGGCGGCGACCGGCACGTCGCTGTGCTGCTTCACGCGGTGGATGACGTCGAGGTAGGGAAGAGCGGGTTTCACCATGACCATGTCGGCCCCTTCGTCGAGGTCGAGCATGAGCTCCCGGACAGCCTCCTCGCCGTTGGCCGGGTCCATCTGGTAGGTGTCTTTGTTCTCGGGGATGTCCTTGTCGGAGGTCTCCTCTTCTCCCTTTGGCGCAGAATCGAGCGCGTCGCGGAAGGGCCCGTAGTAGGAGGAAGAGTACTTGGCCGTGTACGAGAGAATGGCGACGTCCGTGTGGCCGGCGGCGTCGAGTGCGTCGCGAATC
The DNA here is from genome assembly GCA_042219055.1 of Salinibacter sp. GTDB lineage: Bacteria > Bacteroidota > Rhodothermia > Rhodothermales > Salinibacteraceae > Salinibacter. Next base: position 1,190 of record JBDGQN010000132.1, on the reverse strand, counting down.
GCCCCCACGCGCCCGTCCATCATGTCGGAGGGGGCGACGATGTCGGCGCCGGCTTCAGCGTGGAGGACGGCCATCCGACACATGACCTGGATCGTGGCGTCGTTGTCGATGCGGCCGTCGCGCACGATGCCGTCGTGGCCGTCGGCGTTGTAGGGGTCGAGGGCCGTGTCCGTAATCACCATCAGCTCCGGCACGGCGTCCTTGAGGGCGCGGACCGCATTGGGGTAGAGGTGATCGGGGTCGAGCGCGTGCTCGGCGTCCGGCGTTTTCAGATGATCGGGGATGGCCGGGAAGAGGGCGACGGCGGGGAGGCCGAGGTTGGACAGCGTCTCGGCGTGGTCGACGAGGCGGTCGATGGTGTGGCGGTATGTGCCGGGCATCGACGAGACCTCCTCCCGCTCATTCTCGCCGGTCATCACGAACTGCGGCGCGATCAGGTTGTCGGTCAACAGCCGCGTCTCCCGTGCCATGCGGCGGATGTTTTCGGTTTTGCGGAGGCGGCGGGGGCGGATGGGAATGTTGTGGTCGGCAGATGGAGCCATGGGGGACGGGGAAGTGATCCGTGATTCGCGAAACGTGAGGGTGCTTCTCGCTATCGGGACGTCAAGCCGATGCCGCGGATGAAGGCGCAATGGCATTGCAGTGTCACGCATCACGCCATCACGCATCACAATTCGACCTTTCGTCGCCATTCGGGCCCCTCGGGACGATCCATCACCTCGATGCCCAGCGCTTCGAGTGTGTCACGGATGGCGTCGGCCCGGGCGTAGTCGCCGTCGGCGCGAGCGGCCTCTCGTTCCTCTAGCAGATCGTCGATTGACGTCTCGAGGTGATCGGACGGGAGCGCAGAGTCGTCTTTGGTTTGCACCGGAGCGGTTTCGTGCTCCGACTCGACGATGCCGAGGAGGGCGTTGGTACGATCCAGCCAGTCGCGCGCACTTCGAGCCGCGGCCCCGTTCAGTCGATCGGTTTGCTCGATAGCCTTCACGCCCTCCAGCGCGGCGGCGGTGGCGGCGGGCGTATTGAGGTCGTCGCACATTGCTTCCACGGTGCGGTCGTAGATGTCGCCGAGCCGGTCGCTCAACTCGTCGGGACCGTCGGCATCCGCCTCCAACGCCTCGTCCACCTGCTCGGCCGCGTCCTGATAGCGGCGCACGTGGCGGGCGGCGGTGTGGAGGGTGTCGAGCGTG
>JBDGQN010000131.1:0-4356 GCA_042219055.1 Salinibacter sp. | reverse complement strand
GAATCCGGCAGGCCGAACACCCGGACGAGGCCAAACATCTCGGCCGCCAGGCCGAACTGCCCGATAATTGGGGCACGGCCCGGGACCGGTACATGCTCGAGATCGTGACGGCGAAGTTTGCCCAGCACCCGGCCCTGGCCGACCGGCTTTGCGCGACCGACGGCCCGATCGTAGAGCTCAACTGGTGGGACGACACCTACTGGGGCGCCGACCTCGACACCGGAGAGGGCAAAAACATGCTTGGCCGCATCCTGATGGGTGTGCGCGACACGCTGCGGCGGATCCGTGACTGATGCTACGGGCCACCAGGTTCAAGCGAGACAAGAAGTGCCCCGATGCGGATGCCTCCTGCTCTCCATTGTGCCCCGATGTTCAGTACGTAGATTCCTCCGCGTGAGCAAGGGCCTTCCGTAAAACGCTGACCTGTTGACGATCCTTGTCACGTTCTTCCTCGCTCAGCGCACTCCACGGGACGAGAGTCGCTCGAAGTTTTCGTCGGTCCATCTTGTCCTGAATGTGCTGCTGTTCCTCCTCCGAGAGCGACGCATAGTCGTCCGGATACGACGCATAACGCCATCCTTCCAGCAGGCGCTCTGCCATCCATCGATTGTGCTCCATTCGGGCCAGAATCCCCGGCCGGTCGAACGCAGGCAATGGGGGCTTATCCTCCAGTTCATGGTCCTGAGAAACTTGCTGGTCCTCAACGCAGAGTTTGACCCTGGCATGGGCCGCCGCCCGTTCGTTTGACGTTTTGAGCGTTGGATCAAGGTCATCGTAGGGGGTATCACCCCCGTAGATGTCGTTGTACGCTTGATGAAAGCCCCGTGCGAGCTTTTGTAGACTCGGACGTGTGGTGGACGTGTATGTATCCGTGTCGGCCCTATGACCAAAGGGGTGGACACTCAGGCAGCCTGGATCCGAAGTGTTGTGCGGATTCGAGGTGCCGTAGTTATCAATCAATTTCGCTAGCCCCTCCTCTGTCGGAAGGTACACGTAGATTGGGAGAGAAGGGGGAAGCGACTCGGGGGGAAGCGTACTGAGTTGGTCGTACAACTGCAAGGCCGTTCGGGCATTTCGGCGCTCGTCATCGTAGCAGACCACAAGGGCCGGACGGGGGGAAGGGTCTTGCTCGGGATGCAAACGCCGAGCCAACTCTCCGATCCACTCTTCCCCGTTGGCCGACACGGGCATCGAGAGAAACTCTGCATTCGCTACATATTCGACGGCTTCAGAGTCATCAACACGAGCCCGGGGAGCGGCGGGACGGGACGCCCTGCTCTCCCACCCGTCGATTCCCGTGTCGGATTCTCGGATGTGGGATTCCAGATCGAATGCTGCCGGGTCCGGGCAGAAGGCGGGATATCGGGACAGAAACTCATCCCGCTCTGCTGCTTCTCCCCCTGTTTCTCCTGCCTCCTCGAACCGATCCACAATCGTGAGACGAGGGCGCCGATCGTTGGGAAAATGAGCCAAATGGGCGGCCTTCAGCGCAGTGGTCTGCCCCATCGCGCCAAATCCCAGAATCACGTAATGTGCAACCTCCGAGGACTCGGGCATACAGTGGGGCACAATGCCGTACTCTGGGTTGAGAAAAAGCTCCCGGGCGGCCTGGTCGTACATGCTAAACGTATGCACATCGAAATCATCCCCGGAAGCCTGGAAGAGGTCGTGGGTTTGAAAGAGCGACTCCAACTGGGGGGAATTGAGATGTACGTGGCACTGGAGGTGCTGCACGAAGCGATCGGAATGGGACCGCAGCGGCTCCGTTCGAGCAATTCGGCCGCTGCGGTAATCCTGAAGGAGGTCCGCCGCGATGTCCACGTTGTGTGCGCCGTCTCCCGTTGCCACAAACACCTCCCGCGCGTGGCTCATCAGGGCCTGCGCTCGGACCTCCGGATCCCGCGGATCTCCCTGTACCACGAAGGCGCCCAGAGCCTCCGCCTCAGCACCCAGTTCATCTCCCTCCTCCGCCACGACCATTACGGGACGCTGCGCACGCTCCCCCCTCGGGAATCGGAGATCTCGCAGCAGGTGCCGCCCTACTCGGCTCGATCCTACGATTACAGCGTGCGCCTGATCGGGGCGTGTCCGGGCTTGAAGGCGAACCCATAGCTTCCCCGTGGCGAGGCGCAGGCGCCGCGAAAAACTGAAGAGAATCGTGAAGACCGCCGTCGAAGCAAAAGCGATGGCGGACAGACGCGCAATGCCGAAGAGCAGGTTTTGAGGCGGGGACGAGGGCTGTGTGAGCGCCAGAAGCGACACCGCATTCATGGCGAGGTTCGTCCACGCCGCGAATGAACCGTGCTCCTCAATCACACCCTGGAACCCCGAACTTTCGTAAAGCCCCGTCGCGGCAAAGCCAAGTGTCAGCCCACCAAACAGAAGTGTCAGCCCGTTCAACCAGCGCCGTCGAGATGATTTCGCCGGATCAGCCATTCGAGATAAGGCTCCTTTACATCCTGTGGGTGAGAAGGGGCGAAAACTGCGGAGGGTTCCAGTTCGAGGTTCCCACCGCAAAGGTAAGATCTCCAAGCCCCAGCGAGCATCCAGTTATCATTTCCAGGGAACGCTTATTTAGCGTAGTGCTCCCTCACAGCATCAAGAAGCCCGGCAATTTGTGTCATGAAGAGAGGCTCAAGGGGGCGCTTAGTGTCTGACCCTCCTACGATCTCCTCTGCAAGAGAAGCATTTTGGTAGCCTCGATTCTTGATGTGACGTTGTGCACGAAGATATAGGTCCGTCTTGAGATCTTCCTCCCAGTCACTCTTGCATCCGGGAATCACTTCAAACGGGCCATTTCGGCCATACGGCAGTTCTTCGCCAAGTCTGGTAAGAAAATGGTCCAGTACTTCGGGAACCTTTTGGGGAGGATCGAAATGAATCTTGCGCTCGGCAACCATTTGGTAAAAGTCGACGAGAGAATCATCAAATTCCGTTCTTTTCTCTTGAGCTCCGCAGGAATACCCTTCTTCCCCTACGATGTTGGCCCTCGGGACATCCTCCCAGTGCTGGTCTTCTTCAGTGCACAGCAATCCCAGGGCTACTGAGGTCTTTGGAGCAGTCTCTCCTTGATATTGGAAAAGCCCCTTAAACTCGACGTCCAGGCCTTCCTTGCAGTCGTCTGGAAGACCACACCGAAACAGGTTCTCCATGACTGAGGAGAAAGGTACCTCCTGGTGAGTAAGCATATTGTACAAGCGACTGCCGTTTCCGGTCATTGTGATTGGCACGCGAGACAGACTGAACGTCCGATGCTCTTCAAAATTCCCTTCTGAGGCTTTGTTCAGCAACTGGCCAGCGTAGTATGAAAGCCCGCCGAGTAGAAGCGTATTACTCAGAAAAAATCCTTGAACGGCATCCCCACTCTCGGCCTCAGTGCGAAGGTAATTGAGAATCTGTGCAAGCAGAGCGCCGGAGCTTGAACGGTTCGCATCCATGATTTGCTGAAGAAGCCCAAGCCAGAGCTGAAGGACGGTATCTCGGTCACGGGGGCTCTGGGGATCGATCATAAACTTCTCAAGAAGGCTATCCACAATTTTCCCGTGCAGGACCTCCTGTTTTGCCGTCCGCTCAATGGCCTCCACAAATTTCTCTCGGAAGGTGGGAGCATTGACAACGTAGTCGTTGATTTGCCAGGCGGCGAGCTTGAATGAGGTCTGGAAAATGGGCTCCTGGTTGTCAAACGCAATGATTTCCGTCGTCCCCCCTCCGATGTCAAAGATGACGTGCTGATTTCGTCCTTCCACGACGTAGTCCCGGGCGGCCTCACTCTCACTGGTCAGTTGTAGAGAAAGATCGCCGCTGTCTCCCCAAACCCACCTGAGGTCAGTCTCGAACTGTTTTCGCTGGTTCAGCCCAAACGACTCTGGATACGAAAAGTGAACCGCTTTCACCCGGGCATTGCGGGAGGCCGCCGTCAAAAGCACCTGCTTGCGCAGATGATGCATGAAGACCCGAAGCCAACCCGTGTTATTCCACTTAATGTCTTGCCTCACGGAAAAGCGTTGCGACACGCCCTCCTGGGCCTTAGGGTACCCCTCGACGAGGCTCAGCAGGGTCGGATCATTCAAGCTTATGTTGTCGAAATAGATCAGCCCGTTCTTGAGTTCGAAATTGTCGTCGCTCTCTATATTTCGCTGCTGCGTCAGAACCTGAGTGGGAAAATAGAACTGCGACATCATCTTCTCCTCCCGGGGGCCAAACTTGTAGAAGAAGTCGAGCGCAGCACTGGCCCCTTCAAAGACGTGCCCAAACTTCGCGCTGTAATTCGGTCTCTCCAGGAGCGTCGTCGTCAGGATCGGAAACCGCAATACGTCTGGTTCTTGATCCTGTGCCTCCTGGTACGCCACACACGTG
>JBDGQN010000130.1:0-11707 GCA_042219055.1 Salinibacter sp. | reverse complement strand
GTGGCCGAGCACGTCCTCGGACCGCTGGGCATGGCCCGCTCGACGTTCGACTCGGCGACGTTCCACGCCGACGAGGACCGCATGACGCCCTACATCAAGCAGGAATCGTCCGTGCCGTCGGCGTTCCCCTTCGACCCGCTCATCTATCCGGCCGGCGGGTTGCTGAGCTCGGTCACCGAGATGGCGAACTACCTCCGCCTGCTCCTCGGCGGCGGGGAGGTCAACGGCGAACGGGTGCTCTCGAGCGACAGCGTCGAGGCGATGACGACGCCGTCCTCGACCTTCGGGGCGTACTACGACGGCACGTTGAGCCGCTACGGCTACGGACACATCGTCGAGTCGGTGCTGGGCGACCGACTGATCGGCCATGGCGGCAGCGTCCTCGTCGCCACGGCGTGGTTCGGCTACCTGGCGGACGCCGGCATCGGGGCCGTCATCGCCTGCAACACCACCCCGGCGACCCATCCCTCGCTCGTGGGCCCGGCGATCCTGGCTCGGTTGCAGGAGGCGGACCCGACGGAGGCCCTGCCGGCCCATCGCCTCAGCGCCGCTCTCGACCGGGTGACCGGCGACTACGCGGGGTATCGCGACCTCATGGGCGCCACGGTGGACCGAGAAGGCGACATGCTGCGCGCCGAGCTGCGCACCGGGCTCGGCAACATGGAGCTCCATCTGCTGCCGGAACGGATTGAGGCCGACCGCCTCACGGCGACGACGATGATGGGCATGGGGATGACGAGCGAGGTCCACTTCGAGTTCACCGACGACGGGGTCGAGATGTTCGCCATGCACAACCGGCTCACGCAGGTGTGATGCCGAGTCGCACTGGGCGAGAATCCCAACAAGCGCCCTCATGAAGGCTCCATATCCCGTGGCAGCTCTAACCGGAGCGGACGTCCGGATCCTCATCATTGCGTTTGCCGCAACGGAACGCGGCGCTGGTTGCTCAGGGACGTCGACGGGACAGAGGCCGGGATGGCCGCTCGTTTGTAGATCGCTCAACCTCGCAATGGAAGGGAAGAACGAGCGCCAGGCATTGATCGTGGCAATGCCCTTTCACCATCCGCGATCAAACCCGCGAGGATTCCTGTTTGGATGAGGGCACGGAGCTGGACGGGTGCCCAGGCGACGCCCCGGTTGAACGCCTCTCCGAGGAGGATCCGGATGCCTAAAGCTGCAAATTCGGGCGCAAAGAGAAGCACAACGCGGAGCAAAAACAGCCTCGCGGCAAGGTCGTGGATCGCCCTGCTGACGGCGAAGGCCGACACCGACACCGACGCCGATAACACCCACGTGCGAGGCAATAGTTGAGCAGCATGCTCCACGCACCCATAAGCCCGCAGTCGACGGGGTCATTCTCCTGTCGCTGCGTTGACCGCGGCGAGTGCCGAGGGCGTCTGTGCCCCGACGATGGCTGGGGCTTCCTGGATCAACTCATCGTTGTCCAGGGCGTGCACCATGAACAGCGCGAAGTCGATACGCCGGGTGAGGTTGCTCTCCAGGATGGGGTCCCCGACGTGGCGGCTCCACACAGGCAGTCCCTGGCTTTCGCCCTCTTCGAGGTCGCTGCCGCGCACGACCGTCCAGCGCCTCTCGCTGGCAAAGATCCGACGGCACGCCTCGACTTGGTCGTTCAAATCGGCGATGCGAGTCAGCCGTGCGATGGCCCCCAAGACCGCCACGAACGCCGTCAGCTTCCAGGAATAGCGATCCTTCCCATCCTTGGTGATGTGCCAGCCGCAGGAGAAGATCAGGCGCGCGTCCGGTTCCGCGTGGTCGAGCACCGCCTGGGCCGTGCCCGTTGCGTAACCCTGAACGCCCCACGGGACCAGCACGGTGAGGACGCCGTCACATCCCTCCACCGCCCGCTTGATGACCTCCGGATCGTTGGTGTGTCCAGTCTCGATCGTGATGCGGTTCTTGAAGCGCTCGAGCTTCTGGGCGCTCTGCTCGCGACAGACGCCGACGACGTCATAGTTCCGCGCCAGCGCGTGCTCGACCATGTACTGCCCGAGCTTGCCGGACGCGCCGACGATACAGACCTTCTTGATCGCCATCGTTGATCTCCTTCAGGGGACTCGGAAAGTTGAGCCCGACGTTGGATCCAGGGGATCAAGCGTGCACGCTTCCGGTGCGGAACGTTCATCCCCTTGAACAGCCACAAAAGCGCAAAAGACAACGCCGCGATCACCGCCGGCACGAAGGCGACCAACCCAAGGTCATCAAGTCGTTCGCGTCGTTGGTGAGCAGGGTGTTGGCGAAACCGTCGACGAGATCCCTGCCCGAGGGCAACATGGACCATTGTGTCATTGCCTTTTCACAGTGAGCATCAAATGCCCTATTATCGCTGAAGAGGAATCTCGAGACAAGGCATCTTAGGTGACCACAACGATGCAGGGAGGTTCGCGCGTCAAATCGTTGCGCACCGTCCGCTCACTGGCTGTGTCAATCCGATATCGGAGATCAGCTGACAAATTCGGCAATGAGCCAGGCAAATGCTCACCCTTGCGAGAATTCAGCGTTCCGCGAAGGTCTATTGGACTGCTAGGGGACCGATGGGGGACCTGGCCTACCCGACGGTTTGGAGATTCTGAGATATGGGCCAGCTGGTGCGGAAAGCGTCGCCTCCTTCTTACACTTGCCGGCTCTCTACTTTTAACCGGTGCAGATCAACGGGGCATGCCCTGGAGGGCCTTCGAGGATCTGGATCGACACCGCGAATTAAGCCAGCTGAAGCCTTTCCAGCAACGAATAATACCTAGGGTCATTCCTCACCCCATCAAACACTGGCATAACTCTCAGCTGCATAAGCCAGGCATCACGATCCTGATAGGCCTGTTCCAGCCACTCAAAGCCTTTATCGTTCTCTCCAAGGGCAAAGTAGATCGAGCCAATGGCCGATGAACGCCCATGCTCTTGAGGGCGTTGCTTTAGCCTCGCGACGATCTCCTCGGCCTTAGCTCGGTCACCAGCGTCAGCATAGACCGAGCCCATAAACGCATCGATCCATATGTCGGACGAACCGATGGCGGTGTCTTGAGGCCATTCCGAGGTGTTCGCTTTCGCTTCCTCTAGAATCTTGAGCGCTTCATGATGTTGGCCAAGCTCTCGATAGGCATCCGCTTTGATCACATGAGATAAAGCTTTCATCTCATCCAGTGTTAAGGCTCGATCTGCCTGTTGGATGGCTGCCTCGTATTGCCGCTGGGTATGGTAATAGTAGGCGAAATATAGGTGCGTCAGTGCCCCCGCATAAATATCGAAGGCTCGCTCCAGCTGAGCATACGCCGCATCGGGTTGCCCAAGCCAGATGTGGATGAATGCCGCGTTGAGATTGCTGATCAGAGAAAGCGGGTCTAGCTCTTGAGCGCGCTGCATGGCCGCCAGCGCATCCCGGGCCCGTCCGTTCCGCAGTAACAGTTGGCCATACCACTGTTGTGCGGGCGCGTAATCCGGGTTGAGTTCGAGGGCTTTCTGAAGGGCTGCCTCGGCCCCTTCCAAATCGTCGTGGAAGTTCGCTCTTGCAAACCCCATGGAGGTGTGGGCCTCAGCGAGGCTATTGTCCAGTTGAATCGCTTTCTCAGCGGCTTCGACTGCCTTTTGCCCCGCTTCTTCCTTAGAGAGCGCGCCGACTTGGGGCATAAGCGCATAACAGTCGGCCAACCCGGAATAGCCTTGAGCAAAATTGGGGTCGCGTTGAATCGCTTCGGTGAAATACCTCACCGCTTTGTTAAGGCCCTCAGCGGATCGCTGATTCCATAAGTATCGCCCTTTGAGGTAGAGGTTATATGCTTCCAAGTTTTCCGTCGGTTGCTGCGTGATCTGTTGCTTCTCTTGCGGGTTGAGCGTGATCTCCAGTTCTTGCGCAACCTGTTCGGCAATGTCGGTCTGGATCGCAAACACGTCCTCCAGCGCCCGATCGTAACGCTCGGCCCAGAGATGCTCTTCAGTTTCCGTATCGATCAGCTGGGCCGTAATTCGCACCTGGTTGTTGGCCTTGCGCACGCTTCCCTCCAGGACAATGCCGACCTGCAATTCCTGGCCGATGGTTGCCACGCTCTTCTCCGTCCGCTTGTACGGCATGACCGACGTCTGGGCGATGACTCGCAAGCCATTGATCTTCGAGAGGCGGTAGATCAGTTCCTCGGTCATTCCGTCGGTGAAGTACTCGTCTTCGGGATCCGGGCTGATGTTGACCAAGGGCAGCACTGCGATTCTGGAGCGATTGCGTTGAGCAGCTGATTCAGTGGAATCGATCTCTTCCCACGGCATCGCCACGCGGTAGACGGCCAACGGACCTTCAATGTTCTTGAGAGAGTGCTCTCCCAGACCTTCGAGTGAGACGGACAGCTTATTCCGCACTTGGCGCGCCACGTCTTCACTGATACAAATGCCCCCTTCTGGCGCCAACGGCTCGATCCGAGACGCAATGTTGACACCATCGCCAAAGACATCGCCCTCACGGTGCTCCACGTCGCCAAGATGGATACCAATCCGAATCTCAAACTGACGCTGTGACATGACTGTGGCGTTCCGAGAACGAACCTTCGTCTGGACATCGATGGCACATTCAACAGCCTCAAGCGAACTGCCAAACTCAACAAGGAAGCCGTCGCCTGTGCTTTTGATCTCGGTGCCGCCATGATCAGCAAATGCAGGTCGCAGGAGCTGCCGATGTTCATTCAGAAGGTCTAGGGCTAGCTCCTCATTCTGTTGTGAAAGCGCGCTATAGCCGACAAAGTCGGTGAACATGATCGCGGCCAAGCGACGCCCGTCGCTCATCGCTTTGTCTCCCCCTTCCCTCGACGCTTGCGCCGCGGCATCGTCAGCGCGGCGCTGAGCACAGCGGCTCCCGGTGAACACTGGCATGGATGGCGAGGTGGTCGGCGCGAGTGAGAGCGGGGCGGTGATCCGGAGGCGATTGGCGATAGCCTACCACGATGTGGCCCGGTCGGGCCAAACGGGTGGCTAGGCCGTCAAGTCGGTGCTGCTATGTGGCTCAGCCCTCCTCGGGGCACTTGGGCTCGGTGAAGTAAATGTGCTGTTCGTAATGGATGGGCATCCCGTCCGTATGGCCTTCCATCGGCCCCTCCATCCCGGCAACGCTTCGGGCCTCCAGGCTTGGGGCCGTCATCAGGTACTCGACGCCCACCAGAAAGCCCGTCCGGTCGTAGAGCAGGACCTGCAGGCCGCCCTGTTTGCCGGAGAACCAGGCCTTGGCTTCCTCGGGCTTGATGTAGTGATAGCCCATGCCCGGCACGCAGTGGGGCTCGGATTGGACATAGCCGGCCGCCTTCGCCTTCTCCAACGTGAAGAGGTGGTCGAAGTAGGGCGTGGCCCACGAGCGGTCCGGCTGATAGGTGCCAGGGTCTTCGTTGCTGACCAGCATCCCACTTGACCCCACGACCACCGCCAGCGCGGCGAGCATGAACGTTCCAATAACCCGGCTGCCTCTCATGGTTAATCCGCCTCTCGGTTGGTCACTGTTGTCCCCGAATGGAAGCAAGGCACCCAAGCGGGGCGGTCGAATCGGGCACGTCTCTCACGAGGCTGCACCCAGGGAGGACCGACGCACTCGTCCTCCCGCCACGAGGCCTCACCGTTGCTTCGGGCATGAGGACCCATTTCTGTCAGCGCCCAAGCGGCCCGTATCGCGCTAATCAAGACAAAAGCTTCTCCAGGTGATCGGAGCGAGATGCATGGCGTGATCAAGGGTGAAGTGAACGAGCGCATCAGCTCGGCCACGATCAAGCCGAGCACGGGTGGGTGACGGTCGAGATCCAAGCCCACCATGGGCGGCACCGCACACGATCCAAGCAGGTCCGATTAGGGCAATGATGGGCAGTCGCTCGGTATCCGGGAAGCCATCTACCAACACCGCATCCAAGGCGTCGGGATCGTCGTTCTTCCAGGCATCCAGATAGTGACGGACCTGTTGCTTGTTGCGTGCTTCAACTGTCACCATGGAAGCTCCTCCCCATCTGAGAGACAGATCTCGGTCGCTCGGCGCTTACTCGACGCTGAACGTCTGCCACATGCCTTGGTCGGCCGGCTGTTCGGCGATCCAGGCGTAGCGACCGGGCTTGACGTCCACGGTGAAGTACGCGGTCTGTCCGGCTGGCATCTCGTGGACGCCACCCAAGAACTCCACCGGGGCCGGCGCCTTGAGTCCACCCACGTTCAGCCAGTCCATCCAGGTCGCGACCGCTTCCATGTCGGTCTCATGGCCCACGCGAGCCAGGTGGACGTCGTTGCCGAGGATCCGACCTTCGGGATGCTCCCGGTAGCGGACGGCGACGGTCTGCTCGCCCGGCGTCATGGTGCCCTTCACGGCGATCTCGCCGTTGGCAAGCGTGATCCCCACGTCGGCCTCCGGCGGCGACCCGCCCGAATCCGAGTCGGTCACGGTCAGCTCTTGTGACATCCCGTGCGCCGCATGGAAGTGGCCGTGCGGCGTTTTGACGTAGCACTCCATCACGTAGGTGCCGGGCTCCAGCCTCATCGTCGCTTGGGCGGTTCGACCTGGCGCGACCAGGCCGGGCCCGCCCATCGCCGTGATGCCCGTGCTCCATTCGGGGAGGCGTTCAAACAGCGTCTCTAGCGCCGCCTGCTTGTCAAGCTTGCCGGCCTGCCGTTGCTGCAGCACGTGGTCATAGGGAGGGGCGGTCTCGGCAAGGACGTCTTCATGCGTCTTGCCCTCCGGCAAGCGATACAGGAAAGCGAAGTGGGTTTCCTCGGCCTCGTTGTGGAATCGGACCGTGGTCCAACCCGAGCCGATTCGATCGGGGGCGTCGAAATGTCGTCCTTCTGACATTGACGCATGATGGTCGCCGTGCGCAAAGCTCGAGGTGAAGTCCACGTCGCCGTGCGCCGTCACCTCAACCACGTCGGCATTGGGGTTGGTGAAATCGCCTGGCAAGAGGACCAGGCCCACCGCGGGACGAGGCCCGCTGCGAGGAGCATTCGAATGTCCGGCATTGTCGTCTCCTTTCCCTTCTTGATCGCTTCTCAACGTGGCCAGGGTTCTCGAAGGAATACAGGAAAGCCACGCGGCATCGGTCTCCGCCTTTCAACTCGTCTGTATGAGGTTTTCTGAACGACCTCAGCGAACGGCGCCGATGACACGACTCAACCGCTTATCGCGTCGGTCATGGTCCCCACACCCCTTTGAGTCGACACGCTTGGTCCTGATGATCTGCTGCTATCCGTTCCGCACCCAGTAAAACAAACGGTGCTGCGGGAACGAGGTCGTTGCCTCCAATCACCCCATAGCGTCCGCGATAAGCCAGACGCCCCAGCCCACGAACAACAGGCCGCCGACGCGTCCGACCCAGTGGCCAGCCGGAACCAGCTTCTCCACCAAGACGAAGGCCGCGATCGCCGCAACCCACAGGAGGTTCATGACCCCCGCCACAAACAGCAATGCCATGAGAGCCCAGCAGCATCCGGTGCAGTAGCTGCCGTGCTTGAGCCCCATTCGGAAGGCGCCGCTGTGGCCCTCCTGCCAATCGGTGAGAAGGAACCCCAGCGGGGAGCGGCAGTGTCGCAGACAGGCGTGTTTCAGAGGTGTCCATTGGAAGATTCCGGCCGCCACAAGTAACAGCCCCCCGAACAACGAACTGACGCTGACCATCATGGGGGAGAGGATCGCGGCCTGGTGGAGGGCCCACTGCGCGAGCGTCGCCAGGACGCTGAAGCCGGTCCAGACAAAAAGGTAGCCGGCAAGGAAGCACGTCGTCGGCGTCAAGGGTCGAGCCGTGTTGTGACGTTGCCGGCGGATCGCGGCGTAAGTAAGCACCATGGGAGCGGCAGACGGGGTCATCATCGCCACCATCATCACCGCCCACATGACGAACAGGAGGGCCAAGTCCGTCGGGCTCCACGTCTGGGCTTGCGCCGCCGCCATGTGGGCATCCACGGCCTGCATCTGCCAAGCCAGATGGAACATGTAGCCCCAGGAAAGGGCGGCAATCCCGATAAGCCCGCCTATCACGATGGCGCGGTCTCGGGCCAGAACGGCCTCCAGCGATGCCGGCACGTCGCCTCCTCCCACTTAGGGCCCTTGGTACGTAAAGGGCGAAAAGAACCCGTTGCGGTTGGAGATCTCCCAGTCGTATTCGTGGTCGCGATAGGTGAGCTGGCTCGAACGGGCCACGACCGCGGGATATCCGGGGGAGATGGCCAAAGGATGGTTTGTGACCTTCACATCTTGGTCACCTTGTCCAGCGATGGCCTCGATGGCGAAGTCCCCCACGTTCGCGATGCGAAGATGGCGCTGTTTCCCCTCGGCGTGGAAGTCAATCGCGGTGCTGTGCACGTCGAGCACCTCCCCGATGTGGTCGGCGATCATCGCAAAGTGGCCACCCGCCCGGCCGGCGAAGACCTGGGTGAGGGCGTCGGTCTGGGCCGAGTCGGCCCTCTCGTCGAGATAGAGCACGACCGTCCAGCGCTCTTCGGCCATGTTACCGGGACAGTACACCGCCAAGGCGGCGTTGAGTCCGCTCAGGTCCGTCTCGTCGAACGCCCCCTCCTCGACGTGCCAGCCCACCAGGGCAGTGCACTCGCCGGTGGTGGGCGGACTGAGGAAGACGCACGGACAGGCAGCCTCGCAGTTGCAGGCCTCGCCGTAGATCCCCGAGATCTGCCAATAGGTGCTCATGCTGGATGCTCCTTCCCTTCCATGAACGGTCTTGTCGACAGGCATCTGGGCTGAGGGCAATCCCGCGTTCGGCGGTCGTGGTGGAGCGGCGGTCGAGTTCGGTTTAGCTGCATCAATGCGGAACTCAGCCTCCGATCGTCTAACACTGGGGCTTGGAAAAGTAGATATGTTGCTCGTAGTGAATCGGCATGGCCTCCGTGTGGCCTTCCATGGGGCCTTCGACGCCGGGGATCGGTGGGGCGTCCAAGCTCGGGGCGGTGAAGGCGTACTCCACGCCGACGAGGAAGCCATCCCGATCATAGAGCAGGATTTGGGCACCGCCTTGCTCGCCGGCGCTCCAAGCCTCCATCTCCTCAGGCTTGACGTAGTGGAAACCCATGCCCGGCACGCAGGTGGGCTCAGCCTTCACGTAACCGGCCTCGCGAGCGTCCTGGACCGTGTTGTAGTGATCGAAATAGGGCGTGGACCACGGCTCATCCGGGGTGTACGTCCCGTTGTCCTCGTGGCTCAGCAGTGCCACGCTCGACAAAGCGGCCGCAACAAGGGCGACCGCCACGACCGAGCCGGCGAAGGTCTTGCGCCGCATGATGGATGCCTCCTTTGCGTCCATTCTCTTTGTGATAATGACTGTCAACAACGAGTTCAACCGACGTAAGGGAATTGGGCGGCCCTAAGTCCAAGTAGGACCGCCCATTCCCACGACTGGGAGCGTCTAGACTTTAGCGTCAGAGCGTGCAGCTGATCTCCTGGCTGAAGGGATGGTCCTGAGGTCCGTTGGGCGCGTTAAGGCCCTTGACCTTGACCGTTACCGCGCTCGGCCCGACTTCTTCGTCGACTTCGCCGTCGCCATCCGTGTCGACCAGGAGGATCAGCTCGCTGAACGGAATGTCCAGATCAGATTCGCTGATCGGACGGTCATCTTCGCGGTCGCTGGTGCCGAAAGACAATTCTTTCGTTTGATCGGGAGAGCCGTCTCCATCGGTGTCATATCGGGCTTCGAGGTCCACCGAGTATTTCTCGGCACCCTCGACGTCCGTCCAGTCCGTGAAGAGGATCTCGCCGCCCGGCTCGTCGTCGCCGTCCTCCTCAAGATTGCACGTTAGGAACTCCGGAGCATCCAGGTGATCGCCCTTGTGAGCGGTGACCGTGGCCACCGATCCGATGAGCCCGATCGAGAGGATAGCGAGCACGAGAGTCGCACGTCGGAACGACAGAGCTTGAGCCAAGATCAGTCACTCCTTCTGTTGAGATGGTGAGGTGCGTGGGTGCGCCCCACGCTGGCGCACAGCGCTGCATCCACCGTTTTAAACCATGTATGGTGGAAAACTAATGGATACGAAGTGCTATAAAAGTGAATATCGGGTTCATATACGGTGGATAGGGTTTACGGAAACCGATTCCCGATGAGAGGATCTAGGGCCACGTTAATCCGCTTTTCTGGACTCCGGGGGTCGATAGGCAGGGTGAGCCGTGGAGACCATGGCACGCCCTTGAACTCCTATTCAACAGAGTATGAGAAAACGTTATGCGTCAGGTGCGTTAACCGCGCCAATATCAGGCTTTATCTCCCAGTCCCATGCGATCCCCCAACCATGCGTATGCGCACTGTGCAAACATAGAGGGGCAACGGCGGCTCACGTGCGCATAACCCGGTTACTTGTGGCAATCCAGGCAAGATGGATTCAGGAGAGTGCCTCTGACGGATTCGCCACGTAGGACGGCGCCGGGCGAGCGGCCATGCTCCGGGTACGAGGATCATGGCTGCCGTCCAGCTTGCGCCCCGTTCTACCTCCACCATGAGGGGTAGAATCGTTCATGGATGATAAGTGGAACGGTTCTCCGCTATGAGGACAGCGACCAACTCTGCGTTCACGCATCGGTCATCTCAATGGATAGGGCCCATGAACTGTCGTTGAATTCACGATTCCTCAGTCCCGACTGATACGTGAATGCGGCGATGTTACGGAAACAACTATGGGAGATTGATCGAAGCCGCGATTGCCCTATAATGTGTGCGTAAATGATGGAAAGGAGGGGCGAATGATCCGACCTCAACGTGTCGTAACGCTGATTGTCCTGATGCTGACGCTGGTGGGGCTCCTGACCGTACCGGTGTGGGCCCAGACCGGGGGCAGCCAGAGCAACTCCGAGGAGGTGCCATTTGAGCCGGTTGGACAGGTGATGCGCAAGATCGCGGATTCCGAGGAGATCGACAAGGAAACCATCGCGAATGCTCTGCGAAGCTTCATGGACGGCTTGCTCGCCTTCCTTGAGGAGAAGGGCGTACCAGAGACGGCCCTGTCCAACATCCAGACGAACTTCCAGAACGCCTTGGATCAGTTTGTCGCGGATCGGATGAGCACGGACAACTTCGGAGCCAAGATCGCCAACGTCGTCCGACAGATCCAGACTGAGGCCCAACTCCAGGGCATCGACGGCATCCCGTCGAAGGTGTTGGAATCGGCTGGAATACCCTCGGACGCCGTGGAGCAGATGCAACGAGGGAACGTGCCGGATCCGACGGAGATCCCGGAGATGGCGGAGTCGGCCGCCAACGCATCGGAGCAGGCCGAGGACAAGGGCAAGCCGGAAGATCCTGGACCGCCGGACAGCCCCGGTGAACAAGGGGACGATGAATCCGATGACCAAGGCGACGACAATAAGGGCAACGGAGATGACAAGGGCGAGGAAGGCGAGGACAACAGCGATAACGGAAACGGTCAAGGGGATGATAATCAGGACAATGGCGACGAGAACAAGGATGACGGGAAGGACAACGGCCAGGGCGATGACGACGACAAGGGCGGCGGTCCGCCGAACTGAGTTGCGGCTTCGAGCGACTTTAGTCACCCGAGCCCAGCGCCTGCCTGTCCGTCGGTTTCAGGCTTGGTAGGGGGATCTCCGGGTAGACGCTTTCAAGGTAACGTTGATGCGCTAAACTGCGATCTTTAAAAGAGCTCCTTCAACGTGAAGGACACTCTATGGATTAAGGGGGGCGTGCACCCATAGATCTGTACCAGTTAAAAGTAGAGAGTCGGCAAGCATGAG
>JBDGQN010000013.1:0-4342 GCA_042219055.1 Salinibacter sp. | reverse complement strand
TCCGGGTACGAAGGTGTGAATCCAGATACTCAATCGAGCGAGTTCCACGGCGATCGGGTTGAGGTCCACGCCGTAGACACACCTTCGGGCGACTTGGCGACGCAACAGGCTGGCCTGTTCGATCTCTACGCCCTCGGCTAGTTCTCCTAGGCGGTCCAGGGCTGCATTCTTCAGCCGCTCCATCTCGGCATGGACCTGGGGGACAGGATTGCGCGCCAGAAATGATGATAGTCGAGCTTCGACGCGATCGAGCGCAGCGACAAGGAAGTGACCGGATCCCATGGCGAGATCCGCGCAGCGGAAGTCGAAGAATTTCTCGGCTACCGCTGCATCGTCACCTTGGTCGGCGAGCTGTTCAAGCTCACTGATATGAGCACGCAGCGCAGGTTCCAGTGCGTGATCCAGCAGGTGCTCAACGGCGAAGGGCTTGGTGAAGTACGTTCCGGTAGATTTGCGTTCGCCGGAGCGATTGTGGAAGTAGACCTCGCCTTCTTGCACGAGGACCTGGCCGTTTTCGCCGGACGGGACGTAATGTCCTTCGTTGTCGGTCGTGAGATCTGTTGGGGCAATGGACAGACTCGATTCCAGTAAGCCTTCATAGACCGTGCCGAACTCCCGTACGGTTAAGCTGCGGAAATCGACCGGCCCGATGACGCCGTCCGGTCCTTCGTCGACGAGCAGCGAGGTCAAGACGGGGCCGATCTCAGCATTGGTGAGTTCGAGGTCATAAAGTGCCGCGCCGGCGGCATTGATGTCGGGGTCAGCACTAAACAACTCGCCGTTGTAGGCCGGGACGCCCCAGTCGCTGTTTCCATCGCGTACCGCCTGCCACAGCGCTTGGAGGTCCTGCCAAAGGTCGGTGGCATTGGGATCGAAGTCGGTATGCCCTTCAATGCGAGCCTCGGCTAGCGTCTTGGCCAGCGTCTTTAGTGCATGATGTTGGTAGCGACCGTTGGTTCGGTAGGGCAGCAAATCCTTGTCTTCGGCGTACGCTACGAACAGGATTCGATACAGGGCAATGAGCGCCTGGTCGTAAAGCCTGGACAGGTCGGCCTCGGTGACGGACCCTTCTTGGTTCTCTGCAATGGCCGTCGCTAGCGCGGGCACCGCATCGTGATAGACACGCTCTCGCAACCGGCCGCCCAGCTCGGCCGCGTATTCGCCCGAGCTTTTGAGAATCTCCTCGAAGGTTCCGTCGTCCTTGAGAGCCTCCGCACCCGCGAGCAGGGGTAAAAATCCCGCGTGTTGCCGGGAAAGGAGCGAGAGGTTCAGCTCAATGAACGTCTCCTCGCGACCCTTTCGCCCCACACCGACGTCGGTGCGGGCAGAGTAAACCCGGATCTGTCGGCCTCGCGTAAGGATCACCCATGGCAACCCCTCGCGTTCCGCATGATTCATTGCGTAGGTCACGGGGCTATTGTCGCTGAACAAGGGGCCGGGGCTTTCAAAGCTCTGGTCGTCATGGAGGAAGACCGCGACAGCCCGCTTTGTGCCGACTGTTCGGAGGACCGAGGCGCCTCCGGACAGCTCTTCAATCTCGAAGCCCAGTCCCGCAGCCAACTCACGGCCACCGAGCCCCAGTAGCTTTTCACCTTGGGCACAGGCGCTTTCCCAGTCGTGACGTTGAGGAACCCCGGTGCGGAGCTCATGAGTGGCGAACATCCCGGCATTTCGGATCCCGGGAAGTTCTGAGTCGATTTCAGGTAGGTTCGCGCTGAGCAATCGGATCGCAGCATGACGCGTAGGCTCATCAAGGGCGGCCGCGCAGATGTTTTCCGCCTGTTCCCATGCCACGTCGCTGAATACGGGCGGCTCCTCCCCGATGGGGCCGGATACGGAAGTGAGGTAGTGACCTGACTGAGGATAGACGGCGACAAGCAGGAGTGGGCTGGGGCGACGGCCGTGGCGCCGATGCCACAGCGTCCGCATTGCATCGACGGAGGGACGCGAATTGGATTCGGCGACGGCCACTTCAAGCGCGTAGTCCCCTTCACCCAGGAAGAGATGCTTCGGTGTGAGCCCTTCGGGGGCGTTGTCGATCGTCCACGGCCGAGGATCAGCGTGCTCAGAGAGAAAGTGGTCGGGGGATTGGGTCATGTCGTTGTCACCTTTTGTCTGTTTGGTGGCTTGAGAACGCTACCTCAAGCCTTCGAAGCCTCGACGAATCACGTCCGCGATTCTTTGCCGACGTTTCTGTAGAAACTCATCATAGGGGAGTTCCCACCACCGTTCCCAGAGCGCGTGGTCCTTCATCATCTCTTCCCGATTCCCACCTTCATATCGGTTGATCAGGTCGGGAAAGTATTCAGCTGGCGGCTGATCGCTGATATCGATGTTGTCCGGATACTCGAGAAGCGCGTAATTCGCGATCTGATTGATACGCTGAGTGTCTTCGATACCAAGCTTCTGGAGGTAGTTTCGGGGAAACAGATGGTGGCGTTCTAGGGCTTTCTTACGTGGGTTCAGCGTCGGATCAAACAGCTCATTGACCTTCTTCTGGGAAAAGAGCACGCGCGTACCGAGTCGGTTCAATGCTGCGTAGTACGCATAAAGCGCTGGATTCGTGGCGGATGAGCTGTCGAGGAAGTTGGGCAAACTGATCTGCCAGAAGTCGTTCGTCAGATTGTCCGCCATGATCTGTTCAAGCCGCTGTTGGAACTCTTCGGCCGATTGGAGATCTCGGATCCGGGCAAGATCTCGATCCAGCGCCGTCTCAGGCGATGACGTATAGCGGCCCGTAATGGAGGCCATGAAATACCAGCGGCCGATCAAGAGTTGTAGTTCATACTGGGGGATTGCGAACTGAACTGTCCCGATGAGGTAGAAGATGTAGCTGAAGAGTAGCGTGTTATCGGAAGAGATCATGTCGCCGCTGCGGAATCCGGCCGTGAGCAACGCTTTATGAAAGTTGTGCCAGTTTTGGACGTCGAGGACGTGCTCCTGAGCGTCGCGGAGAATCTGGAATTGGGACTCCCGTCGATCGTCGGAGAACTCGCCAGTCTCGAGATCCTTGCCGCGCAGCAGCGAATAAACATGCTTGAGGCGTCCACGGCGGAACCCCAACCCGATGGCCACCCGGAGAAGCTGGTCGGGTTCCGGTTCGATGAAGTGGTTGTATGGGGACGGCTTATCGTGTTTGGTGGGAGGTTGTCGACAAGCTTGGCAGAAGTTCTCCAGTGCGCGACGGCCATCTTCCCAGAATACGGACAACAGCGTCAGGATGAAGTCGGCTTGGCCGAGATCAACACCCTGGCTGTTGATTCTTACGAAGATCTCGGCAGCTTGCTCTTCGGGGACGTTGGATGCTATCTCCAGGGCCGTGAACGGGTAGTTCTTCAAACTGAAGAGATGTTCGATGTTGCGGATGATCTGTTGCTTTTCGTCTTCACCGATCTCACGTTTTGTGCTGATGCGGTTGAAGTAGGACTCAATGATGGTGTAGGAGCTTTCTTCCGAGAACACAGCTGACAGATCGGAGAGAAATTCCGGATCCTTATCTATTGCTGCGTCGGTGACTTCGAATGTGCCATCTATAGGTCGGAAGGCGATGCGGAGTTTCTTTGGGCGGAAGTCCTTCGTCATGACCTCTTGTCCCTTGAAGATCGCATATATGGCTGTCAATCGCTGTTGGCCATCGATGATGAGTAGGCGAGGCGAAGGCTGCGATTTTTCCTGGACGCCGATGGTGCGTTCGGCCTGGTTCATTCCATCATTTGCCCATAAAACCAGATAACCGACTGGGAAACCACGGAACATGGAATCGAAGAGATCGCGCACTTGGAAGGGCTTCCAGACGAATGGACGTTGAAGATCAGGCAGGCTAATATCACCGAAATCGATGTCTTGAATCAATTTGGTGAGTGAATAGTCAGTTCGTTTGAAGAGGACGGTCTTGTCATCCGTTCGGTGTGTCATTGTTCCCCTTTGCGCTGTTCTTGAGAATTGATCTCCGTCAATCGTTCGCGGATCCACATTCGGATCAGTGTTGTGTGGCCGATGCCCTTCTCGTGGGCGATCACCTTGAGTTGAGCGACATCCTCATCGGCAAGCCAGACGGAGACGGCGCGGCCACGCTGTGATTGATCGTCTGTGGACGTGTCCATTCCAACCTCCGCCGGACTCTATCATAACGTGATAGCGAAGGGCAATAGAACAGATTCGACCCGTCATTGACGCATGGATCGATTCAACCCATCCCCCGATGCAACGCAATACTCGCCACCGTCCAGTCCGGCCTCTCCTTGACCGGATGCAGCGACGCCGGATAGACCGTGAACTCGCCCCACTCGTCGTTCACCCGGTCCATCGCGGCCAGCACCCGCTCGCGCTTGCGGTCGGCGTC
>JBDGQN010000129.1:0-8679 GCA_042219055.1 Salinibacter sp. | reverse complement strand
CCCCCCTACCTCTTCCCCCCTATCTCTTCCTCCCTACCTCTTCCCTCCAGCATGCTCCTCACCCGGCGCGCCCCCGCCAAAATCAATCTGGGCCTCCACGTCCTCCGCGAGCGCCCGGACGGGTACCACGACGTCGAGACGGTCCTGCACCGGATCGACTGGGCCGATACGGTCACGGCCGCCCCGGCGGACACCTTCTCACTGACCTGCTCGGACCCGGCGCTGCCCACGGATACCGACAATCTTTGTCTCCAGGCCGCCCACCGGCTCGCCTCGGCGTTCGACGTGACGGACGGAGCGGAGCTTCACCTCGAAAAGCGAGTGCCCTACGGGGCGGGGCTGGGAAGTGGCTCCAGCGACGCGGCGGCCACCCTCTGCCTGCTCACACAACTTTGGGATCTGGATCCGTCCTCCGAGACGTTTTACGAAATGGGCAGGGCCATCGGGGCCGATGTGCCGTTTTTTCTGCAAGAGGCTCCCGCTGCCTACGCCACAGGACGCGGCGACACACTGTCGCCCCTCTCTAGGGATGGGGTGCCCTACCAAGTGCCCTTCCCCCTCCTCGTCGTCGCGCCGTCGGTGGAGATCTCGACGCCCTGGGCCTACGCACAGGTGACTCCGAACGACACCGATCGGCCGGACCTGCGCCGAGTCGTGTCGTCGAACGATCTAGCCCACTGGCGCTCCAATCTTACCAATGACTTTGAGGCCCCCATTGTGAGACAACAACCGGCAGTGGCGAATACCCGAGCCGCCCTTCAGAATACCGACGCCGCCTACGTGTCACTCTCGGGCTCAGGCGGGGCCGTGTATGGCGTCTTTGAAACGGTGGGCGCGGCCCAGGCAGCCCGCGACACCCTCCCGCTGCCCGAAGAGCGCCTCCACCTCACGTGCGCCGAGAAATGACGTCGTCCTCACACTAGGCTCGGTTGGGTGCAGAAAGGGCGTTCCCTCGGAAGCACTCCCCCCCAGAGCGGTGTGGTGACAAGCCGTCGATTGGGAACGGCCGACGAGAAAACGGAGCATCCTAACCGGCCACGCCCCATCAGATCCGGCTATAGTACTGGTCGTCGTCTTCCCCCTCGTCGTCGACCATGTAGTCGTCGGAGGGAACCTCCAGGTAGGCCATCAGCCAGTCAAGAGCCCAGACTTGTTTCTCAACCTCGTCCGAGTTGTAACCGCCTTGGACGCGATCGGCGACCTGCTCCCAGTCGACGGTCCAGTCTTCGTGGACCTCGAAGGCAAACTGATGCTCGTCGGTCTCGAAGTGGAAGACCCCCTCTTCGGGATCATAAATGGTTTCGGAACCGCCATCCTCGCGGGCGAGCTTGGCCCCGAGCACGATCAGAGGAACCTTAAAGCGATAGTCCATCTTCTCGACCTGCTCGGCCTGGCTGATCAGGAAATTGGCCAGGGTGGCACAGCCGTCGCTCACCTCCATGGCCGCCTCCGCCGCCTGACGCGTGGTCGGGTCGGCGTCCACTTTGTCGAGCGCTGCCTCGACCAGCGGCCACACCTCTACGGGCTTTTCCTCTTTGGTCGTATCTTTCTTACGCGGGATGACTACGGTACAATTTTCGATATCCACGGGCTTATGATGCGTTGATTGCGAAACCGTGCGTACGTCCCGGATGTCTTCAGAATGTACGTCCCCAGTTTCGAGTGCGGAATGAATAATGGGATGTACATAAGATGGAGGTGGAAGGGCGAACATTCAACCGGTGGGCCGCCAGCGCACAGCAATTACATGTTGTACACGATCGGCGTCCGACGTACCTCCCCACACAGCCCTATTCTATTTCTGAACGCCCAGCCTCTAACTCGGCCTCCAACTCCAGGGCCGTCTCTACGAGTTCGTCCTCCAGGCCGGACAAGTCCTCGTGCTGCCCCACGTACTGGCGCACGGCCTCTTCGAGCCCCGACTCGCGGGTCACCACCGTCCGGCGTTTGCGCTCGGCCGGATCGACGGTGCGCTCGATCGCGGCGACGATGTCGGCGGCCTCCAGGGCCTCCCGGATGCGGGTTGGATCGATCTGCGCCACCTGCGCCTCCTCCACCCGATAGCGGACCCGCACGATGGCGTCGGTCACGTCCCGCTCCGCAATCGCGTCCAAAATCCGCTCCGTGGGCTCGTCGGCCTCCCGCACGTCCACCTCCACCGCGACGAAGGGCCGGGCCGGGGTCTCGACGAAGGTGGTGCGCGTCGCCGGATCGCGCGAGGGGTCAATGTCGACGAGTTGGACCCCTTTTCGCTCGTCCGCCTCGTTGAACGTGACGCGCTCGATGCTGCCCGGGTACACGACTGGGGGCTGCGCCCCCTCGTTGCGGTCCTGTGGCCGGTGCACGTGCCCGAGGGCCACGTAGTGAACGGGTCGCACAGCAAGCTGCCCGACGGTAAACGTCGGCTCCGAGGCAATTGTGGTCGTGTGCTCCGATCCGGCCAGTCGCGCCCCCTGCACCGTCACGTGGCCCGCCAATACAGTGGGCACGTCCGGCGAAAGGCCCTGCTCGGTGCCTTCGGGCGTCCCGCCGGCACCTTCGTTTCGAATTTCCTCCATCCGGCGCTGGATGTAGGTCACGTAGTGCTCCTCAATGAACTGTCGCAGCTCGTCCGGCGACATGCTGCGGTACTCGTCCTTGGTCAGGATCTGACTGCGGATGGGCCAGGGCAGCGGAATGAGCTGGAGCGGGCCGCTCTCGGTGTTGATGACCTGGACAGTTGAGGCAGGCTTGCGATAGCAGTGCACCTCGCCGGCAATGTGGTCGAAGATGTCGAGCGACGAGGCACGCCCGAAGGTAACGGGATGATCGTGGTTGCCCACAATGAGGACGATGGGGATCCCCGCATCCGCCAGAGGGCGAAGGCCCTGAACGAAAATCTTTTGCTGGGTCGGCGTGGGATCGGCCGTGTGGTAGGCGTCCCCACAGAAGAGAAACGCGTCCACTTCTTCGTCGAGCGCCCGCCGCACCACCGCATCGAGGGAGCGCTGCACGTCGAGCAGTCGGGTGTTGAGCCCCGTTTGCGGATCCCGCCGACCGTGGGTTTTGAACCCGAGGTGGATGTCGGCCGTGTGCAGTAGCTTCACAGTGGCAAAGGGCGAGTTCCGAATGGCGAATGGCAGGCCGAGCGCGCTCTACTCACGGGTTCCGGATCGGGACGGTCCGTCGCAAATCGCAGTCTAAAACTCGACACGGCCCTCACCAGCCGACGCGGCCCCCCCCCTGAGCGTCCGTCGTGTCCTCCGGGGGGCCGTAGCTCTTCACCAACGGGAACTGCGCGTCGGAAAGCGAGACTTCGTCCGACTTCTTGATACGCCGGTAATAGTCCCCCACCACGAGCAACGCGCTGTGGGCTCCCTGTCCCCACCAGTTGGTCCGAAACGTGAGCCGCTGGTCGTTGAAGCCCACCCATGCCCCGCTCACCAGCTCCGGATGCATGAGCATAAACCAAGTGTCGGCTGACTGTGAGGTCGTTCCGGTCTTCCCCGCCAGGTCATAGTTCCCCAGGTTGAACTGAGTACGTATACGGACGCCGGTGCCGTAGTCGATGACGCCCCGCATCATGTCGACCACCGTGTACGCGGTTTTGCGAGAGAGAGCCTCGGTCGGGCTGGGCGAGGCCTGCCAGATGAGGTTCCCGTACCGATCCTCGATGCGAGTAATAGCTACGGGCTCATTGTAGAGGCCGCCATTTGCGAGCGTGCTGTATGCAGCGGCCATGTCGAGCAGTCGCACGCTGCTCGTGCCGAGGGCGATGGACGGTACGGCCTTGATGTGCGCCCTGGGAATGCCCATCTGGTGGGCGTACATGGCCACGGTTTCCGGTTTGATGTCGAGGGCAAGCCGGGCCGTAATGGTGTTCTTCGAGTTGGCAAGGCCCTGACTCAACGTGAGCATCTCGCCCGACGACTTGTCGTTGTAGTTCTGGGGTGACCAGGTCGTGTCGGCCCCTGGAACCTTCCAGGTAAAGGTGCTGTCGAGAAGGGTGTCGTAGGGGGAGTAGCCATTGTCGATGGCCGCCGTGTAGGTGAAGGGCTTGAAGGTCGAACCGGGCTGACGGCGGGCAATTCCTACCTTGTCGTACTTGTCGGTACGGAAGTTGCGCCCTCCAATCCAAACCTTAATGTGCCCGTTGCGCGGATCGAGGGATACGAGACCCGTGCCGAGGCGGCTCTTTGTCGTCTTCAGCGAGTCCAGAAACGCCTCGTGCTTCCGGAGCCGATCGATGGCTTCATCCTTTCCCAGTCCCCGGGCCCGTAGCGTGTCGTAGCGGGCCGTTTCGCGAATAAATTCGTTCAGGAGATCGGGGTTCGATTCCCAAAAATAGGCGAAGGGCTCATAGTCTTCGCCCGGCGTAAGGGAGCGGTAGTCCTCAAGAGTGTTGCTGTAAAGCCCCGGCGATGGCTCACTCCACTGGTAGCCCACCACCTTCTGGAGGCCGGACATCTGCTTCTCGACGGCGGCACGTGCCAGAGCCTGCAGCTTTGAATCGAGCGTCGTGTAGACGCGGAGGCCGTCGCCGTAAATGTCGTGGCCGTAGAGAGGATGATCGCTATATTTCTCGTTGTTGGCCCACTTCGACAGCGTTTTTCGGACGTGCTCTGCGAAATAGGGGGCGAGGCTAGCCGACAACCTCGACGAGTGATACTCCGCCTGCACCGGCTTATCCGCGTGCCTCTCGTAGTAGGAGGCGTCGAGATAACCGCGTTGCTGCATGAGCTGCAAGACCACGTTTCGGCGCCGTTTCGCGTTCTGTGGATTCCGAACCGGATTGTAGTAGGACGTGGCCTTGAGGAGGCCGACTAAGGTGGCGGCCTGGAGAGGATTGAGTTCGGTGGCCGAGCGGCCAAAGTAAGTATGTGCCGCGGACTCGATGCCGTACACGTTCCCCCCAAAACTGACCGTGTTCAAATACATCTCCATAATCTCCCGCTTCGTATAGCGCCGCTCGAGCTCTACGGCCGTCACCATCTCTTTCAGCTTACGCTTGATGGTGACCGCGTAGCCCACTTTCTCGTTGTAAAGGTTGCGCGCGAGCTGTTGGGTAATGGTAGACGCTCCCCGAAACCCTCCCGTCAAAATGTCCACCACGGCGGCCATGATGGCCTTCGGGTCCACGCCCCAATGGTGGTAAAACCGCTGATCCTCCGTAGCAATTAGGGCGTGTTTGACGTGAGGCGAAATGCTGTCGTACGGGACCCAGGAGCGGTTCTGCCGAGCGTACCGGGCCAGTTCCTTCCCGTCGGCCGTGTACGCAATCGTCGCCAGCTGCATGGTAGGGTCTTCAAGACTCTCCGTAGACGGAATTTCGTCTGTCAACGTCCAGATGTAGATGCCCGCGCCGAGGGTCCCGAGGACCAGAAGACCCGTGATGACGGAGAGGGCCACGGCGGCCTGCGCCTTCATCGGATCGGCAATCCGCCGATGGAAGAAGCCTCGAACGCCCGTGGTGGGACGTTTCGACATTCCGTCGCCCGCCTTTTTGCGGACCGACCGGTCGCTGAAGTACTGGTCGAGCTCTTCGTCGGAATACGACCACTCAGACATAGCCCAGCGGGTGTGTGCGAAAAAACGTGAACGGAGGGAGAATCGACGGGACTCTCCTTCTGGCCGACCGCCGCCCCATTACAACTGAACGGATTCAATGCCCTGGGTCCGCGAGCCGTTCCAGCGCTGAAGACGCAATCCGTTGTCGTCCAAACGGGCGAAGGTACGATGTTCGTACCAGTTTCCTGTATTTGCATACACGCCGTCCGGATCGTGGTGGAGAGCAGGTACGTGACTGTGGGCCAGAACGACCCCGTCGAGCCCGTCGCGGCGAAGGAGCGACCGGGCCTGTTCGCGCAGGATGCGAGGGGTACTCGGGTCCCGGTCACGCTCGTGAAGTCGGCGGCTCACCCACTGGGCAATGCCGATCCCTACGTCCGCCGGGAGAAGCGACCGGTACAGGTGCACCGGCACGGGGTGGCGAAGGAGGGTGCGCAGCCACGTCCGCGACTGGTCGGCCGCGACCAGGCCGTCGCCGTGAGCGAGGTGAAGGCGAGTTCCGTAATGGATCGCCTCCATCGACTCGGGAACGACTGTAACACCGAGCTCCTCGGAATAGTACTCTCTGTGCCAGGGATCGTGGTTGCCGAGCAGGTACGTGACGGGAATGTCTCGGTCGGTCCAGCGGGCGAGAAGTCCCTGAAACCGGACGAAGCCCTTGGGGACGAGATGCCGATACTCGATGTACCCGTCGAACACATCGCCGAGGAGGTAGAGGTGCTCCACCTTGCCCTCGTGGGCCTCAAGACACTCAATCAGCGCCGCTTCCTTCGTCCGCTCCGACGAGCGGGCGCCGCGACCAAAGTGCATGTCGGAGACGAAGAGAACCACAGAATCGACGACAGGCAGACCGAACGACGAGATTGTAACGAAGGAGAGCTCTCGGGCCACCGGGGTCCCGAACGGACGGGAACGAGACTCGTAGGATCCTCTGAGTCGTTTGAGTTTCCTTACGGCCTCAATTGGTTTTCACAGACGCCCCGCATGTATGCCGCGACGAACTCAGTATCGGCCGCCCACTCGGTTTTCAGTGATGCCGCCGGTGATCAAGAACCTCCTCGTTCTCAACGGCCTGCTTTTTATCGCCCAGTTCGTGGCGGCCGAGACTGTGGCCAGCTCGTCCATTCTGGCGAGCGTGCTCAACCTGATGCCCCTCTACCCGCCCGGCACCCTCGGCCCTGACTTTTGGCCGTGGCAGCTGGTCTCGTACAGCTTTCTCCACGGCAGCTTCGGGCACCTGTTTTTTAATATGTTTGCCCTCTGGATGTTTGGGGTCCAGATCGAAAATCGATGGGGATCCCAGCGCTTCGTCATCTTCTACTTTTTGTGCGTCATCGGCGCAGCCCTCACACATCTTGCCTTCGTGAGGGCCCCCGTTCCGACCGTGGGCGCTTCCGGGGGGGTCTATGGCATCCTTCTCGCGTTCGGAATGATGTTCCCGAATCAGCCAATCTACATTTGGTTTCTGTTCCCCATCAAGGCCAAGTGGCTCGTCGCTGGCTTCGGTGCCCTGCAGCTCTATTCGGCCGTCAGCGGCACGCAGGCGGGCGTCGCGAACTTTGCCCACCTCGGCGGCATGTTCTTCGGCTTCCTGCTCATCCAGTACTGGCGGGGCAAGTTGCCGGTGAAACCGAAGCGGACAATGCGGTGGTAGAGCATGCGTATTGCGTTGTGGGTATTGCGTAAGGCCATTAGGATCCGCAAAACACGTGATATGCAATACGAAATACGCATCCCTCACACTCAAGCGTCAACTCATCGACCCAGCAGACAGCAAAGCCCGATTCGGGACTGCCCCCCTCAGCAAACCTTGCCTCCAGTGCGCGGTATAAGGTCGTGTATCTTCGACAGGACGCCGGGGGCGCCCGTCGCCCGGCCCTCTCTGTTCCAGATGGGGTTCACCAGCCCAGTCCTCGACCGTGAACGACTTTAAAACGTGGTACTACCAGCAGCCGCCTGCGCTGCGCACAATCATCACGATTAACGTGGTGGTGTGGGTGGGTATGCAGCTCTTAGTCCTGTGGCCCCCAGGGCTTCAGTTCATCCAGGCCCACTTTGCACTGCATCCGGTCTTCCCCGACATCCTGTTGGAGCCCTGGCAGTTGGTAACGTATAGCTTCATGCACACTGGGCTGCTCCACATCGGGATCAACATGCTGCTGCTCTTCTGGGTGGGGCGGGAGTTTGAGCGCATGCACGGGTCGGAGCAGTTCTGGACGGTTTACCTCACGACAGCCATCGGAGGGGCGGTAATCTGCCTTCTTCTCAGCCCCCTGTTTCCAGGCATCGCGGGCGGCATGATTCGTGGCCAGAGCATCCCCGTGTTGGGAGCCTCTGCCTCGGTGCTCGGGGTGCTGACGACCGTGGCGATCCTGTACCCTTACAAACAGATTCGACTGCTCTTCTTCGGAGTGGTGCCGCTGCTGTGGGTCGTGATCGGGTTTTTGGTGATCGATGCACTCCAGGCGCTTTCGCACAGCGGCACGGCTGTGGCGGCGCATTGGGGAGGGGCCCTCACCGGGTTCCTCTACGCCAAAACGCAGCGGGGGGAACTCGGCATGTTTTCGTGGCTCGGCTCGCTGTTCGACGGGGGCCGGTCGCGCCGGTCCTCCGCGCGCGTGCTCACTCTGTTCGAGCGCATAAAGAGCTTCTTCAGCGGCGGCACGAATGCGGACGAGTCGGGAACAGGCTCTCGATCGCGTCCGACCTCCTCTTCGGATGGTGCCCCCGCTAAGGACCCCGACACTCGGTCGACGGAGGTGGACCGCATCCTCGACAAAATCAGTGAGCAGGGCTACGAATCGCTCAGTGACGAAGAGAAGCGCATTCTCTACGAGGCGAGTCAATCGTGACTGGTGTTTTTATGGGTTGGTGTTTTGGTGGGTTGGTGTTTTGGTGAATTGGTGGGTCGGTGGGGGAGTGGTGAGAGTTGGCTGGTGAGACATCACAGATTACGCGATACGTAATAAGTAGACTTCGTCATCAATTTCGCTTTGTCTTATGGATCGTCCTCGACGCTCGTCCCGTCCCGTTCAGGTTGGAGATGTCCAAATTGGAGGGGGCGCGCCGGTTTCGGTGCAGACCATGACCGTCTCGAAGACGCACGAGGTGGACACGACGCTCGACGAGATC
>JBDGQN010000128.1:1067-5196 GCA_042219055.1 Salinibacter sp. | reverse complement strand
CCCCTGATACGGGCTGGGAGAACAGCGGGCAAACGATTCAAACTACCGCAAGAACATCAGCAATCTACCGAGACGTATTCGCGGTTGGTAGGGAGGTCTACGTAATTCAAAGTGAAAACCGGATGGTGCGGACTGCGCGGTGCGGATTGCGTAGTGACGTGAAGGGGATAAGGGTCGTGATGAAATACGCAATATGAAAAATGCACTCCCAGACGAAGGAGGGCTCCAAGTCGGAAATAATTACATCTGCCTACTGGAGGAATACGACGAAAACAAAGCGCACCTATGTCATGGCACCTCGTGGAAGTTGCCAGTCGGAAAGCTAGGGGATGGCATGTTCATTGCGTCAACATTACAATCCTCATCGCGACTCCTCATCGTCAGCAGATGATTCCGTCTGCTTACACCAAATGCGAGCATCCAGTGTACATTTCGGTCGATCCCGTTCGTGTAGGGCTGCATGGCGATACGGGCCTACCACGTCACGTTCGGAATTCAACACCAGCGAATGGGTCGTGCCGACAACCGAGAGACAGATGTACAATGAATCCTCGCAAACGGTATGATATCCGTGGTAGATCGCATGGACCGGCCCATCGACCGATTCGGCGAAGAAGAGCGTCTGGGGGTATGCGGGCACGGAAAGGGGGGGAGACATAGCGGTGAGTGTTGGGAACCAGCGGGCGAAAAAGAGGACGAAGGCATCCAGCAGGGCATGCAGGAAGTCACCGAGAACGGGACTCCCTGCTTCCCCACAGAAGTTCGAGGACTGGATCATCGAACTTGCCCGAAGTGGACGAACACCTAAATCTGTCCGAAGACTTCGACCCAACCCAGGCGACGATCCGAAATAATGATCGAGGACGAGGGCTATCCTTTTTGCTCAAATATTTTAAATATTCAGAACCTCGAAGTATGAATCGATACGCGACGATCCTTCTCCTCGCCGGACTGCTTGCAGGGATGGGCATGGGCACCGCCCACGCCCAGATCTACGTCGACAACGATGCGAGTGGCAACAACGACGGCTCCTCCTGGACCGACGCCTACACCGACCTACAGTCGGCCCTGAGCGCCGCGACGTCGAGCGACGAGATCTGGATCGCCGAAGGCGTCTACACGCCCGCGAGCGGCACCGATCAGTCCGCGAGCTTCGTGATTACGGGCGGCGAAGACGGGCTCGGACTCTACGGCGGATTCTCGGGCGACGAGTCGAGTCGGTCTGAGCGGGACCCAGGAGCGAACCCCACCATTCTCTCTGGCGACCTCGAGGGGGACGACACCACCACCAATGGCGTGACCGTGGACGCCTCGGACATTTCTGGCAGTAACAGCAACCACGTGCTGTTTCTGGACGGCACTTCCAGCGACATCACCAACAGCACCGTTATCGACGGAGTAACCGTCACGGCCGGGCAGGCCAACGGGAATGCCACAGACGGTGGAGGGATCTACTGCACCGGAGGCGGGAGTGGAAACGAATGTAGTCCAACGTTTCAGAATCTCGTCATTCCGGGAAACCACGCGTCGGGGGACGGGGGCGGCATGTACAACGATGGCGCGAACGGCGGGCAGAGTCATCCCACCCTCACAAACGTGCTTTTTTACGAGAACAGCGCCGACGGCTTCGGGGGAGGAATGAGGGGGTAAATGGGGCAAGTGATCCGACGCTCGTCAACGTCTCCTTCATCGACAATACGGCGGATTATGGAGGCGGGATGTCCGGATACGGGGCCAGCGGCTCGTCCGACCCGACGCTCACGAACGTCCTCCTCTACGGGAATACGGCGTCGGTTCGGGGAGATCAGATTGCGAATACCAATGCGGACCCCACCATTCGCTACTCGCTGGTGGAGAATGGGACGGGCGGCATCTACGACAACGGAAGTTCGACGACCTACGAGGCGTCCAACGTCGAGGCCGATCCCCAGTTTGTCGAGTCCGGCAATCCGGAGGGGGCCGACGGCACGCTCGGCTCTCCCGACGACGGTCTGCGTCTCGCCCCCGGCTCCCCGGCCTTCGATGCGGGAGACAACGACGCGATCCCATCCGGCATCTCGGAAGACATTACCGGCGCGACCCGCACCCAAGACCAGAGCGGCAACGGTACGGCCACGGTCAACATCGGCGCCTACGAGGTGGACACCGGGACAACCTCCCCCCTCGCTTCGACCACCGGTTCGCAGAACGTAACCGGCACGAGTGCCACGATCGCCGGCACCGCCTCGGCGGCGGGGCTGGAAACGACCGTGCAGGTGCAGTACTTTCCCACCGCCGCCCCGTCGGACGTGACGACGGTCACCGCCTCGGCCAGCCCGCTATCGACGGACGACTTTACGACCCGCGACGTGTCGGTGGCGCTCAGCGGCCTGCAGCCGGACACCGAGTACGACGCCCGCATCCTCGCCTCCAACAGCAGCGGCAGCGAGCAGGCGCGCGTCGTCTTTACGACCGATGCAGGGTACACCCGCACCATTTCTGGGCAGGACGGCACGGGTAACGACGCAGGCTGGCGCATGCTGGCCCTCCCGGCCGCGGGCAAGGCCCGTTCGGCCCTGGAAGACGACCTCACCTTCGCCACCAACAGCGGCTCGATCCTCTACCGCTGGACCTCGGGCTCGTGGACGGCCCAAACGAGCAGTGGGGACGCCCTCCCCCGCGGAAAGGGCTTCATGCTCTACTTCTTCGACGACGTGATCGACCCGATCGGCTCGGAGGGCCTGCCCATCGCGACGAGTACCGGGGGTGAAGACCAGTCGTCGAACACGCAGGTCACCGGTCTTGGCCAGAGCAAGACCTTCCACCTGGTGGGCAATCCGTTCGACGTGGCGTTCGACCTCTCGGAGCTAAACCTTTCGGCGCAGGGCTTCCAGACGTCCGTTCAGATCTGGGATCCCTCCAGCCAAAGCTACACGACCGTCACCCAGTCCGACGATGACAGCGACGTGATCGGGGCCTGGCAGGGCTTCTTCGTCGAGCGGTCGACGCAGGGAGAAGGAGGCACCAGCCTCACCTTCCCGACCGCGGGCAAGCAGTCCGGCGACGGCGACCTGATCGGGAGCCAGTCGGCCCACGCCGTTGCTGAGGCAAAGAGCACCAACGAGCACCGCCTCCGCCTCGACCTTCGGCTCGCCGCGATCGATACGACGGGCAGGGACGCCTCGCCCCCCTCGCCCTCGACGCAGATGGCGCCCCAGGTGTCTCTCGCGCGTCCCCCGGCGGCCTTTGACACCATTGAGGGGAGCGCCGCCAAGACGCAGGCCGCGGCCCAGAGCAGTAGCGAGGCCGACACGATCGCGACCGGGCAGCTCGGGCTGCTCCTATCGGAAAGCGCCTCCGCCGGATGGGACGGAGCCGAGGCCACCCAAGTCGACCCGCCGGGCGGGGGACCGCCGGCAGTTACGCTGAGTAGCCCACTGAAGCGGAGCAGCGACGCCTCGCCCCTTCCCCAGCGCGCGCTTGCCAGCGAGCCGTATCCGAGTGGAAACGGTTCTCCGAGTGCCGTCACCCTACCGGTCAGTGCGCAGGTGCCGGAGGGAAGCTACGCCGCGGGCGCCACGGCCCGGGTCGGCCTGCCGGAGGCGCGGCGCGAGGAGCTCTCCTGGCAGCTCCCGGAGGGCTGGGCCCTGCGGCTCACCGACACGCAAACCGGCGAGCACACGGACCTTCTTTCGGAGAGCTACGCCTTCACGCTCAAAGAAGGGATGGGCACCGATCTGGAAAGCGCCTCGGGCGCCCGCTTCCGGCTGGCGGTGGGGCCGCGAAGCGCGCTCCCCGTAGAGGGCGGTCTGAGCCTCAAGGCGCCCTATCCGAACCCCGCGACCCGGCGGGCGACCGTCGAGTACGCGGTGCCGCAACAGCAGGCCGGCGGCGCCCGGCTGGAGCTCTACGACGTGCTCGGGCGGCGGGTGCGCACTGTGGCGGTGAAGCCGGGCCCGCAGACGCGTCGGCTCGACGTGAGCGGACTCGCGAGCGGCACGTACATTCTTCGCCTCACGACCGGGGGAACGCAGCAGACCCGCAATCTGACCGTCGTGCGGTAGAGCACGGGCGAAGAATGCGCGAGTGTAGAGAGTGATTTCCACGCACTCGGTCCCAAACCCTCGTCTTTCAGACGAGCCGCTTTAGC
>JBDGQN010000128.1:0-1057 GCA_042219055.1 Salinibacter sp. | reverse complement strand
CGGTAGACCCCTCCCCCAAACCCCTCGACTTCCAGTCGAGGGTGGTTTAGTTCTTTCCCGACCCTCACCAACGTTCCAATCTGCCAGAATTCAACCCTTTCGCCCCATGTATCGCCGTCGTCATTTAGTCTGG
This sequence comes from Salinibacter sp., assembly GCA_042219055.1. Classification (GTDB taxonomy): domain Bacteria; phylum Bacteroidota; class Rhodothermia; order Rhodothermales; family Salinibacteraceae; genus Salinibacter. Next base: position 924 of record JBDGQN010000128.1, on the reverse strand, counting down.
CTCGAGGTCTTCGGGATTGTTGTCCTCCTCGCTCTTTTGCTCGCACCCCTCGCGTACCTTGCTACCGAGATGACCGGTGGAGGGGGCGGAAGTGGCATCGTGGCTGGAAACGCCCCTGGCGGTCCTACGCCCGCCGCCACGCAGGGGAGACTCCGATCCTCGGGCAGCCCGACGCCCGTTGCCGGCCTGTCGTCCCCCGGCTTCTCGTCCGGCGGGCGCCTCGGGGAGGGGGCCTCTGCTCCCTTCTCGAAAGGGTGGCGCGAGCAGGCCACGCCGGATCTGACCGGGGCGTCCGAACCGGCAGCGCAAGGTGGCGTGCGCGCGGGTGGCCTCGGGACTGCCGGTGGCGTTGGGGCGGGAGCGGTCGCCTCTGGGGAGACATTCTCGAGGGGTGCCTCGTCGGGCGCGGGAGCGCGGGAGACCGGCCTCACGGGACGTTTCGGGGGCGGGCCGGCGCTGGCGGGCCGGATGCCGTTGGGCGGACACGGGTCAGCAGCGGGCAAGCGGACGTCGAACCGCGATTGGCAGGCGGAGGCCCAGGAGACGGTCCAGAAGGGCCGGAAGCTGGCCGGGCAGATCGAGCGGATGACCGGAGCCTCAACGTCTGGGGGGACGGCGGCCAAGCAGAGTGCTTCCGACCCGGGCTCGCCGGATAATCCGGACCGGCGGAATCCGGACTCCCCCTCGGACGTGCCGATCGGGGACCACCTCCACTGGCTCGCGATGGTCGGTATCCTGTGGGGCGCCTGGCGAATCGGGCGGGGGGGGGTAGGACCGGAGGCAGCATCTCACAAACGAGGGGACACTGCGGTCGAAAATTATGGAGATTAGTTGAACCGATTCATCGCCGCCTCCAGGTTTTCTTCGGCGACAGTCAGGATTGCGTCGCCGGCCTCCGTGATCGCGTCGCGAATCGTCGACTTC
>JBDGQN010000127.1:0-13187 GCA_042219055.1 Salinibacter sp. | reverse complement strand
TGATTTTTCGCTAATCAACCTAACCAACCGAAGGTTTTAATGCGATTGCCCTGGATGTGGGGGACGTCCCCAAACTGAGAGGGAGTCCTCACGAGGGGGCCGGGGCGGAAGGAAGCTCGATCGTGAAGCAGGTTCCCTCACCGAGTTCGCTCTCCACGTCGATAGATCCGTTCATGCGGTCCACCAGCTTTTTCGTCACGGCCATGCCGAGTCCACTGCCTTCGTGGGATTGGTCGGGGCTCCTGGATTCCTGCTCGAACGCGTCGAAAAGGTGCGGCAGAAACTCCGGGTCGATGCCCACGCCCGTATCTTCAATTTCGAAGGTCACGGTGTCGTCGGCACCGTAGGCGCGCACGGTAATGCACCCGCCGGGATCGGTAAACTTGACGGCGTTGCTAAGAAGGTTGTTGAGCACGCGTTTGAGGGCCCCCCGGTCGGCCTGCGTCCAGAGGGGTCCCTCTTCCACATCGGTCTCGAGCTCTATGTCCTCCTCGGCAGCCCGGCGCTCGAACAGTTCCGCCGTTTCCCGTACCTCTTCGGCCCCGTCGACCGGCTCGAGGGTGAGGTCCGCAGACCCGGCCTCCAACTTCGACAGATCGAGCACTGAGTTGAGGGTTTCCAGAAGGCTTTGTCCGCTTCGCTCAATGAGGTGGGCAAACTGCTTCACTTCCTCGAAGGACCCGGTGGGGACGTTGGGGGAAGAGGACACGTCCTCGGTCGGGATTCGATCAAGAGCGTTGCCAATCGCCTCCGCAAAGCCAATGATGGAGGTGAGGGGTGTCCGAATATCGTGGCTCATGTTGGCGAGAAACGCGGATTTGAGCCGGTTCGCTTCTTCGGCTTCCTCCTTTGCCTCCTGAAGGGCCTGCTCGCGCCGTTTCCGTTCGGTGATGTCTGTGACGGCCCCGTCGTAGTACAGTGGATCACCGTTTTCGTCCTGGACCATCGTACTGTTCACAAGTCCGATGAACGTAGAGCCGTCCTTGCGTTGAAATTCGATCTCGATTCCGTCGAGGGACCCCTCCTCATTTTCGATTTGAGCGAGGCGCTCGCGCTCTTCGGGGCGGGCGTACATCTCCCCCGAATCGATTTCGTAGAGCTCCTCCGCACTGTCGTACCCAAACATGTCCACGTATGCTTGATTGACGTACACGAGCCCCTGCTCCGGGGTGCTGCGGAAGATGCCGTCCGAGATGTTTTGCGTGATCGAGCGGAGCCACTCCTCACGGCGCCACAGTTTCTCTTCCATGTGTTTTCGCTCCGTGATGTCCGAATAGATGGCGTATATTTCCTCGTTGCCCTCGGCCTGTTCCCGCCGGGTCGCCTGGAGGTGAAAGTTTCGCACTCCATCTGCTGTCTGCCGTTCAACTTCTGTCTCGATCGTGCCAGTGTCTGAGATGTTCTCGTTCAGGTGGAGGGCCGCCTCGGTCCGATCGTCGGGGACGATGAGATCGACGACCTTCTCGCCCTCAACTGCTTCGGCCTCGTACCCGAAAACCTTCTCGAAGGCGGTGTTGACGTTGGCGATGCGCACCCCGTTGTCCGCGTCGGAAGGTCGTTTGCCGTGCACTACGGGGGTCGGGAGGTTATCGAAGAGGGTAACAAAACGATCACGCCGTTCACGGAGGGCCCGCTCGTAGGCCTTTCGGTCCGAGATGTCCAGTCCGATACCGATGCGACGACCGTCCGGGAGGTGCACACTGGTCCAGGTCGAGTCGAGAGCCGTGCCGTCTTTCGTGTACAGTTTCAAGTCGCGCCATTCGTCCGGTGCCGCTTTCAGAAGAGACTGTGCCTTTCGCCGATCGTCCGATTCCCCATGGAGGACTTTCAGCGGGGACGGATGGTCCTTCAGGTCCTCTTCGCCCCATCCGAGTACTTCCTCCAAGTGGTCGTTTGCCATCAAGAAGTCACCGTTCTCATCGTAAATGGTGATCATGACCGGTACGTTATTCAGGACCGTCTGGAAGAGCTTCTGGGTGCGCTCAGCTTCCTCCTTCGCCTTTCGAAGCTCCTGTTCCCGCTGCTTTAATTCGGAAATGTCGGTAATCACGCCGTCGTGGTACTTGAGCTGTCCGTCCTCGTCGCGCACCGCGGAGGTATTGAGAAGTCCCGTAAAGGTCGTTCCGTCCCGTCGGCGGTACTCGACCTCGATCCCGTCGATTGAGCCCTGATTCGATTCGGTCTCAATCAGGCGGCGGCGGGCCTCAGGATTTGCGTAAAAGTCGACAGCCTCCAGCTCCCGGAGCTTGTCGAGGTCGTCGTATCCAAACAGGTCGAGAAATGCTGTATTGGCGTAGACGATGTCCCGGTCGGCGTTGCTTCGGTAGATGCCGCCCGGCATGTTCTGGGCGATCGAGTCAAGTAGTTGCTCCCGGTCGTGGAGCTTGGTTTGTGCCTGCTGGTAGGCGTGGTGCTGCGCCCACCGATTGGCGTACAAGAGGGCACTGGCCCCGGCAAGAAGGACGGTGGTGACAATCAGGACAGGGAGGTGGTAGACCGATGGGGGAAGGGAAACGAGGGTCTCGGTCCAGAAGGGCCCACCGGGGGCCACGGCAAAGAAAATGAGACTGAGGCCCCCGCCTATCGCCAGCACCTGCCAGGGTTTGTAGGGGACGGCAATAGTGGCGAGCAGGTACATCACGATCACGTACTGCGGACCATACGTTCCTTTCAGGGCCTCGCTATGCAGAGAGACAGCAGCCGCGGCCAGTAGTGCGCCCGCCATGAGCCAGCGTCCTTCAGAAAGAGACACACCGCGACGGCTCCTCACGATGAGGGAAAGACAGAGGCCGGCAATGAGCAGGTTGTGGAGGATCAGGATGCTCCTCGGGGAAGACGCCACCGAGATGGTCCAAGTGATGGGACCGCCGATGAGAACGCTCGCAACGAGGTGGAGGATGACGCCCACGAGACCGATGATCCCGACCCCCAGCACCCCGAGCCGACCCACCTGAGCCAGCCTCGACCGGAACGCGTCCGTCTCTTCGTACCGGCTAGTGCCAAACAATAGAGGCCAGAGTTCGGGAAAGCGGTCTGGACTGCGAGTCCTCTGGACGGACATGATCACAGAAGTTCATTCAGTAGTCTGGTGGAAGTCGCCTGAGAGCGAGACCCTGCGGACGAGGCCGCGGAGAAGCCGAGGAGAAAGGTCTAGGCGCAGATTAGTAGTGGGCCGTCACGGCTCAATCTTGCAGGAGCGGTGCGATCTCAAACCCCAATACACTGACCGTCATTTCGAGCGCAGCCCGAAGTACTACTCGGTCGCTTTGCTTCCAGCACAGTCGAGAACTCTTACAGCGGATTGCCGACATTTGAGAGGGTTCTCGGCGTCGCTCGAAACGACCTACCCAATGGGTTCGAGATCGGGTCTCCTATCCGAACAAGCACGATTGACGGAGCAGTAGTCCCACGGGGGCGAAGATGCTTCCCAGGTGTCCCGGACCCTGCTCGATGATGAGAAGACTGGTCCCGGGACTGGGCGTAAGACGACGGAAGTATCCCTGGAATCCTTTTAGAGCATGAAAAATACTGTGAGCCAAAAATGCTAATCGGCTCTTTTCGAGCGGTGTCGTTCAGTAGCGGGATCTGACCCGGCACTAACGTGTGACGAGCGGTGAGAGAGGGGTGAGCACCCCTTCGTCGGGGGTGGCACGGACCCGCACCGGGATCCCGATGGGCAAAGAACATCGGGGGAGCAGGTGGCCATACGGAAGTCCTTTCAGAACAGGGTAAGGCTGGTCTCCCAGGTAGTCCGCGAAGACGGTGTCCAGAGAGAGGGTCGGTTTGTCCGGATCGAGGTCCCCCGTTGAAAATGCGCCGAGCACCACGCCCGCCACAGTGTCGAGCACGCCGGCGTGCTGGAGGTGCGACAGCATGCGGTCCACGCGGTAGGGGGCTTCCGCCACCTCTTCGAGCACCAGAATGCATCCTTCAAAATTGGGGGCGTAAGGGGTGCCGATGAGGCGCGAGAGGAGCGACAGGTTGCCGCCCAGTAGGGGACCGGAGGCCGTCCCCGTGGTCAGTGGAGTCAGAGACGCGTCGAAGTCGGCAACGAAGTCCGGGGTGTTTCCTTCGCTCCAGCCCTGAAACGAACGGAGGGTTGCTTCGTCAGCCTTGGCCCACTCGGTTACGACCGGGCCGGAGAGCCCCGGCCAGTCGGCTTTTGCGTAGAACGCAAGGTGGAGGGCCGTCACGTCGCTGTAGCCTACGAGCAGGGTCGGATGTTCACGGGCGAGGGCCCAATCGAGCCTCGACAAGAGCCGAAGGCCTCCATATCCCCCGCGGACAGCGATGATGGCGCGAATCTCCGGATTCTTGATGGCCCGGTGCAGGGCCTCCACACGGTCGGCGTCTGGGGCCGCGAGGTAGCCCCGCTGTGGGCCGGGCCGCCAGGCGTGTCGGACGTCGTAGGTTTCTCGGAGACGGGCCAGACCCTCGTTGTAGGTCTCCGGGGTACGGGGGGCACTGGCGGGGGCGACTACGGCGATGGGGCTCCCGGCCGGGAGTGGACGGGGACGTCGGAGCGTGCGACCCATGAGGTGAAGAAGAGGGAGGAGGAATCAGGGTAGATTGCTACGACGACCCCTCGGCCTGCGATGAGCCGGACGGAGATTTGGGGCCGGCGGAGGAACTGGCTCCGGTTCCGGCGTCCTTGTTTTTCTGGAGCGTTTTCAGCTTACTCCGTTTCCGCAAAAGGTTGGGCAGCGTACACAAAAGACCTACGATGACCCCGAGGCCGAAGGTGAGAAGCAGGATCAGCGCGGTGGAGCCGCTGGTCTCGAAGAGTACGAAATCAACCTCCATTGTCCCCGGATTCGCCAGGGCGAAGATGACGGCCCCGATGGCGAGGATCAAGGAGAAGAGAAGACCGAGGCGCATGGCGGGACGGTGGGCGGTGGGAAAGAGGGCAGTTACTTGGAACATAACGATCAGACGCCCGACGATCTACTCGTCCTTGGAGGGCGGGGGGCTGCGGTCGGAGGAGGAGGGGAAGGCCGAACTCGGGACCGAACGGCCCTTCCAGGTAACCTGGTTTCTCCAATGATGCAGGGCCGAGTCGAGCTGCAGGACGAGCCCAAGCAGATACGAGACTGGGGCGAGGAGGGTCACGTGTCGGGGCATGTCGCTCGCACGATCGGTAATGAATTTGAGACCGTAAAGCGAGACGAGGAACCAGACTGAGAGGAACGGGGCCACCAGCCAGGTAAGCACAAAGCCTCCGTACATCAGCAGGAAGCGGGAGGGGGTTCCGCCCAGGAGTAGATACGCGTTTTTTCGGAAGCCCCTCCAGGCGGCCCGGAAACCGCCGTACATGTACACGGCGACCAGGTCCTGCACGTCGAGCAGTGTCGGCGGGTGTCCCTCTCGCTTCAGGTAGCGACCGATGGCTACGTCCTCCAGCACCGCATCGCGGACCTCGGCGTGGGGCTCGTGGGCGTGATAGGTGGCCCGGTCGATCATCCAGCACTGGCCATTAAGGGCACTGAGCGAGGGAGTCTGGGTGCGGGAAACGAGCGGCCAGGGCAGGCTGCGGAGGAGCGCGTGGGGGACGAGGCTGACGAGGAGGAGTGCCCCCCCTCGCAACCGCGGGAAGCCCGAGGACACTGCGGTCGACGCGGCGACGTGCCGTTCCACGAGGCGCCTTAGAGCATCTGGGCGGCGGAGTTCGGCGTCGGCGTCGAGAAAGAGGTAGTAGTCGCCGGAGGCGCGGCGCGTGCACTGATATAGGGCGTGCACCTTTCCCACCCAGCCGGAAGGGGGAGCGGCCCCTTGAAGCGGTGTGAGTTGCGGATCGTCGGCGGAGGTCAGGACCTCCCACGTCTCGTCCTGCGACCCGTCGTCCCACACGAGCACGTCGAGCTCTGGGTAGTCCTGGGCCTGGAGTGTCGGCAACAACCGCCGCAGATTTTCCGCCTCGTTGCGGGCGGGAATGCAGACCGACAGGGAGGGGTAGGTGTTGAGGGGCGCGGTCTCCTGGCGTCGCAGGTAGGCCAGGTTGCTGAGCAGGACGCCCCAGAACGCCGCGTGGGCCAGCGCGATTGGGGGGATCAACAGGAGGCGGAGAAACTCTATGCTCATCGGGACCATCTTCGAAACGAAAGAAGGACGACACCGGGCGTCTACACGTCGGGCGGATCTTTTAGGAACTGCCGGTAGAGGGGAGGCAGGTCCCGACTCCGAAGGCGTTGACGGAGCGACTCGGCTTTCTTCGTTCGCTCTGCCTCTCGGAGTGCCAGCCACTGCCACACCTGAGCCTCCGTGCGGGAAATGCCCGAGGCACTGTCCTCCGCTACGATCTCGGCCAGGGTGGAAAACCGGTCGGCCGCCGTGGACGGGTCCCGGCCCGCAATGGCGGGACGGAAGAGCAGCGACTGGCCCTCTACGAGCAGGACAAATGGGGCGTCCGGGTCGAGAGATTTGGCCGTTTCCAGCAGACGGGTAGACCGTCTTCCGCACCGGATGGCGGAGATGAAGGACCCTTCGCCGGCCCGATAAGCCCAAAGCCCCGAGAGGAGCGCATACTCCCGGGCGGTGCCGTCGGAGAGAGAGGTGGGAATGCCGTCCAGCACCTCCGCCTCCTCCGTGAGGGGGTAGAGCCGGTATCGGACGAGGAGGCTGTCGGCCTGCGAGTCTGCCCGGTTGAACAAGGTGCGGAGCCGAGCTGCGTCCTGCTGTGCGTAGGCCGACTGGGTGGCGGCCGCGAATGGAGAGGAGGCCATGAGCAGGAGGCACAGAAGGGGCATCGGTTAGAGGTAGCGCTCGAAGAAGGAGGACGTGAACGAGAAGCTCCACCGCTCTTCGGGACTGCGGAAGCCGGAGAGGAGGGGCCGAGTCGAGGACCGCTCGGACGGATCCTGGAGGGTGTTCCAGAGTTTTCGGAGGCGGGCCCGTTCTTCTCCGTCGGCCTCGTGGGGAGATCCGCCCGTGACGAGGGCGGTCGGGGTTGCTTCGTCCCACCAGGTCACGTGCACCGCGTAGGGCCACCACGTGGCCTTTGGATAAAGGTGCCCGATCCGCTGGGGGATCGAGACATCGAAGGGGCGGAGGCCGTCGTCGGGAGAGTGGAGCGTGCCTTCGGGGTAATAAACGAGCACCGTGGAGGGCTCGGTTCGGAATCGCCGTGCCGTGCGACGCACCGTGGCGGCTCGTCGCGTTGCATCGTCCGGGGGAAAGGGTTGAGCGCCCACGGCCGCGAAGAACGGGTAGCGATCCCACTCGGCCATCCAGAGGGTAGGCCGCCGCTCCAGCCGCTCGCGGAACAAGAGCCAGGCCAGATGCCCGTCGTAAAAGTGATGATGGTTGGCGTACGCGATGACGGGGCCGTCGGGCAGGGCCGGGGGCCACTCTCCCACCCAACACACGCGACGGAAGGCCCGGCGGAGATCCAGACGAAGCAGGGTCTCGACGAGCCGGCGCATGGGACGAAGAGGAAGGGAACGACGCGAGGAACGGCACGGAAGGCGCGGCTCACTCCGACGACAATCGTGCTTTGCGGCGATCGTAGCCATCGTATAGAAGAAGCTGGAGCTTCCGCCGCATGGGGACGTACGCCCGCTGGGTCAGGTTGTCGTAGCCATTAGCACGCACCTCGTTCATGATTTCCCGATACATGCGAGCGGCGGCGCGGATCCCGTGACGGGAGCGAAACGGAAGCGCCGACACGCCCTCAAAGCTCTCGTCGTAGTACTGTTCGGCTGTTCCCATCACCCGTTCCAGTAGCCGGCGGTATCCATGCGGCACGCGGTGTTCTGCGAGGGCCGTCACTTGTACGTCGTGGTCGTCGAGCCAGCATTCGGGCAGGTACACGCGGTCGAGGTCGTCAAGGTCTTCCCCCACGTCGCGCACAATGTTCGTAATCTGCATGGCAATGCCGAGGCGCCGGGCGGCCGGTTCCAGCGTCTCGTGCCGTTCTGCGGCGGCCAGGAACGGCAGCATCATGGCCCCCACACTACCCCCCACGAGGTTTGAGTAGTCGATCAGATCCTCCTTTGAGACGATCGGATGTCCTTCGAGGTCCCAGAGGGCCCCCTCAATCAACTCGTACATTGGCTCCCGGGGGAGACAGTCGTGCTCGTGCACCTCGGCGAGCCGACGCCAGAGCACCGTGTTGGTCGGAGGGGAGCCGGCGAGCGTGTCGTCGAGCCGGTCCCGCACCGCCTTCACTTCGGACAGGGCCTGCTCCCGTCCCACCTCGAGCACGCGCTGATCGGCAATCGAGTCCACCCGGCGGCAAAAGAGATAGAGGGTGGCGACGGACATCTGCACGGAGCGGGGCAGGAGGTAGGCCGCCAGGGAAAAGGTGCGGGAGTGATACCGAAACGACTCCCAGATCCACTGGTCTTCGTCGGTCCGGTCGTCAAGGGAAAGAGAAGGCATTGGGGCATCCCTACGAGCGACGAGGTGAGAACGGGTGAGACTAGGCGCGCAGAAGGGAGACGGCGCGCCTCAGGTGATCGGGGTTGTACCGCCATAGCAGCAGGAAGGGAATTGCCGTGGCGAGGCCGCCGATCAGGGCGGGCAGGTATAGATTTCGGAGGAGACAGATCGCGAGCGGAAAGATGCAGTTGAGGGCGTAAACCCACGGGGCCCAGGCGTGCTCTACGCGGGTGTCTCCGCGGATGAACTCATAGCCGAGCAGAATTACCAAAGTAACGGCCGTCCATCCCCCCCAATTGGAGAGCGGCATTCCAAAGTAGAATCCATCAGCGCCATAGGTCCAAAAGGGAAACGCCCGGTTCATGGCCGGATCGAGCGACACGTCCCAAAGCACCATGAACAGAGTGCCCAGTAAGAGGGCACCCCAGCGCCGCGTGGTGATCCGGCGGGCCAGGTCCAGGGAAATTAGTGACACAGCGAACCAGGACGGCGGGATGAAGTAGGGCACGTGCCCAGCAATCTTGGGACCCAGCCAATTCGGATGGTACTGGTACTCCCCGAACGGGAGCGGGATGTCGCCCACCGTGAGGATTCCCGTGGTGCCAATGAGTTCGCTCCCTCCTCCCACCAGACATCCCCATACGGCGATCATGCTCATCCGCTTCCAGCCGAACGTGGGCCCGTACATGAGGAGGGGAAGGATGCCCAGCATAATCATGAATGTCCACGTGGGCGTCTTCACGAGCTTCGTGTAGATGGGCCCGAAGATGGACATTGTAGAGGGCACAAGCCGGAGCAGCAGCATTCCGGCTACGCTAAACGAAATGGCCCCGACGAATAGCCAGAATGCGAACTGGAAAAGAATCTGGTAATTTCCCTCCAGGGTCGTCTGGGATTGGTCGGAGGTTGACATAGATCGGGAGGTGGGAAGGGAAACGAAAGGAAATGCGTTGGCTCACAATCTCACAAAATACCCCCGGCGGCTTGAAGGCTCAAGTGCCCCGGGTCCGGTCCTCCAAGTGGGGGTTCACAGGATCCGAATGGCTCGCAGCAAACTGCACGGGGGACAGTCGAGTTTCCTGAAGGTCGCAGATGCGGACCGCGCGTCCGTGACGCTGACAACGACGCCATGCTCAGTTGAGAACGCATCCATGATTGCCGTCCGTCCTCCGGAATACTTTCCACGACTGGCGTACATGGCGTTGGTTCAGCAAGTGGATCACTTCGTTCTCGCCGACACGTTCCCGCACCGTCGGCAATCGTTCCAGAACCGTAGCAAGCTCCGGAACGCGCCGGGCTGGCACTGGATCACGATCCCTCTCTTCGGCCAACGAGAGGGAGCCCCCATCCAGGAGGTGGACATCAAAACCGAGGGCCGGTGGCAAGAAAAGCACTGGCGCTCATTTTTGTATGACTACCGGACGACGATGTACTTCGAGTTCTACGAAGACACCTTCCGGCCCTTCTTTGAGCATACCTGGACTCGACTGGCCCCCTGTGTATGTCGCTCAGTGAACGTGCTCACCGAGCTGCTGGATCTGCGCACAACCGTCACACGGGCCTCGGCCCTGGCGGGAACCCCGAGCACGCTCTCCGGGATCGTCGAGGCCACGGGGGCCGAGATCCTCGTTGGGACCCAGGGGGACGTGTCGTCCTCGATGCCGGTGGAGGGGCGGGCCGCAGATTACGACCATCCGACCTATCGTCAGAACTTCGAAGACTTCGAGGCCGGGATGACCGCGGCGGACCTTGTGTTCAACTACGGCCGGGAAGCGCCCCGTATTCTCGCGGAGGGCCTGACCGTGTCGACTCCCGAGACGGGATCCCGGTGACCGGTCGCTGGAGTTGACGTTCGATCCCGTTCCGTCGTAGCTTCTGCACGTCGCCTTACACTTCCTCTCACATCGATCATTCCCCCGATGATTCTTCCCGATCATCACATCCGAGCGCTGGCCACCGAGCACAACATGATCGACCCCTTCGTCGACGAGCAGGTGCGAGAAGACGTGGTCAGCTATGGACTGAGTTCCTTCGGGTACGACATGCGAGTGGCGGGGGAATTTCGGGTCTTCACGCCCAACATCTACAACAGCGTGGTGGACCCGAAGCGGATCGACGACCGGGCTCTTGTGAAGTACGAGGTGGACGATCATATTCTCATCCCGCCCAACTCCTACGTGCTCGGCCGGTCTATCGAGTATTTTCGCATGCCCTCGGACACGCTTGGGCTCGTATTGGGAAAGTCCACCTACGCCCGCTCCGGCATTATCGTAAATGTGACCCCGCTTGAACCTGGGTGGGAAGGCCACGTCACGATTGAGATTGGGAATGGCACGCCCCTCCCCGCCAAGGTGTACGCCGAGGAAGGGATCGCTCAGGTCGTCTTCTTTCAGGGGGAGGTGCCGAACGTGTCGTACGACCAAAAAGAGGGAAAGTACCAACACCAAGAAGGAATTACGCTCCCTCGGTTAGAGTAGTACTTACGCTGCACTTCATCGCGCTCTTTGTCACGTTCCTCATGCTCGTTCCCTCATGGCTACGTCCGACGACAATGCGTCCGCGCGGTCCTGGCGGAGGTGGATTGCAGGGGGAGTGTTCCTGATCTTCTTCGCGTTCCTGATGTGGGAGGTTGTCAATCCCTATCGGGGCCAGCGGTTTGAGAAGATTCCGCATGGGGACCACGTCCACTACGTCCCCAAGAATCGCAACCCGGACGTATCGGTGAGCCGGTTCCCCACCCGGAAGCCGGACGACGATGAGCGCATTACACCGAAAGGGAAGGTGGTGCCCCTTCGCAACTCCGGACGGTCGCCGTAGTGGTCCTAATCAGTTGAGTCGAGGAGGTCGATTGCCTCCCGCAGGCGCTCAGAAAGCTCGTCCACCGCGTCCTCCTGCTCGGGGGCGAGCTCCACGAGGGGGGCGCGCACGGTGGTCCACCCGGACGTGCCGCTCCAGGCTGCGAGAAGGTGCTTCAGGGCCGCAATCGTCGGCAGAGGTGCGAATGCGGTGCGGAGGTTTGTGAGTTGCTTCTGGAGGGCGTCGGGAGACTTCGCGTTGCGCCACTGCGCGACCACCTGAGCCGCCAGAGGCGCAGTCACGTTGGCTGTGGCGGAGACGCACCCGGCCCCACCGGCCTCCAGCACCGGCAGCAGGAGCCGTTCCGTTCCCGAAAACACCTGCAGGCTCGGGAAGTCCTTGCAAAGCGCGTGGGTGTGGTCCCACTCGCCGCTCGAATCCTTGATGCCGGCAATTTGCTCAGGGTAGGCCTCTTTGAGCCGTTCGATGACGCTGAAGGGAATGGGCACGCCCGTCAGTTCGGGGAAGTGATAGAAATACAGACGGAGATCGGGGTCGTTGACCGCCCGCACGAGGCGGTCGTAAAAGCAGAAGACTCCTTCGGCCTCTACCTGCCGGAAGTGAAACGGAGGGAGCACCAGGATGCCCCCTACTCCCAACTCCGTCGCTTTCTGGGACAACTGGACGGCGTCGGGGAGGGCGAGGGCGCCGGTTCCTACGAGGAGTCTCTTCGAGGGAAGACCTGCGGACAAGACGGCCTTCAGGGCGTTGAGGCGTTCCCCCACGTTTAGCGAGAGCCCCTCGCCGGTCGTGCCGAACAAGAGCACTCCCTCGCACCCGTGTGCGAGGAGTCGGCGCACGTGTCGGGCGAGGGCAGCGTGGTGGGGGGACCGGTCGGAATGAAACGGGGTTAGGCCGGCGGCAAAGACGCCGGAAGGGAGAGGAGACGACATCAGTGCAGAGGAACGGAAAGGAAGTAATGAGAAGCGCCGACAGCATTCTCATCCCAAGGCCACGTCGAGGGTCATCATGACGGCGAAGCCCCCCATGACCCCCAGCGTGGCCAGGTCGGTGTTATCGTGGCGTTGCGACTCGGGGATGAGTTCTTCGACCACCACGTAAATCATGGCCCCGGCCGCGAAGGCGAGGGCGTACGGCAGGATTGGACGCACGGTCAACACTGCAATGGCACCCAGCCCGGCCGACAGCGGCTCGACGAATCCGGACAGCTGGCCGTACCAGAAGCACTTGCCCTGAGGGACCCCTTCGCCGCGGAGCGGAAGGGCCACGGCGATGCCCTCCGGAAAATTCTGGAGCCCGATTCCGATGGCCAGGGCCATGGCCCCGGCGAGGGTGGCCCCCGTCGCCACCTCCAGTTCGATCGCGGCGGCGCCAAAAGACACCCCCACGGCCAGTCCTTCAGGGATGTTGTGCAGCGTAATGGCTAGCACCAGCAGCGTGGCGCGCCGCCACGAGGTAGTGATGCCTTCCGCGTCTTGTCGCCGGGCGCCCGGATGTAGGTGGGGAAGCAGTGCGTCGGAGATTCGGAGAAAGACGCCGCCGAGCAGAAAGCCTACGGTCGGGGGCACCCAGACCGTAACCCCCTGTGCCGCGGCCATCTCGATAGACGGGGCGAGCAACGACCAGAAACTGGCCGCAATCATGACCCCGGCCGCAAACCCCATCATGGAGTCGAGCAATCGTCGGTTCACGCTCCGGGTCACAAACACTATCGACGCTCCGAGGGCCGTGACGAACCAGGTAAATGCCCCGGCCAAGAGGGACTGAACCACTGGAGAAAGGCCTTTGAGCCAGAGAGTGAAATCACCGAGCACGAGACGCTGGGAACTGTGGACAACGCATGAGAAACACAGTATGGGAGAGGGTCTAGACAATCCCAATTCCCAAACATCAACCATTGAGCGCACTGGAGAGAGTTGAGGGGACGAGGAGGCCCTCAGGGAGCACGTGGTCCGGTTCTCGGGTGGTCGTCGCTCTTGTAGACACTGTCAGCG